>JAPLLI010000068.1 GCA_026387615.1 Nitrospirota bacterium
CATCCCCGATCTGGGCCTGAACGAGATAACAAAGAATCGTCATGGGGATCGCATCGGGCTCTTGAAGCCGGACCCGCAAGTGATCAGCCGCAAGCTCTTCACGCGGCAACAATCGGCGCAGGGGAGATGCCGGGAGGGCTACGGCCTGCCGGGCGATGCGACAGAGGCGAACTGCTCGTACAAGCCTGCGTCCTTCTTCAATGTGCTGGCGGCCTTCTGGATTCAGTTCATGACCCATGACTGGTTCACGCATCTGGAGGAGGGACAGAACCAGCCTGAATGGAAGTCCGTCGGCTGCGCCACGCAACTGGTCAAGAACGTCGAGCAACCGCTGACCGAAGCGGAGGTTCAGACGCTGGGCTGCCGTCCCGACGACAAGATTGACGCGGCCTTCATCGCCGAGGGCACGAAGCCTGAGACCTTTACGCAGGGAGACAAGACCTATCTGACGAGGGCGCCCAAGACGACCCGCAATAATGTGACGGCCTGGTGGGACGCCTCGCAGCTCTATGGTTATGACGAGCGATCCGGTCAGCGTGTGAAGCGTGACCCTAGCGATCCGGCCAAACTATTATTGCTGCCGGTAAGAGAGGGGGCGGGCGACAAGCTGGGCTACCTGCCGGTTTTCGAAGCAGGCGATCCGATCGCTCCCCAATGGTCCGGCCAGGAAGCCACGGCCTTTCCCGACAACTGGTCCATCGGGCTGAGTTTTTATCACAACGTCTTCGCGCGAGAGCACAACAGCTTCGTCGAAGAATTCCGGAAACAGGCGGCCCTTACTCCCGATGAGGACAGCGGCTTGAGAGATCCTGTCCATGCCGATCGCGTGATTCGCTACAAAGACGTCACCCCGCATGAATTGTTCGAGGTGGCCCGGCTGGTCGTGGCGGCGGAGATCGCCAAGATCCACACCATCGAATGGACCACGCAACTGCTCTATGACGAGCCCTTGCACCGGGGCATGAACGCCAACTGGCAGGGCGTCTTCCACGAGCATGAGGCGGTGGCGGAGGCGCTGAAGGACGTCGTGCAGCACCTTGAGGATTCTGAGGACGCCAGAAAAGCGAATAGCCTCTATGCGGCTCTGGCCGGAGGGCCCGGCATTTTCGGGCTGGGCAACCATCGGTATGAGGGGGCGCCGATCCATGCCCTGTTCGATCGGAACAGAAAAGATCTCTGGACGCTGACCAACGACGAGGACATCAACGGAGGCGTCAACCATTTCGGTTCCCCCTTCAATTTCCCCGAGGAGTTCATCACGGTCTACCGGCTGCATCCCTTGCTGCCGGACTTGCTCGAATATCGTGAGTGGGACAGGGAGCCGAATGTCATTCGGAGCAAAGTGCCGGTGATCGAGACCTTCCGGAGTAAGGCCACCGAGGCCATGCATCAGAAGGGCCTGGCCAATTGGGCGCTCAGCCTGGGCCGCCAGAGGCTGGGGTTATTGACGCTCCAGAACCATCCGCAATTTTTGCAGAACCTCCAGCTGCCCCGCCTGCAATCCTCCACGCAGCAGATCGACGTGGCGGCGCTCGATCTCATCCGGGACCGGGAGAGGGGCATTCCCCGCTATAACGAATTCCGCCGGCAATATGGGTTGAAGCAATTGACCAGCTTCGATGAGTTCGTCGATCAGCGAGAGACGAAGCAAGAGGTGCGGCACGAGCAGGAACAGCTCGTGCAGACCTTGCGCGAAGTCTACGGGCAGCACCAGTGTGATGAGTCTAAGAATATCACCCAGGCGCAGCTGAACGACGACAAATCGCCCATCAACGATTGCCTGGGCCATCCGAACGGCAGTCTGGTCGATAATATCGAGGACGTCGATACGGTGGTGGGCTGGCTGGCAGAGTTCCGGCGGCCTCATGGCTTCGCCATTTCGGAAACCCAGTTTGTCGTGTTCATCCTCAACGCCTCGCGCCGCCTGTTCAGCGACCGATTTTTCACTTCCAGTTTCCGCCCGGAGTTCTACAGTACGCTCGGCGTCGAGTGGGTCACGAACAACGGACCAGGCCCTGAGAGCCCCGATTCTCCCTTGAAGCGCGTGCTCCTGCGCACGATGCCGGAACTGGCTGGTGAGCTGCAGGGGGTGGTGAATGTGTTCGATCCCTGGGCGAGGGATCGCGGGGAATATTACGATTTGAAGTGGAGGGCGCGGGCAGGGGCAGAGAAGGATGAGGCGTTCGGGAGCGGCCAGGTGCCCTCCTTGCTCGCAGAGCCCCCACGATAAAGCTGTGGTCGCTCGATGCGCGCAGTGGAAGATCAATCAGACCCCATCCCTGAAGGGAGAAGCGAGCGAGCGTGGAAGGACCATGTATCTCGTTCGATATGCACAATGAAGGACGTTCTCAGTATTCCTAGGAGGGGCAAGCTATGGCGAATAAGAATATCGTGCTTTGCTCGGACGGCACCGGTAACCGGGACATCAAGGCGCGTGGCACCAACGTCTTCAAGCTCTATGAAGCCGTCGATATTCAGGGGCACAAGAATAATCCGAGTTGTCGGCCGCAGGTCGCTTTCTATGACGATGGGATAGGAAGTTCTTCCTTTCTTCCCTTGAAGATCATCGGTGGTGCGTTCGGGGTGGGATTTTCGAAGAACATTCGCGATCTGTATACCGAACTCGTTCACGTCTACCAGCCGGGAGACAGCCTCTATCTGTTCGGGTTCAGCCGCGGCGCCTATACCATTAGAGCGCTGGCCGCCATGATTCAATATTGCGGCATTCTCGATGTCGCCCAGGTTCCCAATGGAGAGCTGAAGCGTCGCGTAAAGGCGTGTTGGGATCAATTCGCGGAAGTTGTATTCAAGCCCTTTCAACGCGATGCCGGCCGCGGCAGATGCGGCAGCGGCAGCGGAGCGTCGCCGGGCATTGGGTGCCATCATGCATCCCGAGTATCTACCATCCGGAGAGCCACCCATCGAGTTTGTCGGAGTGTGGGACACCGTTGCAGCCGTTGGGGCGCCGTTTGAAGAGTTGAGGGACCTTCTCAATTTTTTCATTCCGGTGAAGTTCTCAGATCTGGTTCCCGGCAGTCGAATCAACCGGGCTTGCCATGCCCTCTCGATCGACGACTCGCGGCAGACGTTTCATCCGGAGCTATGGAACGAGCAGGGGGCCAGGCCTGGTCAAATTGAGCAGGTGTGGTTTGCCGGGGCTCATTCCAATGTCGGGGGAGGCTATCCGAAGCAGGGGATGTCTCTCGTGGCGTTGGATTGGATGATGGCCGAGGCTGAGCGATGCGGGCTCCGGTTTATTTCCGGCGATCGGGAGTCTGTCAGAGCGCACCAGGACATTCACTGCAAACTCTACGATCCCCGCGCCGGGTTGGCTGTGTATTATCGATGGGGCCCGAGGAACATCGTCACGCTCTGTCGGGACCATAACGTCACGACGCCAAAGATTCATATCAGCGTCTTCGAGCGGATCGCCAACGGCACCGGTGGATATGCTCCTGGCAATATTCCCTTTGCCTGCGAGGTCGTGACGACGCCGAGCTCCATGGCAGGAGGTTCTTCCACCTGGCCTGGTCCAGCAGCGCTTCAAGCGATGAGGCAAGTGATTGCTCAGCCCTCGCCTTCAGCAGACGGGTCTCTGCTGAGTGCAGTGATGCGCACAATCATGAGCGGAAAGTTGGCCTACTATTCATTCCTCGGATCGACTCTGCTCCTGCTGTGGTGGCTCTATAATCCTCCCGCATTTCTGGAACAGGCTTCCGGAAATGGTGGGCCGAAAATGCTAACGGTGGGATTGTTTGCCGTGATTGGGGTGATCATCTTGGCCTGGTCGTGCATGGTGGATAGAACGCTGAAGGATTGGTATGCGAGTTTTTGGGGTAGACGGCGTGAGCGGTTGCGAGAGCAGCTTCGATGAGGGGAGAGGAATGGCACCAGTGCTGATCCCTTGTTCCCGGAGCGCGCACGATCAGAATGTGCTCGCTCGACGGCCGCAGTGGGACCAACACAGGTGCCATTCCTGGAGGGAGAAGCGAGCCGGGGGAAAGGGTGGGAGGACAGGTTGATAATCTTCTGTGCTCGCGCAACGCGTAGAGGCTTGTCTGTCTGGTTGGTTGGTCTTTCTGGTCTATCTGGTTCTTCTTGATAAATTTCCGGTTCGACCAACCAGAAAAACCAGATAGACCAGATGGACCAACCCCCGTTGGACGCGCGCAGTGGAGGGCAGACGTTGAATGCCTCAAAGCAGGAGGTTCGAAAAATGGCTCAAGGGAAAACGTGGCAGCTGGCTACCTTGTTGATGGGAGTGGCCCTATCGCCCCTGTTAACGGGGTGCAATACAGTCGTGGTCCATGGTCCTGCCCATGTTCGAGGAGCCCTGGCGGAAAAAGAGCGGAATGAATTGGCAAAGACCAATGCCCAGATGGGAGCGGATTTCAAGGAAGAGGCCCTCCTCTATCCCAGTTCCTCGATTGCCAGGCCGAAGGCCTGTATGGCCTTTTCGGGAGGTGGAATCCGTTCCGCCGCGTTCAGTATTGGGGTGATGAAGGGACTGCATCAATTAAAGCTCAAGCGGGAGCCAGGGACTGAAGTGGCCAAGGGGTACTTTGATCAAATTGATGTGATGTCAGGTGCATCGGGAGGGGCGTATGCGGTGACCTGGTACTACATGAATCAGATGAAGGGAGGGTATACACGAGATTCAATATTCAACGATCCACCCAAAGACCCGGCCGAATGCACACGCAATGCATTGTGCTACCTCCAGGAACATGCTGACTTTATCGATACACCGTTTCTGACGATGGCCACGATCTCCGACGGGGTACTCGTTCCCTTAAATTTGCTGGCGAATGGGTTGTTTGGCTGGCATTGGAATACGAGCTTTGTCGCGACCTCCATGTACGAATACGCGATCACTCGCACGTTCCACAATGGGCATGCCGCCGAGCTGAAAGAACTGCTTCCCTATTTGGAAGCCAGAAAGAAAGCCAATGATCCCCTGCCGGTTCCGATCGTGACCGCAACCTGGCGGGTGGATGAAGACTCGGGTAATGAGGGGGCGAAGCTCTCCAATACGGTGTTCGAGGTCACACCGCTTCGGTACGGGTCCGAAGGGTTGCGCTATAGCCAGGCGGGGGATGCCTTCCCATTCGTGGACGTCGCAGAGCTGGTCGAAGTATCCGGCTCCGCCGTCGATACGACGCAGGGGGTGCCAGGCGCGTCTGAGCGCGTGGTCTTCTCCGCATTGAACATCGATACGGGACGATTTTTCGACAACGATTACAAGGGCCGCAGTAATGGGCGAGATGTGAGAGGGATCTGGCAGAAACTCGGGTGGTACGCATCGCCTTTCCCGGCCTATTTTCTCTCCCATGCCTACTTGCGCGATGCGTATGGCGAGCGAATATATTTGTCCGATGGAGGCCATGCGGAAAACTTAGCAGCCTGGCCGGTCATTCGCCGACTCTGCGAAAATATCATTATCGTCGATGCTGAATATGATCCGGACTACACGTTCGGGTCCTATTTCCGTTTGAAACATGCCGTCGAGCGCGAAATGCATGTGGCCATGCAGCTCCAGCCTGAGGCGGATCATGTGGATGTAGAAAAAATAGAGCCGGACTTAGAACAAGGCCGGACCTTGAAAAACCTGGGGAGCGATGCGTGGAAGCAAGCGATTTCGGCCAAGCATTATCCCCATGCCGCAGCGGTGCTGGGTGGATCGATTGGCCCATTCCCAGTCGAAGGTCAGGCGCCAGGCCAGGTTCAGGACCTGACCTTGAATGTCACCTACATCAAGATGGCGCTGGACGAATCGATGGATGATGCTACGCGAGAGAAAGAATATGGACCGGAGGCCAGTGCGTATTTTAAAGCGGCGCAATCGAATACCTGCGAGAAGCGCCCCTACCTTCTTGCCCATCTCTGGCCATGTGCATTTCCGCAATATTCCACCGCGCACCAGAATTTCTCTCCCGAGCAATTTGCCGCGTATGTCGGCTTAGGGGAACATATTGTGCAGAACCAGATTCGCTATGAGCCCAGCTGTCACCGGCTCGTTCCTCGTCGTTGGGCTGGGTGTAGCCCTCCGAAATAAAATGGAGCAGGAAGGGGAACGAGAGGCCAAGGGCGTGAGGCGCTTTCTTTGCTCCCGGAGCAAGGAGGGGATAGGGGCTGATGATCTTCTGTGCTCGCGCAACGCGTATGGTTCCAGCGTCGTTCGTCGACCGTGAAGCGTGAAGCGTCCAAAATCCGGAACGAGATACGCTTCACGAGAGTTAATGCGGCGCGCGCAGTGACGGACAGCCTGGCTGCTCCTTCCCGCTTAGAGAAAGTGGGGGAGGTTCAGCGTTATGAGGGCGGTACTCCCAATCGTGCGAATAGAGCAGACTATTCTTTTGATTCGTGGTCATCGCGTCATGCTGGATACGGATCTGGCGAAGCTGAATGGCTGACGACCTTCAATCTGAATAAGGCCGTTAAGAGGAATGGCGATCGGTTTCCCGAAGATTTTATGTTCCGATTGTCTGCGCAAGAAACGGCGGCTTTGACATTCCAATCTGGAATATCAAAGTCCAGGGGAAGCGTCGGCCGTCGAAGCGCGCCCTATTCATGACTGCAACCATTTCTCGGTCTCGCCAGTGTAGATAGCAAGTTAACTTGCTATCTACACCTTGCCGCCCGTGGCATTGCTTGCTCGCTCCTGTCTCGTTAGAATCTTTGTTAGTTGGTCTGTTATCCGAGAATGGTTGATCCTATGAAACGCACTCTCTCGCTGGCTGTTCTGTTGGTCGTGGGCCTGCTGGTTGTTCCTTGTGGTGCGCAGGCGCCGCCGCAAACGCCAACTCCTCCTACGGTTCAGAATCAGGCAGGGCAGGTTCCGCAAGCTGCGCCGCCATTGGCCATGCCTAGTGCTGGCGGAGGCACAGGCGGACCTACATCGGTGCCGAGTTCCGGGGTTGGCTCCTCTGCGAGTTCAAGTCTTGGGAAGAGGTTCGGCTCAGCCGGGCAGGGACTTCCGGGAATGCCGGGCGGTCCGCCGATCAAGGGGTCGATGGGGTCCCAGGATCCTTCCGGTAAGTACATGCGCCCGCCAGAGATTCCGCCGGTGTTGTGCGATCCTGCCGTGAATATCCCCTGTTGAGAATTCGCCAGAGCAAGGACCGTGAAGCGTATCTCGTGAAGCGTCGTTCGTTTTCGGATTCGGATGTTTTACGTTTCACGAACGACGAGATACGAACGACGTCCCCGAGAGCGGTTGACGGCTAAAGTCGAATCGGCTAGGTTGTGCCCTTCTTGTGAGTCTTCGCACCATGCTGATTCTGCCGTTGTTGTAGGAGGTTCGATTGAGCTTCGGTCGCCCGGTTCTCATCCTTGTCCTGTCTGTCGGTCTCACCCTCGTCGCCTGGTCCGCCAAGGCGGCTGATCCCACGTTTGATCAGACGGCCCGGTACATCCTGGAAATCGTCAAGGCGTTTCGCACGGCTTACGTGCTGGACGTGGTCGAGCATCTGAGGGAAAGCGGGGTCGTGCCGAAGGAAGACTGGCAGAAGGATTCGCATTTCCTGCCGCTCCCGGCTCAATTCGTGAAATCGGCTGCCGCGCAAGTGAACGGGTTTGAAATGGGCCTGATCGGCCTGACCCCGCTCAATCCTGCGAATCGCCCTAAGACGACCGCTGAAAGCGAGGCCCTCGTCCAGTTGGAGAAGAATCGCGATGTGCGGGTCCTCAGCTTCGTGGACGGAGACCAGTTCAAAGCCATCTCGGCGGATCTTGCGATCGTTCAGTCCTGCGTGGATTGCCATAATCAGCACCCCCAGGCGCCGCGCCAGAATTTCCGCCGCTGGGATGTGATGGGCGGCATCATCGTTCGTCTCAATCGGAATGCCTCGTCGGAAGGGCTCCCTCTGGGGCCTGAGCCATCCAAACGGCCAGTGGGACCGATCGAGCGGGCGGTTCCGAATCCGACTGTGCCAGCCCCCTGGGTTCGCTAACGATTCCGCTCAATCTCTCTCATTATCGTGATCCTATGACCACGCCTGTGCTCATCCTGCCCGGCTTCGGTAATTCCGGGCCGCACCATTGGCAAACGCTCTGGGGCTTGCGCCATCCTGATTGGCAGCGCGTGGAGCTGGGCCATTGGGACAGTCCGGTCTGTGACGATTGGGTCCGCAGGCTGGAAGCTGCCGTGAAGGCCTGTTCTGCTCCTCCTATCCTGGTGGCCCATAGCCTCGCCTGTCTCCTGGTGGCCCATTGGGCGAAGCGCTCGACGCTCGCTTTGAATGGCGCGTTTCTCGTGGCGGTGCCGGACCCGCAGAGCCGAAGCTTCCCTGTCACGGCTCGTGGGTTTGAGCCTGTGCCGATGAACTCCTTCGCTTTTCGAAGCCTCGTGGTTGCCAGCGCGAACGATTCGTTCGGTTCGCTGGCCCATGCCAAAGACTGTGCGACTGCCTGGGGGAGTTCCTTCGTCGATATCGGCCAGGCGGGACATATCAACGCAGACAGCGGGCATGGCGATTGGGCCGAGGGTTATGCGCTGCTGCAACAATTTGCCAGCGTGAAAACGATGAGCGGTGAACGATGAGCAAAGAAACCACTCCCACTTCAGCGTTCCTCGTTCTGAGCTCTGAGCTATTTCGCTGGGCCTTGCTGGACGAACATTTTGAGCAGCCTGCGGGAGCGGGCTCCTGCTGTTTCTCATGCGCGGACCGACTTCGGTCGTATGAGACCGAAATGGTGTATTCCCGTTCACCTGAAGTAGAAGGCGGCTGTGTTCTGAGCCGATGGTTGTATTGATGCCCAAATCTGTTCGTCCGATTCCCGACAGTAAGACTCGTTGCGGGTGGGTTGGGGCCAAGCCTCATTTCATCACCTATCATGACCAAGAGTGGGGCGTGCCGGTTCACGATGACCGGAAGCATTTCGAGATGCTGATTTTGGAAGGCGCGCAGGCTGGTCTCACGTGGGAAACGATCTTGTTGCGGCGCGAGGGCTATCGCAAGGCCTTTGCGGACTTTGACCCGAAGAAGGTGGCGCGATTTACGGCGAAGAAGAAAGCCCTGCTGCTCAAGAATCCCGGGATCATCCGCAACCGGCTCAAGATCGATTCGGCTGTGACCAATGCGCAGGCCTTTCTTGCGGTCCAGGAGGAGTTCGGTTCATTCGATGCGTATGTGTGGTCATTCGTCGGCGGCGAGCCGATCGTCAATCGCTGGAAGCGGATGGCAGAGGTGCCCGCCACGAACGTAATCAGCGATACACTCTCGAAGGATCTCAAGAAACGCGGGTTTCGTTTCGTCGGCAGCACGATCATTTATGCCTACCTGCAAGCGGCAGGTCTGGTGAACGATCACGCCGGCGATTGTTTCCTGCGCGCGCCATCTGTGAAACGTGAAAGGTGAAACGTAGGACTGCCGAATGCTCCTTCTCCGAAACCTTTCATCTTTCATGCTTCGCGAATGACGAGATACGAGCGACGGACGCTGAGGGCAAACTGTTTGAGCATCTTGCTGGCGACAGAAGAAAATGTGGCGGGAGCTTCGTTGGAGTGCCTAGTCGTGCGCGGCTTTGTTTGTTGTCGGTCTGCTAGCGGTTCCTTATGATACGCAATCTGAAAAATGCCCAGGAACCGGCGATTGACCCATTGCCGATCCTCGCCAGACTTGCCAGTCTTTTCCTGATCTTCGGTTTGAGATATACTTCTGAGCGTAGGAGTTTTCTCTATGGCCAAGATAGTCCCCACTCCTCCCCCAGGGTTCGACGATCTCTCGGTCGACGAGCAGATCGACTTTGTGCAATCGCTGTGGGACCGGATCGCGGCGACTGCGGAGCAAGTTCCCGTGCCTGAGTGGCACCGACAAATCATTCGCGAGCGCTTGGCGGCGTACAAGGCGCACCCTGGCGCTGGCCGATCGTGGACTGATGTCCGCACAGACATCGAGCGCAAGTTGCGAGAGCGTTGATTTGACGGATGGAACGGCGGCTCGTTGTCCAACCAGAATCCGACCTCGACATTCAGGCTGCTGCCGTGTGGTATGAAGGTCAGCGGTTCGGTTTGGGAGCGAGATTTCTCAATGAACTCGACCAAGTGTTCCGTCGTATTGTAGATAATCCCCGACAATTTCTGCAGGTGGAAGACGAAGTGCACCGTGCATTGCTCGGTCACTTTCCTTACGGTGTGTATTTCTATGTGGGGGAAGGGAGCATTAACGTGCTGGCCGTTCTGCACCTGCATCGACATCCTGAGATGTGGAAAAGTCGAAACTAGAGGTGTGTCGGCACGGGCGTTGCCTGACCGTAATCCGAGGTATTGAGGATGTATCCAGGCCGGTGGTCCCAAAGAAAATAGTGCGAACCGGTCAATCCCTCAACGAGGTGGAGCGATGGCGTTCAAAGCCAAAAAGACTGAACATGCTGGCTCGAAGAAGGGCAGAGGCGCCTATCGGGGACGAAAGGTCGATGCTAAACGAGAGAGCAATCGAAAGCGGCGTGAGGATGCGAAGGCCAGGGTGCGCCGCGTTTTAGAGTGAGCAAGGCGCTGGATATGTTCCCATCCAGGTCTCCGCGCACGAAAGGATGCTTCCCTCATTTTCGTTGACTGGATTGTGGGAGCTGGATCAAGTGTTTTACGTGAGATTCGTCTATGAGAAGAACTAAATTCGCATCGGTGCGGTTGCTGATTTTCGCGAACAATAAGGACTGCACAGTCTCTCCGGAGAAGAAGAAATGCGTGGCTAGTCCTGATGTGCTCGCTGCCAAGCAACGCTATACGCGTGCGGTTGATGAGTCCGGCGAAGATTATCTGTATCCAAGCATTTCTTCCTGTTACCTTGCCCCCCTCAGTCAGGAAAACGGCTTTGAAGGAGGCCTGAGTTTTATTGGTCGGATCTGTTGGGTTTGTCCGAAACGAGATTCGCTTCACGAACGACGTTTCACGAGTCTCGCAATCGACGATGTGGATGAGAGAATTTCCCGCGCGGCATTTGCGCCGGCTATGCCCATGACTCCTCCGCCAGGATGGGCTGCGGCCCCGCAGAGGTAGAGTCCCTTGATCGGGGTGCGGTAGCCGGCGAAGCCCGGCACAGGCCGGCAGGCGAACAGCTGATTGAGCGTCATGGCTCCTTGGAAAATATTCCCGCCGGTCAGGTTGAAGGTCCGTTCGAGATCGGGCGGCGTCAGGACTTGGCTGGCGATGACGGAGCGCTGAAAGTTCGGCGCATAGTCGTTCAGGGTGGCGAAACAGCGATCGGCGAAACTTTCCCTGAGATCGTCCCAGGTGGCGCCACGCAGTTTGTAGGGAGCGTATTGCACGAACATCGACATGAGGTGTTGGCCCGGCGGGGCCACGGTGGGATCGACGACTGAGGGAATGGTGCATTCCAGAATGGGCCGTTGCGAAGGCTGCCCATATTTGGCTTCGTCGAAGGCCTTCTCGATGTAATCCAGGTCCGGGCTGATGTGGATGGTGCCGCGATGTTGCGGGCCCGGTTCCAGGCCTGGACAGGCGAGAAAGTTCGGCAATTCGCTCAACGCCACATTGATTTTCAGCGACGCGCTTTCGTAACTGATGCGGCTGACGGCTTCGGAGAATTCAGGCGGAAGCTGTTTTGCATCCAGCAAACGGGTAAAGGTCACCTGCGCATCGGCATTGCTGGCCACGACCGGCGCATAACAGTCCTCCACGCTGGTGAGGGAAACGCCCAGGACCTTGCCGTCCTTGACGAGGATCTTCGCCACCTCAGATTCGCAACGAATCTCGACCTTGAGGTCGCGGGCTGCTGCCGCTAATGACTGAGTGATTCCTCCCATGCCTCCCTGCACATAGCCCCAGACTCCTCGCTTTCCGTTTGTCTCACCCATCACATGGTGGAAAAGGACGTAGGCGGTGCCGGGAGTCGAGGGAGAGGCCATTGCGCCGATGATGGCATCGGTCGCGAGCGTTGATTTGAGCTCTTCCGATTCAAACCAGCGATCCAGAATCTGCCTGGCCGGGGCTGTGAGGATTTCAAAGGCTTCGCTCAGGGCCGGGCCCATGGCCTGGAACGGCTTGCCCGCTTGA
>JAPLLI010000071.1 GCA_026387615.1 Nitrospirota bacterium
GATTGATAGCTCTTCATCACGTCCAGGAACTGCTCCAGATCCAGCCGCGCCAATGCATAGGCTTCATTGCGCAACGGGTTCTCCCAATATTCGACGATCTGCGACCCCACGAGCGTAGCTTCCGTCACCTGCTTCATCGTGTCGGTAATGTGTTGCTCGACGCTCTGTTTGCTCATGTCGCCCGCCGTGGTTTCCGCCAGATACTGTTTCTGCAAGGCCGCCACGTAAGTCTGCATGGTCTGGGCGATGTCCCGCCGCGCCTGCCCCTCTGCCGCCTGCCGACGCAGCGCGGGATTCTGGAGCCCCGCCGCGTTGCCCACCCCGTAGAACACCCGCTTCTCCCCGCTGAAGGCCGCCCCTCGTTGCGTGACCCATTTGGGCATATTCTTCACATCCTGAATCGGCGTGTCGGTCCGGGCCAGCCCGCCGGCCTCCTGCCCCATCGGCTTCTGTTCGCTACAACCGACACTCACGGCCAGTACAACCAGAACGCTGAGAATCATAGCCTGTCGTTGCGTGTGCATAAAAACCTCCTTGAATAAGTAAGACGGCATCGTCGCTTCCTTGTGACTCGCCCTCTGACGTGAGTACGCCCCATGACTGCCAATAGTGACAGATTCTTGCGCCGATGCAACCTCCATCAGTCCCGTTTCAAGAGCAACTCGAACGCGGCCAGCGGCACCGGTTTACTGAACAGATAGCCCTGGTAATGGTGGCAGCCATGGGAGGCGAGGAAATCCCGCTGCGCCTCGGTCTCCACCCCTTCGGCCAGCACGTCCATCCCCAGGCTGTGCCCCAGCGCGATCACGGTGCGGCTGATGGCGGCATCGCCTAGGTCGGTCAGCGCATGACGCACGAAGGACTGATCGATCTTCAACTGATGCAGCGGCAGGCGCTTCAAGTACGTGAGGGAGGAGAAGCCGGTGCCGAAATCGTCCAGGGAGAGTTTCACGCCCTTGGCTTTCAAGGCCATCATCTTCACGATGATGTCCTCCACATTATTCACCAACATACTCTCCGTCAGCTCCAGCTTGAGCTTGCCGGCATCGATCCCCGTGCGATCCAGCACCGCAAACACCTGCGCCACAAAATCCGGCTGCTGAAACTGCTTCGCGCTGACATTGACGGCCAGGACCAAATGCCGGGTATGCTGGTCCTGCGCCCAGACCTGCAACTGCTCGCACACCGTCTCCAGCACCCACTGCCCGATCGGCACAATTAAGCCGGTCTCCTCCGCCAGCGGAATGAACTCCGCCGGGTTGATCATGCCCTTCTCCGGATGCAGCCACCGAATCAACGCTTCCGCGCCGGTCGCGCGGCCCTCCCCGTCGACCTGTATCTGGTAATAGACCTGATACTGATCGTTCCGCGCCGCGCGCATCCAGCCTTCCAGCTGCACGCGGGATTCCAGCGCGGCCTGCGTGGCCGGATCGAAGAAACAGATCGTATTGCGCCCGGCCTCCTTGGCCTGGTGCATGGCCATATCGGCATGTTTCAGCAGCGCATCGGCCGCGATGTCCTGCTCACGGAAGAGCGCAATCCCGATACTGGCCGAGCCATGATGGTCGTGACGACGCAGGCGGAATGGCTGATTCATCGCAACCAGGATCCGTTCGGCCACCGCTCGCGCCTGCTCGCCAGCCAAATCCGTCTCGACATCCAAGGTCTCCAAAAGCACCGCAAACTCATCGCCCCCGAGGCGGGCCACGAGATCGTCCCCCTGCACAGAGGCCTGCAACCGCTTGGTGGCCTCCCGCAACAGGAGATCGCCCATCCCATGGCCCTTGGTATCGTTCAAGATCTTAAAATTGTCTAGATTCACGAGCAGGATCGCGCCATATCGCTTCTGTCTCGTGCCGAACCGCACGAGCTGCGCAAGCCGGTCGAGCATGAAGCGCCGGTTCGGCAGGTTCGTCAAGGGATCGTAGAAGGCCAAGCGATGCCTGGCCCAGCCCAGGGCCAGCAGCGTCGCTACCGCCAGCGTGGCGAGCGGCGGCAGGACCGGCAGGACGAGGCCGTCGAACCCGATGGCCACGAAGGTCGCCGACAAATATGTGAGCCCCAACGCGGAGACCGCCACAGGCCCGCCCCATCCAGGCCACAGCACCATCGCACCGGCGGCGCCGACCCCCAACGCAAAGGCCAGCAGCCAGCCGGTCGACACCGCCACCTCGCGCAACCCCTGCTGCGTCAGCAGCTGGTTGGCCACATTGGCCAAAATGAACCCGCCTGGCGCCGACAGGTCATAGGGCGTCCGGCGTTTATCGGAACCCAACGCCGCATGCACCAGGATCACCAGTTTCCCCGCCACCAATTCCCGCAGTTCCTCCTCGCGCCCCTCCGCCACCGCGTCCCACACATCCACAAACGAGAGATAGGGAAACGGCCCGTCGGTCCATTGGCCCGCATAACGGATGAGCAGCCGGCCTTCGGCATCGACCGGCACCGTGATGGTGCGGTGACGGCCATCGGGCCATTGCGCATCATGCAGCCGAAGCGAGTCGCCCGGCACCAGCTCGATCTGCTGAGGGAGCACGCGCAAGAAACTCGCAACCATGGCCAGACCCAACGCCGGCACCGCCTGCTCGCCAATGGCCACGAACGACGGCACCCGCCGATAGACTCCGTCTGCATCGGGCCAGGCGGCGATATGTCCGAGCCCGGCAGCGGCTGAGGCCAGAGCCGGGAAGGGGCTTTCCAAGCGGCCAATCTGCGGCAGCGCCTGCATGACCGAGGGATCGAATCGCGACGCCGTGCGGCTCAAGAAATCCGGAAGAACGGGCAGTAGGGCCTGGCCCCCGGCTGAGGGAGCCACGGCAATCGGATAGAGCACCGTGCCGTTACCGGTCGCGGCCAGCAAGGCCCGATCGCTCGCCACGCCGCCCCGCTCCGGCGGACTGACCGCCGACATGTGAAAATCCAGCGCAATGGTCCTGGCCCCTGCATGGGTCAAGCCCTTGATCACCTTGGCAAACAGGGCGCGATCCCAGACCCCCGCGCCCAGCCGCGCGTCGCTCGCCGCATCCCGCCCGATCAGCACGATGGACGAATCGGCATGGCCAGCGCCCTGCCAACGCATGCGGAGATCGTAGCTGGCCAGTTCCCCTGCCAGAAATATTTGCGGCAGCGCCAGCCACACAAGCCCCACCAGCCCCGCAGACCCGGCCCCGATCAACCAGGCCACCGGTCCCTGCCGCCTGAGGAACCGGGCCAGGGCGCGCAGTATTTTTGTGAAAATTAACAAAACCTTCATGAGCTGGATCTCTCCGGCTGACAGTTCTCTCGTACGGAAATCCTACAGGCCCTCGTCTTCAGCCAGCGAGATCCTGCCAACTGAAACTTTCGGCATCCGGGTCAGGTCACGGGTGGCAGCAAGATCCTCCGACAAAGCCGCGAACGGCCACACCCACGAGGCATGCAGAAGCCGTCCTCTCAGTGCCGGTCGTAGCCTCGCGCCGGGAAGTCCTCTGTCGGCGCCTGATGCGGCGCCACGTCAGCAGCGCCGGTCTGCGTCCTGATACGCTCCAGGCGCGCCTAACATGTCGGGCGAGGGACAGGGCCTGGCGGGTTTGAGCTGATTGCCGATCGGTTCGAGCTGCTCGATGCGCCCGGCCAGTCGATTGATCGAGTCATCGAGGACACTGGCCTGCGTGGCGCTGTCCAACGCGGACGGCTTCTTGCGTCCCACCAGCTCGTCTAACTCGCTGGAGGATTCTTTGGCGCGAGTGCGTGTGGCCTCATAGAGCTTGCTCTCGACTTGTTGCGCTTCCTTATAAATATCTTCCATCTGGCTCAGCCGCTGGCCGTACTCGCTCTTCGTAACGAGACCGGCGTTGTACCGCTCGCAGAGCTCAACGTAGCGCACGATGAACGACTGCACGGTGCGGTCCCAGGTCACGCCTTGCTGAGCACTGTAGCTGATCTCGGGGCCGGCTTTGAACAGAAAGCCGGCGACCATGAGGCCCAGCCCGATCTTGCTGGTTTTCTTGTCATAGACGCGGCAGTCAAGTTTCTCGGCCGGCGCCTCACCGGCACTCGCCCCGTCCGGGAGAAGACCGACGCAGAGGCTCATCGCCAGAAGCGCCATGAACACACGGCCGGTGGTCTGTGGCATCGATCCCGTTCTTCCTGGTGACTGGCTGCTGGACATAATGTTCTCCTATCGCCGCTTCTTGATTTCTGCTTCCATTTGCTCCATTTGCTGCTCGAGATCCTGTTCGACGTGCATCAATCCCTTTACCAGTTGGTCCATATTGAACGGACGAGGCGGCGGCAGGGGTTCCACGTTGGGCTTCTGGGCCGGAGGCTGAGGAGCCGGCTTGGCCACCTGTGGCGCGTGGACCGCTGCCGGGGGCTGGGGAACCGGTGCGCCCACCGGTGGCGCCGGAGCCACCGCCGGAGGCTGAGGAGCTGGCTTCGTCACGCTGGGCGACGCCATCACGGCCGGAGGCGCGGGTGGCGCGACTGCGACGGCTAGCTGCACGCCTTGCTGCGCCAGCCAGGCTCGCGCGACGCCGGACTTCACGGAAAAATTCACGCTGGTGATCGCTAGTCCGTCTTTCGCCTTGCGCGCGATGGCCGTATTGATGCCCACTTGCTGCCCATCGGCGTTCACCAATGGCCCGCCGGAATTACCGCGATTGAGGCTTGCCTCGGTCTGAAACATGTGCTTGCCCGCGACATTGTTATAATCATCGAAGGAGGCGCTAATCACGCCGGTGGTGAGACTCCAGAGTCCGCCCTGTTCCGGATGCCCGATCGCCGCCACACGGTCGCCGATTTGCACGCGGTCGGAATCGCCAAACGGCATGATCGACATCGGCTGGGGCAATTGCTCCAACTTCAGAACCGCCAGGTCCAAGTCCCGGTCGGCTGCCACGAGCTGAGCTTTGACGCGACGTGTCAGATCTTTCTGATTATTACCGGTCAGGCGCTCCGGCTTGAGAAACACCCAGAGCCGCTCGTACGGCTCACCAGTTTCTTTGTTGATCACCACATGGGCATTGGTCAGCACGAGCCCATCACGATGAATGATAGAACCCGTTCCGGACATAGCCATCTCGCCCGCGGCCCCCATCACAAACACCACCGACTGGGCCGAATTGGCGTATATGACTTGCGGGTCGAACTCTGTGGCTCGACTCTCGTGCACCCCGCTGCCCCATTCGCGTCCGGCCAGCAGACCGAGCAACACAAAGGCTACGCTGAGCCATCGCCGCCGTGTCGTTGTCATGTGTCTCTTCCCTTCCTGTCTTGGATCCCAATCACGCAGTTCCGTCGCCGCCCCGCTCATAACACTTCCAGCCAGAGTTCTTTAATGCTGACTCCCCCCGCCTTATCCGACACGGCAATCCTCACCCGGTGTTTACCGGAGGGAATGTTGGCCTCTTTGAGCTGAATGCCTTCGGCCGTGGCATAGGGCTTGATCCGATCCGTGATGTCGATCGTGATGAACTTCACGATGCTGACCTTCAAACTGGCCAGATCGACCGCGTCCAAGCGAGGCACGAACCGGACGGCGACTTCCACCGGGCTCGGCACGCGCCCGCCCTCGACCGGTTTCAAAATATCGATCTCCGGACCGGTATTGACGTCCTCCCGCCGCGCCACCACCGACACAACCCACAAATTTTTGCGCCACTTGAAGACAGACATCGATCGACCTCCTTTCATTCGCCCCGTGACCGTCCTATTCGGCTCAGCGCTTCAACGGCATGCAGACCAGGGTATAGATCGTCCCGCTCGTCCCATACCGGGGATCGCCTCCCACATGGACCCATTGCTCCCGAACCTGGGCTTGCTTGAGCACCACCTCGCTCGCAAAGCCTGCCACCTCCTGCATGGCCGTCTCGGACCCTCGACTGTCGCCTTGGAATCGCATCGTCATTTCCGCGGTCACTTTCACTTCAAGCGTGCGGGCCAGCTCCGTCATGGCCAAAGTTTTACTATTGGACCTGGCATCCTCACTATAGTACGTCGGCCCGCTGACTCCAACGGCACAGAGTTCATCCTTCGTGCCAGGCATCCGGTGAACCCATTCCGTAGGATTCACAGCGCCCTCGC
>JAPLLI010000262.1 GCA_026387615.1 Nitrospirota bacterium
AGACTGTTTTGCGTGACGGCAGGAAAGCCCAGCAGCTTGGCCGTAAACAGGCGATCGACCGGATAGTTCGTGCCGGCCAGCGCGCCGGACCCTAGCGGCATGACATTCAATCGCACCAATGCATCGCGCACCCGCCCCTTGTCCCGTTCGATCATTTCCACATAGGCCAGGAGATGATGCGCGAACAGGACCGGCTGCGCCCGCTGCAGATGCGTATAGCCAGGCATCGCCACGGTGCGGTTGGCTTTCCCCTTTGCCACCAGGACCCGCTGGAAATTTTCCAGAGAGACCGTGAGCCGGCCGAGCTGATCCCGCAAATAGAGACGAATATCCAGCGCCACCTGGTCGTTTCGGCTGCGGCCCGTATGCACTTTACCGCCGAGAGGGCCGATCAATTCTGTTAGCCGGCGCTCGATCGCCATATGAATATCTTCGTCCTGCGGCGTGAAACGAAAGCGGCCCCGATCCAGCTCCCGCTTCACCGATTCCAGCCCCTTCACAATCGTCTTGGTTTCCGCAGCGGTCAACACGCGCGCCTTCCCCAAGGTCTGGCAATGGGCGATGCTCCCCTGAATATCATAGGCATAGAGCCGGCGATCGACCGCCACCGAGACGGTGAAGGCTTCCACCAACCGATTCGTTTTTTGCGTGAACCGCCCGCCCCAGGCCTTTTCGCCTTTCAATGCGGCGGGGCTGCGGCCCTTTGCTCGTGCCATTAGGTCGTGGCCTTCTTTCGTTGGGCTCGGATCTTCAACCGCAGGGCGTTCAACCGGATGAACCCCTCGGCATCTTTCTGATTGTAGACCTGGTCTTCTTCAAACGTGGCGATGTCGAGACGATAGAGCGAATTCTTCGACTTACGTCCCGCCAACGTGCAGCTCCCCTTATAAAGCTTCACCCGCGCCGTGCCAGTCACGTCCTGCTGCGCCGCATCGATGGCCGTCTGGAGCATCTCCCGTTCCGGACTGAACCAGTAGCCGTTGTAAATCAGATCGGCGAAACGCGGAATCAAACTGTCCCTGAAGTGCAGCACCTCGCGATCCATCGTCAAGGACTCGATCCCACGATGCGCCACGTGGAGGATCGTCCCGCCCGGCGTTTCATAGACCCCGCGAGACTTCATGCCGACATACCGATTTTCGACCAGATCGACGCGGCCGATGCCATGGGCGCCACCCAGCTTATTGAGGTGGGCCAACAGCGTGGCAGGGCTCATTTTCTTGCCATCGACTGAGACAGGATTGCCGGCTTCGTAACCGATCTCGACTTCGAGCGGCTTGTTCGGCGCCTTCTCCGGCGACACGGTCATTTGAAAAATCTCGTCCGGCGGCGACTTCCAGGGATCTTCCAGGATGCCGCCTTCATAACTGACATGGAACAAATTCAGATCCATGCTATAGGGCTTGGCTGTCGTCACCGTGACGGGAATACCATGCCGATCGGCATATTCGATCAATTCGCGCCGCGATCCCATCGTCCATTCACGCCACGGCGCGATGATCTTCAGATTCGGCGCCAAGGCCGTGTAGGTCAGCTCGAACCGGACCTGGTCGTTGCCCTTTCCGGTGGCGCCATGCGACACCGCCTCGGCCCCTTCCTGGATCGCAATCTCGGCTTGCCGACGCGCAATGAGAGGCCGCGCAATCGAGGTCCCGAGCAGATAACAGCCTTCGTACATGGCATTGCCACGCAACATCGGGAAGACATAGTCCTTCACGAAGGTCTCGCGCAGATCCTCGACGTAGACTTTCTTCACGCCCAGATTTTTCGCCTTGGCCTTAATCGCTTGCAGATCTTCGCCCTGCCCCAGGTCGGCGCAAAACGCGATAACCTCGCAATCATGGGTCTCTTGCAGCCACTTCAAAATCACGGAGGTATCGAGCCCGCCGGAATAGGCCAACACGACTTTCTTTTTGCCACGACTCATCGTTTCGTTCGACTCCTCTTGCCTAATAGGTTCGTTAAGATGGCCTTCTGCATATGCAACCGGTTTTCCGCCTGGTCGATGATCACGGACTGAGGACCATCCAGCACCTCGGCGCTGATTTCTTCCCCCCGGTGGGCCGGCAAACAATGCATGACGATCGCATCCGGCTTGGCGCGCTGCAAGAGGCGGCTGTTCACTTGATAGGGCGCCAGGACTTTCAACCGCCGCGCCTGCTCCCGCTCGCGGCCCATGCTGATCCAGACGTCCGTGTAGATGACGTCCGCGTCCTTCGCTGCGATATGGGGATCCTGACTGATCTCGATGACCGCGCCGGTCTTTTCGGCCTCCACCCTGGCCCGTTCCACAATATGTTGCTCCGGCTGATACCCGACCGGACAACCGAGGGTGATGATCATCCCCATCTTCGCCGCCGCCTCGATCAGGGAATTCGCCACATTGTTGCCGTCGCCGATATAGGCGATCTTGATCCCCTTCAGCCGACCCTTCTTCTCTCGAATGGTCAAAAGGTCCGAGAGGGCCTGGCAGGGATGGCTCAGGTCTGTCAGCCCATTGATCACCGGCATCGTCGCTTCCCTCGCCCATTCCTGCACGATCGCATGGTCGTAGGTGCGGATCACGATCGCGTCGAGATAGCGCGACAGCA
>JAPLLI010000216.1 GCA_026387615.1 Nitrospirota bacterium
TTTCCTGATCGAGGCCGCCGTCACGCCGGTGAGCTGAGCGATACGATCATCTGAAAAACCCAGTTCCTTAGCCTGCCACAGGAGCGACGCCTCAAGCCCAGCCGGATTCTTTCCCGCCTGCCCGACCAACAGAGCTTCAAATCGCACCAACTCCCGGATTTGCTCCAGGAACCAAGGATCGATCTTCGTGAGGGCAAACAGGTCGTCATTGGACAGGCCGAGGCGCATCCCATCCGCCACATGCCACAACCGCTCCGCCATCGGGATCCGCAGCTGTTGGGACACCCGCTCCACCCCCTGCTGCCGATCGAATCCTTCGGGGATGCCCCGATCCAATCCTTCGCGCGAGGAGAGCCCGTTCATGCTCAATTCCAGTGAACGGATCGCCTTGTGCAACGCCTCCTTGAAGGTGCGCCCGATCGCCATCACTTCGCCCACCGACTTCATCTGCGTCGTGAGGGTAGGATCGGCCCCCCGGAACTTCTGGAACGCGAAGCGGGGAATCTTCACCACCACATAGTCGATCGTCGGTTCAAAGGAGGCTTTCGTCACCCCGGTAATGTCGTTGGTGATTTCGTCAAGCGTGTAGCCCACGGCGAGCTTCGCGGCAATCTTGGCGATGGGGAACCCCGTCGCTTTCGACGCGAGCGCGGAACTTCTCGACACACGCGGATTCATTTCGATGACCACCATGTCGCCGTTCTTAGGATCTAGGCCGAATTGCACGTTCGAACCGCCGGTATCGACGCCGATCTCACGGATGATCCGGACTGCGGCATCCCGCATGCGCTGATATTCTTTGTCCGAGAGGGTCATGGCCGGCGTCACCGTGATGCTGTCGCCCGTATGCACGCCCATCGGGTCCAGGTTTTCGATGGGGCAGATAATGACGACATTATCTTTGAGGTCGCGCATCACTTCGAGTTCGTACTCTTTCCACCCGATCAGCGACTCCTCAATCAGCACCTGGCTGACCGGACTCATGGCCAGAGCCCAATCGATCAGCTTCTCGAACTCTTCCCGGTTGTAGGCGATATTGCCGCCGGTTCCGCCCATGGTAAAGGAGGGCCTGATGATCGCCGGGAATCCGACCTGTTCGAGAATCTTGATGGCTTCGTCGCGGTTATGGGCCGTGCCGCTGGCCGGCACCCGCAAACCGATTCGCTGCATCGCATGTTTGAAGGCTTCGCGATCCTCAGCCTTATGAATGGCCTCGGCGGAGGCGCCGATCAGCTTCACCCCGTACTTTTCGAGGGTCCCACGCTTGACCAGTGCCATCGTCGCATTCAACGCGGTCTGCCCCCCCATGGTTGGAAGCAGGGCGTCGGGACGTTCGCGTTCGATCACTGTTGATAAGGATCACCCGGTAGCCCTCTTCTTTCAGGGCTTTGCAGGCCTGGGTACCGGAATAGTCGAACTCACAGGCCTGGCCGATCACGATCGGGCCGGACCCGATCAATAGAATGGATTTGATGTCTGTTCGCCTTGGCACAAAAACCTCTTTTCAGGATCAACTAACTCGACTGTGGCATGGGTCCGATCGTCGGCTTATAGGGCGCGGGCGGCCGCGGAACCGCCCCGCCCCCTGGCCCATGATAATGCTGAAGCGCCTCAGGAAGCCAGGCTTCGATCTGGTTGATACGAGTCAAATCGGACGGATGGGTAGAGAGAAATTCCGGGACTGCCTGCTGCGAACGAAAACAGACCTTCCCGATCATCTGCCTCGGGCAGCCGCTCATGCGCTCCCAAAATGGGACGGCCTCACGCGGATCGTAGCCTGCCTGCGCCATCAATCGAAGCCCGATATAATCGGCTTCCGACTCCTGCTTCCGATTGAAGGGCAGCGACACATTGACTCCATAGGCGCCCAAGAGCCCCTGCATCGCGCCGGGATTGACGCTGCCAGAGACCGCCGCACCCAAGGCCCCCAATTGCGCAATTTGGTCCAGGATGCTCCGGCTCATCCGCTCCACTCCATGGCGCTGCAACGCATGGGCGACTTCATGCCCCATCACCGTCGCCAATCCGACATCGTCTTTCGTATGTTTGAGGATCCCGGTGAAGATGGCCACCTTTCCGCCAGGCAGCGCGAAGGCATTGACCATCTTGTCGTCTTGAATGACCGCAAATTCCCACTGATACTCCGGCTTGCTCGCGGCTTCAGCGATGCGCCGTCCCACTCGTTGCACCAACTCATTGATTTCCGCATTGTCGCTGAGAGGCGCCGACCGTAGCACCTCACGGTAGGCGCTCAATCCGAATTGCATTTCCTTCTCTTCGGAGAAAAAAATCACCTGATCGCGCGCCGTACCAGGCGCACGATAACAGCCGGTCAGGCTGCCGAACAGACTCATCGCCGCCCCAGCCCCGAGAGCGGCACAGAGGCTCATCGCCCCATGGGCGCCCAAGGCCAACACCGCCCTGCGTCCAATCGACGTGGCTAACGCTCGCTCGATCGAGTCAGCAACAGGCGCCATAACATCCTACGGCATCCAGAGGTACATGAACTGCGGCGTTCCACCCCGCACCATCGACAACAAATCTAAATTGGCGAACCCGGCCAGGCCCGACGCGCTCGTCCCGAAGAGACGGGAATAGATATTATTCTGATATTCGCCCCGATGCCCATAGGTCACGACCCGCGCCTCCGTCAGGCCCGCCTTCCTCTTGGCCATCTCGATCGCGTCATCCAGATACCCGATCTCGTCGATCAAGCCTGCCGCCTTGGCCTGATCTCCTGAATAGATTCGCCCGTCGGCCAGCTTCTTAATCTGATCAGCGGACAAATGAGGCCGCCCCTCCTGCACTACGGCCAGGAACCGCTGATAGAACGAATCGATCACGGCTTGAAAAATCCCTCGTTCCTCAACCGTCATCACCCGAAAGGGCGAGCCCATGTCCTTGCGGGGGCCTGACGTGATGGCGTTGGCCTCGAGCCCTACTTTTTCAAGCAGGCCTCGCGCATTGACAGTCAGCATGATCACGCCGATACTCCCCGTCACCGTCGAGGGATGCACCAGAACGCTGTCCGCCGCCATGGCGATGTAGTAGCCCCCTGAGGCCGCCACATCCATCATCGAGGCAATGACGGGAACCTTCTTCTTGAGCTTGAACTCCCGCAACTCGTGATAGAGGATGTCCGAAGCGGTCACGGTCCCGCCAGGACTGTTGATGCGAATGACCACGGCCTTGATCTTGTCATCCTTCGCGGCCCTCGTCAGCTCTTCCTTGAACAGGGCCACCATATTGGGATGCGGCATGAGCCCGTCTTTGTCTTGTGCGCTGATGACCCCCGACAGATCGAGCAGCAAGACTTTGCCATCGCCCGTGCCGCTGAGCTGGACTTCCTGCACCGGCCCAGACGGCTCGACCAGATTGACAGTGATGCAGCCGGCTTGCAGACTGATGATGACGAGGAGGCAGAGCCGGCCAACCATGGTGAAAATTCTATGCATGCTGTTTCTCCATGAGCTGAGTAAACTCGGCAAATAAGTAACCAGAGTCATGGGGGCCAGGAGAGGCCTCCGGGTGATACTGCACCGAAAACACCGGACGATCCACACAGGCCAATCCTTCAATCGAATGGTCATTCAGACTCACATGAGTCACCACAACCTTCCCGAAGGCTGTCTCGATGACTGGCGGGCAATCTGGCACCGCGGTGATCGGCTGGGCAATTTGCACCGCGAAATTGTGATTCTGCGACGTGATCTCGACCTGTCTCGTGCGCAGGTTCATGACCGGATGGTTCGCCCCATGATGGCCGAACTTCAACTTATAGGTCTTAAGCCCCAGCGCAAGGCCGAGAATCTGATGGCCTAAACAAATACCGAAGAGCGGATACTGGCCGATCAATTGCCGCACCGATTCAATCGCGTAGGGCACGCCTTCGGGATCGCCAGGACCGTTCGAAAGAAAAATCCCGTCCGGTCTGAGGGACGCCACCTGTTTCGCCGTCGTCGAAGCCGGCACGACGGTCACGTCGCAGCCCGCATCCACCAACTGACGAAGAATATTCTGCTTCACCCCAAAATCATAGGCCACGACATGCCAGCGCTTGGCCGCAGCGGCGCGGGGCTTGTCGCCAAGCGAGGGAATCCATTCACCAGATCCCTCCGTCCACTGATAGGACTTCTCACAGGTGACGGTAGTGGCCAGATCACGGCCGATGATACCGGGAGCCGCCTTCGCCTTCTCCACGGCTCGACGGGCGTCCAGCTCGACATGGGTGATAAGGCCCTGCTGAGAACCATGTTCACGCAAGTGGCGCGTCAGAGCCCTGGTATCCAGCCCCTCAATGCCAACGATCTTCGCCTCCCGCAAATACTCATGTAACTGCTGCTGGCTGCGCCAGTTGCTGGCGAGCACGCTCGCCTCCTTGACGACAAACCCTTCAGCCCAGATCTTCCGCGATTCGATATCTTCCGGCGTCACCCCGTAGTTGCCAATGTGGGGACAGGTCATCGTGATGATCTGTCCTTTATAGGAGGGATCGGTCAAGACTTCCTGATAGCCGGTCATGGCCGTGTTAAACACGACTTCGCCGACCGTCTCTCCCTCATAGCCCAACGCGCGCCCCTCGAAGAGGGTGCCATCCGCCAATGCCAACAATGCTTGTTTCACGTCACCACTCCGTCCCGCTGCAACGACCGTTTGGCCTTGATTCCGATCAGGATAATTCCCAGTACGAGGTTCACCATGTATAGCGACCGGACCGGCATATGTATACGGAAAAACGCCGCGAAAGCCGCCTTCCTCGCCGCCTCCTCTTTCACTGCGAAAGCCTCAGCCTGGAGCGAAGCGGCCTGAGGATGCAGCCAGAGAATAATGATGCCGGCAATCACCGTCATCCCCAGCAACAGGGCCATCTCAACCCGGCTGACCGCCACAGCCTGCAGTCCGCTCCACCAGCGATACCAGGTTCCGGCACACAAAACCGCCAAGGCCCCCATCACGAATCGATTATACCCCTCAAAGGCTTTCGTCAGAAAGAACCCGCCTGAGTCCTGGCCGCCGAACGTATTGAACACGGCGGGAATCACCGCGCCGATGAGCACCAGCAACCCGCCGACCCAGATGCCCAACGCCAGCCATTCACAGGTCAAACAACCGATCAGCCCCCAACGGGATTGGCGCGACACTAGCCCTCCGCCCGGCTGGCTTCGAACACCACTTTGCCACCCACGATGGTCGTCCTGACCCGCCCCTTTACTTTCCAACCGGCAAAGGGCGTGTTCCGGCTCTTCGAGAAGAACTTGGACGGATCGACTTCCCACTGTTCATGCTGATCCACGATCGTCACATCCGCATCGGCCCCGATGGCCAAGGTACCCTTGGCCAAACTAAACACCTTCGCGGGAGCCGTGCTCAATTTATCGACTGCCGCTTCCAGGGACAAGACCCCCTCCTCGACCAAGGCAAGGGTCAGGGGCAAGGCCGTTTCCAATCCGACGATGCCGAAGGGCGCTTCCGCAAACCCCAGCTGTTTCTCCTGCGTGGCATGCGGCGCATGATCCGTGGCAATGACATCGATCGTGCCATCACGAAGACCTTCTTTGATCGCTTGCACATCCTTCCAGGTCCTGAGCGGAGGATTCATTTTGGCATAGGTGTTATAGCCTCGGACCGTTTCCTCCGTGATGGTAAAGTGATGGGGGCAGGCCTCGGCTGTGACTTTGAGTCCTCGAGACTTGGCCTCTCGTACCATCCGGGCCGATCCTTCGGTGCTGATATGGGCCAGATGCAGCCTGGCTCCGGTCAGTTCCGCCAAGGCGACATTCCGCGC
>JAPLLI010000196.1 GCA_026387615.1 Nitrospirota bacterium
TGTCAGGTAATCGTCGGCTCCTGCATCAAGGCCCTTCACTCGCTGGTCGACTTGCGACTGAGCGGTCAAAATCAGGATGGGCGTTTGAATCTTCGCCTGGCGAATCCCCTTAACGACCTCCAGACCTGGTAACGTCGGCACCATCAAATCGACGATCACCAAGTCGTAGTTGGTGGCGAAGGCCAGCTCCAGTCCCTTCGCTCCGTCTTCACAGAGATCGACAGCATAACTCTCCTCTTCAAGCGCGCGCTTGATAAAAGAGCCGACCTTCGTTTCGTCTTCAATGACTAGGATGCGCATGGTTTTCGCTGGGGATTATACCAGACCTCTGCCGACTAATCGCCTGCCATCAGGTTGGCGGAAAGCGCGTGACCGTGACGGGCTCATGGGTCAGGACCCTTCCCTCGGGAGTCCGTCGGATGAGACTGTGAATCAACCATTGTTGATCATTGCGGGCCGGGTAGTCCGACCGGTAATGGGCCCCGCGGCTTTCTGTCCTCGCGAGCGCGCTGGCAACGATAGTCTCCGCGACCTCAAGCAAGCACTGAAGTTCGAGCGCCTGCACGAGATCCGTATTAAACACCAGGCCCTTGTCCTGCAGCGTGACGGAAGCGGCTCGATGGGTCAAGTCCTCGATGGCCGAAAGCGCGGCGGACATGGACTCGTGCGTCCTCACCAGGCCTAGATTGAGGCTCATCGTCTGGCCGAGCTCTTCCCTGATCTGCCAGGCTCTAACCGATCCCTCCTGCGTCAGCAGCCGCTGGACGCGCGCCTGTTCGATACTGAGCTGATCTGTCGTGAGGGCCTGCGACGTCACGGTTCGCACATATGCTCCGGCCCGAATGCCGGCGCGTCGGCCGAACACAATCGTTTCCAAGAGCGAATTGCCCCCGAGCCGGTTCGCGCCATGCACACTGACACAGGCACATTCGCCTGCCGCATAGAGGCCGACGATGTCTGTTTCGGTCCATTGATTAGTCCGGACGCCTCCCATCTGATAATGCGCGCCTGGCCTTACAGGAATGGGAGTCTCGATTGGATCGAGGCCGACAAACTCAAGGGCAAGTTCACGGATCTGAGGGAGCCGTTCCAGAATGCGCTGACGGCCCAAATGCCGCAGGTCCAACAACACACAGCCATCAACCCCGCGCCCCTCAAGAATTTCCTGCCCGATGGCCAGGGAAACGGTGGAACGGGTAGCCAGCTCCATCTGCTGCGGGGCATAGGTCTTCATAAACCGTTCGCCCAGCGTATTCAGGAGGTAGCCTCCTTCTCCGCGAGCTCCCTCGGTGATGAGGATCCCCGTGCCTTTCAGGGTGGTGGGATGGAACTGCACGAATTCCATGTCCGCCAGGGGAGCGCCGGCGTGATAGGCGAGCGCCATCCCGTCACCGGTGTTGATCACCGCGTTCGTGCTCGTCAGGAAGACGCGCCCGCTGCCGCCCGTGGCCAAAATGACGGCTTTCGCCCGGATCGTCTGCAAGCCTCCATGGATCAGATCCCAGGCAACCACGCCACGGCACACTCCGTCCTCCACGATCAGGGAGGTGACATACCATTCTTCATAGACGGCGATGCGCCGCTTGAGGAGCTGCTCGTACATGGCATGGAGAATGGCATGGCCGGTGCGATCGGCGGCGTAACAGGTGCGAGGGAACCCGGCTCCGCCGAAGGGGCGCTGCGCGATACGGCCTTGGTCGTCGCGGCTAAAGATGACCCCCAGCCGTTCCAATTCGAGAATATCGTCAGGGGCTTCGCGACACATGGCCTCGATCGCATCCTGATCCCCAAGATAGAGCCCGCCCTTCGTCGTGTCGAAGGCATGGGCTTCCCAGGAATCGTCCTCCCCCAACGCCGCGTTGATGCCCCCCTGGGCCGCGACGGAATGGCTCCGGACCGGATGGACCTTGGACATCACGGCAATGTCCAGATCCGACGGGGCGGCAATCGCCGCCCTCATCCCTGCGAGGCCTGCTCCGATAATTAAAATGTCGTGTTGTTTCATGGTCTGCGCGTCTAGCAGGATGCTGAAAAAGCCCGCCAGCTTCGTTCTCGCCTCGAAAGCATCCTCAACGTAGCCCAGAGGCTACGCCTCCGGTGCTTTCATCGGCTGCGGCCGTGCTGACGAACTTTTTGAGCATCCTTCGTGGCCGTCCCATTCTAGTCTTGGACGTAAAGACTCTTGACGTCTTGCTCGTAGACCTTGTCCTCTGCTGGCCCGGTGAGTCCCCCACTGCGCGCGTCCAACGAGGGCCTTCTTCTGAGGCCGCGCGTTGCGCGAGCACAGGGGACTCACCGGGACAGCCTCCCGCTTATATAGCCTGCACTCATACGTGACTCTCCGCTCGAAGGCAAGTCCGGAACCTCTCTCGCAACCTCTGGAGAAGAGATGGCGAACATGGTACTCTGCGGGCCGCAAACCGCTCAGTCGAGAGAGAACGTTTTCGACCAACGACACCTATCCGAAGGACAAGACGAACGCCATGGCTATACCGGACTTCCTCAGCCCGACCGACACCTTTATCCATCGCCATCTCGGTCCCACCGACGCGGATGTCAGCGAGATGCTAGGGGCGCTCGGCTTGCAGTCGCTGGAAGCTCTGACGGCCGCGACCGTGCCAGCCGATATTCGATTGCAACAGGAGCTGGATCTCCCCCTGCACCGAGGCGAACAGGCCGTGATGCAGGAGATCCGATCCATCGCCGCACAAAACAAGATTTACCGTTCACTGCTCGGCATGGGCTATCACGACTGCGTCACGCCCGGCGTGATCCAGCGCAACATTTTTGAGAACCCCGCCTGGTACACCCAATACACGCCCTACCAGGCGGAGATTGCCCAGGGCCGCCTGGAAGCCCTCGTAAATTTTCAAACATTGGTGACCGACCTCACCGGCCTGCCCCTCGCCAACGCCTCGCTCCTGGATGAAGCCACGGCGGCAGCGGAGGCGATGGCCATGTGTCTCGCCATTTCCCGTTCAGCCGGCTCAGAGCGGACAGAGTTTTTCGTCTCGCAAGACTGTCATCCCCAAACCATTGCGGTGATGCAGACGAGAGCGGAACCGCTCGGCATGACGCTATACATGGGGCGGACGCAAACCCTCGACTTTTCCAATCCGCAGTTGGCCGGCATCCTGCTCCAATATCCCGCCACAGACGGCTCTGTCGTGGATTACAGCGACCTTGTCACGAAGGCCCATACAGCCGGCGTTCTTGTGGTGGTCGCCACTGACCTATTAGCCTTGACCCTCTTGCGTTCACCGGGAGAATTCGGGGCCGATATCGCCATCGGCTCTACGCAGCGATTCGGGGTTCCGCTCGGATTCGGCGGCCCCCACGCCGCATTTCTATCGACCGCTGAGTCCTTCAAACGACAGATGCCGGGACGCATCGTCGGCATCTCCAAAGATGCCACAGGGAAACCGGCCAGCCGACTGTCTCTGCAAACCCGCGAGCAACATATCCGGCGTGAGAAGGCCACCAGCAACATCTGCACGGCGCAGGTGCTCTTGGCCATCATGGCGAGCATGTATGCGATCTACCATGGGCCCGAAGGCTTGCGGCGGATTGCCGAACGGGTACATGGCCTGACGGTGGTGCTGGCGGAAGGCTTGCGGAAGCTCGGGTTCGATGTCGGAACAGAAGCCTACTTCGATACGGTCCTCGTCCGGCTGACGAAGGCGCAGGCCAATCTTATTTTGGCTAGAGCCAGTAAAGCCTGCATCAACCTTCGTTCGCACGAGGATCACTCCATCGGCATTGCGCTGGACGAGGTGAGCTCGGAAGAAGAGGTCCGACGCCTGCTCGAAATCTTTGCCGGCCAGGACCAGCTGCCCTTTCAGATAAAAGATTTGAGCCGCAGCGTCACCACCGGATTTCCGGTGAATCTCTCCCGCACCAGCGCATACCTGACCCATGAGGTCTTCAATCGCTATCATTCGGAACATGAGATGCTTCGGTATATCCACCGCCTTGAGGCGAAGGATCTGTAGCTCGTTCATTCGATGATCCCCCTGGGGTCCTGCACCATGAAGCTGAATGCGACCTCCGAGATGCTGCCGGTCACTTGGCCGGAGTTCTCACGGCTCCATCCCTTTGCGCCGCAGGAACAAGCCAAGGGCTACCAGGAACTGTTCCGTCAGTTGGAAACCTGGCTGGCCGAAATCACCGGATTCTCCTCCGTGTCTTTGCAGCCGAATGCCGGTTCTCAGGGCGAGTATGCGGGGCTGATGGTCATCCGGGCCTACCACAGGAGCCGCGGTGACCTGCATCGGGATGTCTGCTTGATTCCCGTTTCCGCGCACGGCACGAATCCGGCCAGCGCTGCCATGGTGGGCATGACGGTGGTGGTGGTGGCCTGCGATCAACAGGGCAATGTAAATTTAGCTGACCTTGAAGCCAAGGCTACGCAACATCGCGACCGCCTCTCGGCGCTCATGTTGACCTACCCCTCGACTCATGGAGTCTTCGAAGCGGATGTGCGGCGCATCTGTCAGATCGTCCATACGCATGGCGGGCAAGTCTATATGGACGGAGCCAACATGAATGCCCAAGTGGGACTCTGCCGCCCCGGCGACATCGGCGCGGATGTCTGCCACCTGAATCTGCACAAGACCTTTTGCATCCCCCATGGAGGCGGCGGTCCCGGGATGGGGCCGATCGGCGTAGCGCACCATCTGACGCCATTCCTTCCCGGCCACCCGGTCACGCGCCTGGGCGGGAAAGATTCCATTGGCCCGGTCTCGGCGGCTCCCTATGGCAGCCCCAGCATCGTGACGATTTCCTGGGTCTACATCGCCCTGATGGGACGGGACGGATTGACGAAGGCGACGCAGGTGGCGATTTTGAACGCCAACTACATGGCCAAGAGGCTGGAGAAATACTATCCCATCCTCTATCGAGGCACCTCCGGGTTCGTGGCGCATGAGTTCATTCTCGATCTTCGTCAGTTCAAGGAGACTGCGGGAGTCGAAGCCATGGATGTGGCGAAGCGGTTGATGGATTACGGGTTCCATGCTCCAACGGTGTCCTTCCCGGTCGCAGGGACTCTCATGATCGAACCGACGGAAAGCGAATCCAGAGCCGAGCTGGACCGGTTCTGCGAGACGATGATCTTGATCCATGCCGAGATCCAGGCCATCATCGAGGGCCGCCAGCCGCGCACGAACAATCTGTTGAAGAATGCGCCCCACACGGCGCAAGTGGTGACGGCTTCCGAATGGACCAGACCCTACAGCCGTGAAGAAGCCGCCTTTCCCGCTCCCTGGGTACGCGACCATAAATTCTGGCCCAGCGTGAGCCGCATCGACGAAGCCTATGGAGATCGCCACCTCATTTGCACCTGCCCGCCGATAGAAAGCTATTCTTAGGCTGCTCAGAAAGCTCCCCAACATCGTTCTCGGCTGGCAAACATCCTCAACGTACCCCAAGGGTACGCCTACGGTGTTTGCTGCGCCTGCGGCCTAGTTGGGAAACTTTCTGAGCAGCCTGCACAAGATCTTCCATTTCTTTTTCTCGTAAGCCCAGATAATTATCCCTCGCCCACAGAGCCCTGCTTGCCACCAGCAGCGCAGCGCAGTAGAGTGAAGTGTGCCCGAATGTTCTTCTTCCAGAAAGGAGGTTGCCATGGGTACGATCGACCGGCGTGACTTTCTCATCCGTAGCGGATTAGCCATCGGCGCATCGTTGCTGGCCGCCGAGACGACTCTTTCAAAATCCTTCGCGAACTCACCACCTCCCAAGCTCGACAACTGGCAAACCGTACGCGAACAGTTTCAACTCTCCCGCGATTTCATCCAACTGGCAGGGTTCTTTCTTGCCTCCCATCCGGCTCCGGTCAGAGCGGCCATCGAACGGCATAGGCGCGGACTGGATGCCGATCCCATCGGCTATTGGTTCGAGCATGAAGAACAACAGGAGGCAGCGGTGCTGCGGGCCGCAGCAGACTATCTGGGGGTCGAGCCGACGGAAATTGCCCTGACCGACAGTACGACGATGGGGCTGGGACTCCTCTATGGAGGCCTTACTCTGCGCGAGGGCCAGGAAATCCTCACGACCCTGCACGATCATTATTCGACCGAAATATCCTTGAAGCTTCGCGCAGAACGGACCGGCGCCACGGTGCGCCAGATTCCCCTCTACCATTCCCTCAAGACTGTGTCGCGGCAGGAACTCCTCGACAACCTGATCGCGAACATCAGACCCCACACCAGAATCGTCGCGGTCACCTGGGTCCATTCGAGCACAGGACTGAAGCTGCCGATTCAGGAGATGGCCCAGGCCATTCACCGGCTGAACGAGTCCCGCGCGGAGCAGGACCGAGTGATCTTCTGCGTGGATGGGGTCCATGCGCTGGGCGTTGAAAACTTCACACTCTCCGAGGTGGGCTGCGATTTCCTGATTGCAGGAACACACAAGTGGCTGTTCGGTCCGCGTGGGACCGGCCTGGTCTGGGGCCATCAGAGGGCCTGGCCTATCGCCAACCCCATCATCCCTACCTTCAATACCCAGGCCTACGACATCTGGATGGAGCTCCTCCCGCCGAAAGAGTTGCCGAAGTCCTCCTACATGACTCCTGGCGGATTCCATTCGTTCGAAC
>JAPLLI010000121.1 GCA_026387615.1 Nitrospirota bacterium
TGTGCCGGCCGTCGCGCCGGCATCAGAGGAGGTTACTACTTTGGAAGGCGTCTATACATTGTTTGAGAAGCCGCGCGATGCGGTTTCATTCGATTCGATGCGCATCAAGATTGCGTCGCCGGAAAAAATCCGGTCGTGGTCCTACGGTGAAGTCAAGAAGCCGGAGACCATCAATTATCGGTCGTTTAAGCCCGAAAAAGACGGATTGTTTTGCGCAAAAATTTTCGGCCCGATCAAGGATTGGGAGTGTAATTGCGGCAAGTACAAGCGCATGAAGCACCGTGGAATCGTCTGTGACAAGTGCGGCGTTGAGGTCATTCAATCCAAAGTTCGCCGAGAGCGCATGGGGCATATCGAGCTCGCGGCTCCGGTGGCGCACATTTGGTTCCTGAAGGGTGTGCCGAGCCGGATCGGCACCTTGCTCGACATGAGCCTCAAAGGGCTGGAGCGGATCCTCTATTTCGAGAGCTATGTCTGCGTCGATCCAGGGTCGACAGACTTGACGGAGAAGGAGCTGGTCTCGGAGGAAAAGCTCCGCTCGCTTCAATCGGAATACAGCCCCGGTTCCTATAAGGTCGGCATCGGCGCCGATGCCATCCGGGAGTTGCTCCGCAAGATCGATATCACCGCCAAGTGGGATGAGATCAAAGCCAAGGCGAAGACGTCGGCTTCCGCCGCGTTGAAGAAGAAGTATGCCAAGCAGCTGAAAGTCATCGAAGCCTTTCGTAAATCCGGCAACATGCCTGAGTGGATGATCATGGATGTGATTCCGGTGCTGCCGCCGGAACTGCGCCCGCTCGTGCCGCTGGATGGTGGACGGTTTGCGACCTCGGATCTGAACGACCTGTACCGCCGCGTCATCAATCGGAATAATCGCTTGAAGCGCCTGATCGAGCTGAAGGCGCCGGGCGTGATTATCCGAAACGAAATGCGGATGTTGCAGGAAGCGGTGGATGCCCTCTTCGATAACGGCCGTCGCGGTCGCGCGATCCGTGGTCCGAACAAGCGTCCGCTCAAGTCCTTGAGCGACATGTTGAAGGGGAAGCAGGGGCGTTTCCGTCAGAACCTGCTCGGGAAGCGCGTCGATTATTCCGGACGAACCGTCATTGTCGTGGGACCGGAGCTCCGGCTGCATCAATGTGGATTGCCCAAGAAGATGGCGCTCGAACTGTTCAAGCCGTTTATTTTCCACAAGCTGGAAGAGCGCGGCGCGGCAACCACGATCAAGAGCGCCAAGCGCTTGGTCGAAAAGGAACGGCCAGAAGTGTGGGACGTGCTCGATGAAGTGATTCGTGAACATCCGGTGCTCTTGAATCGCGCACCGACGTTGCACCGTCTGGGTATCCAGGCGTTCGATCCGGTGCTGGTTGAGGGCAAGGCCATCCGGTTGCATCCGCTGGTGTGCGCCGCGTTCAACGCCGACTTCGACGGAGACCAGATGGCGGTTCACGTTCCGCTGTCGGTTGAAGCGCAGGTCGAAGCACGCGTGCTCATGATGTCGATCAATAACATCCTCTCGCCTGCCAACGGCAAGCCGATTGCGGTGCCGTCGCAGGACATGGTGCTCGGTTGTTATTGGCTGACCAAGGAGCGTGGCGGTTGTAAGGGTGAGGGCAAGATATTCGGCTCGCCGGAAGAAGTGCGCATCGCCTTTGATTCGGAAGCATTGGAAGTGCATGCGCGGATCAAGGTGCGGGTCGAAGGCGCGCTTGTTCAGACCACGGTCGGGCGAGTCATCATGGCCGAGGTGCTTCCTCCTGGTATGCCGTTCGCGAACGCGAATAAGCTCATGACCAAGAAGGAAATGACGAAGCTCATCGATACGGTCTATCGTCAGTGCGGGCATCGTGAGACCGTGACGTTCCTCGACAAGGTTAAGGACACAGGCTTCCATTATGCGACGCGGGCGGGCATTTCGATTTGCGTCGACAACATGCATATTCCGACCAAGAAGCAGGAATTGTTGGGGAAGGCGCAGCAGGAAGTGAGCGAGATCGAGCGGCAGTATGCCGAGGGTCTGATCACCAACGGTGAGCGCTACAACAAGGTCATCGACATCTGGGCTCATGTGACGGAGCAGATTGCCAATGAAATGATGAAGGAGTTGGGCGCGGGTGGCGATCCCAACAAGGCCGAGTCCTTTAATCCGATCTTCATGATGGCAGACTCCGGTGCTCGTGGCAGCTCACAGCAGATTCGTCAGTTGGGTGGTATGCGTGGATTGATGGCGAAGCCGTCCGGTGAAATCATCGAGACGCCGATCACAGCCAACTTCCGCGAAGGATTAACGGTGTTGCAGTACTTCATTTCGACGCACGGTGCCCGTAAGGGTTTGGCCGACACGGCGCTGAAGACGGCCAACTCCGGGTATCTCACGCGTCGTTTGGTGGATATCGCGCAAGACGTCATTATCAATGAAATCGATTGTGGTACCACCGATGGTATTATCGTGAGCGCCTTGGTCGAGGGTGGCGAAATCATTCAGCCGATCGAAGAACGGGTATTGGGACGGTTGGCGGCTGAAGATATTCGCGATCCGGTGACGGGTGAGATTATTGTGTCGGCGAATGAGGAGATTGACGAGGACCGCACGAAGGCCATCGTGGAAGCGGCGGTCGATCGCGTGAAGATTCGGTCGGTGCTGACCTGTCAGTCGCGCCGCGGCGTCTGTCGTTCCTGTTACGGGCGTGACTTGGCTCGTGGGCGGTTGGTGGAAAAGGGCGAGCCGGTTGGTGTCATCGCGGCGCAGTCCATCGGTGAACCGGGCACGCAGTTGACCATGCGGACGTTCCACATCGGAGGAACGGCGAGTAAAGTGGTTGAGCAGACGGTGACCGAATCGAAGCATGCCGGTACCATCAAGTTCATGAGTTTTGATGCGAAGAAAAATGCCGATGTGCATAACCCCGGGATCGCGGTTCGGAATAAAGAGGGCGAGTGGGTCGTCATGAACCGGAATGCGAAAATCGCCGTTGCCGACGAAACCGGTCGTGAGCGCGAGAAGTACTCAGTGGTGTATGGCGCCAAGATCAAGGTGAAGGACGGCGGTCGCATTGAGCTCGGCCAGAAGTTGGTGGAGTGGGATCCCTACTCGTTGACGATTCTGACTGAGGTCGGTGGACGGGTGGCCTACGGGGACATCGTGGAAGGTGTCACGATGAAGGAAGAATTCGACGAAGTCACCGGACTCTCCCGTAAGGTCATCGTGGAGCACAGTGGCGCGACCTTGCGTCCGCGTGTGTCGGTCAAGGATGAGAGCGGGAAGACCGCGAAGGTGGCAGCGGCGGCCAACGTGGCTCGTTATCTCCTCCCGGTCGGGGCGCACATTTTCGTCGAGAAGGGCGCGCTGGTTACTCCCGGTGACGTGCTGGCCAAGATTCCGCGGGAGACGACCAAGACGAAAGATATTACAGGCGGTCTGCCTCGCGTGGCTGAGCTGTTCGAGGCCAGGAAGCCAAAGGAAACGGCTGTCATCAGCGAAATCGACGGCGAAGTCTCGTACGATGGTTTCGTGAAGGGCCAGCGGAAAGTGCTGGTCAATAATAAGATGGGCGATGTGAAGGAATATTTAATTCCTAAGGGTAAACACGTCAATGTGCATGAGGGCGACTGGGTCCGGGCCGGCGAACCGTTGATGGACGGGTCGGCCAATCCTCACGATATTCTTGACGTGCTCGGCCCGAATGAGTTGCAGAAGTATCTTGTCGATGAAGTGCAGGATGTCTATCGCTTGCAAGGCGTGACGATCAACGATAAGCACATTGAGATCATTGTGCGGCAGATGCTGCGCAAGGTCCGCATCGAAGATCCTGGCGATACTGAGTTCTTGCCGGGCAGTCAGGTCAGTAAAATGTTGTTCGACGAAGAGAATGAGCGCGTGGTGGCTAAGGGCGGGCAGCCGGGGCTCGGGAAGCCTGTCTTACTGGGTATTACCAAGGCAGCGCTGACTACGGATAGTTTCATTTCCGCTGCGTCGTTCCAGGAGACCACGCGTGTCTTGACGGAAGCCGCGATCAACGGGCGTGAGGATAATCTGTTAGGGCTGAAGGAGAATGTGATCGTCGGGCGATTGATCCCGGCGGGAACGGGCTTCAGCGAATATCGCGATACGTTTGTCGTGAGTCCGAAGCCTGAACCGGTGATTGCTGGTCAGGGAGATGCTGCGGCGCTTGCGCGTGAGGGCGTCGTGGCTGGATCGGAAGGGGCATCTCGCTCATAATCCATAGGGTATTACGCGTGACTTGACAGCGCGACGGATGATCACTATAATCCGCGGGCTCTAGATGTGAAGAGTTGAGTTGAGCAGTCAAACTGTGCTGAAGATGAGAGTGACTTACTAATGCCAACGATTAATCAGTTAGTCAGAAAAGGCCGCAAGCTGGCCCATGCGAAGACGAAGAGCCCTGCGCTCAAGTCCTGTCCGCAGAAGCGCGGGGTGTGCCTTCGTGTCTATACCTCGACGCCGAAGAAGCCGAACTCCGCGTTGCGTAAAGTCGCGCGTGTCCGGTTGACGAACGGGATGGAAGTGACGACGTACATCCCTGGTGTCGGGCACAACCTTCAAGAGCACTCGATTGTGCTTGTGCGCGGCGGCCGCGTGAAGGACTTGCCGGGTGTGCGCTATCACATCGTCAGAGGTGCGCTTGACGCGGTCGGCGTCGCGGATCGGAAGCAGAGTCGTTCCAAGTACGGAGCGAAGCGTCCGAAGTAAAAAGATTGTCCCTGTCGGTAACGAGAGAGTGAATGATACATGCCAAGAACTAGATTTTTAGACCAACGTGATCCGCTCCCTGACGTGCGTTATCGGGATAAGCTTGTCGGGAAGTTTTTGAACATTTTGATGTCCGGTGGCAAGAAGAGCACGGCCGAGCGGATTTGCTACGGCGCCTTCGATGTCATTCAGGAAAAGACCGGCAACGATCCGCTCAAGGTGTTCCGGACGGCGATTGACAACGTGAAGCCTGTTGTCGAGGTGAAGTCTCGCCG
>JAPLLI010000194.1 GCA_026387615.1 Nitrospirota bacterium
CGCAGATTCAACTTTCCAGTGCATACCGCTCAGCCGCGTCTAGCCAGCGCGTGAAAGACCTCGTTGGGCGTTTTAAATCCGAGTGATTTTCTCGGCCTGCGATTGAGCAGGCGTTCGACTTTCGCCACCGTCGCTGGGTGGATTGTAGTGAAGTCCGTGCCTTTTGGAAAGAAGTCCCGGATGAGACCATTCGTGTGCTCATTCACGCCGCGTTCCCAGGCATGATAGGGCGTGGCAAAAAAGATGTCAGCCTGTAGGCTCTTGGCGGTGTGCCGGTGACCGGCGAACTCTTTGCCGTTGTCATAGGTAATGGTGTGCACGTGGGTGCGCAACGAGTTCAGGCGCTGCACCGTGGCGCGGTGCGTGGCATGGGCCGTGGGACGGAGCAATTTCGAGATGGTGGTGAACAGGCTTTTCCGCTCGACATGGGTGAGCAGCGCTCCTCGATGATGTGCCCCCACGATGGTGTCGCCCTCCCAATCGCCCAGCCGTGCCTTCGCCTCCACGATCGCGGGACGGTCCGCGATGTCGATCCGATGAGGAATCACGCCCCGTCCAGCCGTTTGAGCCCCGCGCCGGTTATCGCACTTACCCCGTCGGCGCAAGAACCGCCAGAGATCGCCGCCCGCGCGTTTGTTGGCCCAGATCATCTGGTAGATCCATTCATGGCTGAGGGAGATCCCGCGCGTGGCGTGCACCCAGAAGCGGATTTGTTCAGGACTCCAGCGTTCCGCCCGCAGCTTCCGAGCGATGGCGCGACGGACCCGACTGGTCAGTTTGCGCGGCTGGTGCCGGATCTGCTGCTGTCGGGCCTGCGCCGTGTGCTGGGCTTGCTGAAAGCGGTAGCCCCGCTGACCTGCGTTCCGAGCCAGTTCCCGGCTGACCGTCCCTTGGCTGAACCCCAGTGCCTGGCCGATCTCGGCCTGGGTCTTGCCCGCCTGGCGCAAGGCATAGAGCTGACAGCGATCTTCATACGTGATCCGACGATATGTCTTCATTCGTAACCCCTTGGTGTGCCAAGAGGTTACCCCATCACGCCGTCGGTGAACTTATGCACTGGCTACTTGAATCCGCGAATGTTAGTAAAAGGCTTGATCGGAGCTTGGTCTCCCAACTTTTCTCTGATTAGTCAGATGTTTCGGACATTCTATCAGTCCAATAGGTCTAGGGAGAGCTCCTTTTTCTAAAGGTTTCATCACGTTTTTAGTATAGGTAAAATAAATTTACTTTCTTAAGGTCTTCTCATTATTTGAATCCGTGTCTTAACCCGACTACGATTTCGCCATTATTCTTCAGAGGCGTCGAACATTTACATCAAGTCAGAAAGGGACGCAACTAAAACAGGAGAGTGTCAAATTGGGTCGACGATGCCCACATTGTCGCCCAACGCCGCGTTGAACAGCACGGGGCACAGACACAGCAGGAACGGTGCGCCGCTTCACCACGTTGGCTCCGAACGCAAAGTTAGGCTCAAGACAATTAACCGGATCACTCATTTCTCTACACGAAGTCGATCAAGCATCGGGCGAGGCATTCTGCCCCGCCCGATGCAGGTGGCGGGTCTGAAAGTTACTAGGCAGTAACCGACAGTGCTTGGGTTTGAGCTTGCTGGACATAGTTCTTTCCCAGCATGCTTTGGTAGAGCTCGGTTGCATCTTTCATCAATTGCAGCAAAGCTGTGGTTTGCTGAACATCTGATTGAGATTGCCCGGATGTTGATGCTCCTTGCTGTTCATGCTTTTTTTCAGCGCCGGCCATCATTTCAGCCAGAGATACTTTTCCGTCTTTGTTCGTATCCAGAGCGTTAAAGACCGAAGAAGCGCTATCCGAACTTCCCGAAGACGCCGTACCTCCAGGCGGAGGTCCCGGCGGCGGCCCTTTGGGAGCCGAAGCCTTGAACTCTGCTTGAGAGAGTTGACCATCGCCATTAGCATCGGCTTTTTTGAACAACTCGTCTATAAATGAGGAATTCGACTGGTCCTGAGCCTGCAGAGGCGTTGATTTCGCCTCGTCATGCATCTTTTGGAGCCCAGTCGAGAACTCATCTTTGGATAGAGAGCCATCTCCGTTGGCGTCTATCTTCGCAAAGAATTGAGAGAAATCCGGCATGTCCTGTGGCGCTTGCGCGCCATTGGGGCCTTTCGGAGCTCCCGCCTTGAACTCCTCAAAGGTGAGGCTGCCGTCACCGTTAGCGTCAGCCTTTTTAAACCTCTGTTGCATCATTTGCTGAATCATTGAAGATGATCCAGAAACGCTAGAGATGCTTGTCATGGCCTCTCCTTTCTGTTCATGGTTAATATGCCGTAGGTGCTTGTCATGGTCTCTCCTTTCTGTTTATGGTTAATATGCCGTCAATAAAACGGACAGCTCGCACATGCGGGCCGCACAGGTGCTCAAGCAAGAAATGTGCCGTTATCTAGCTTCTTTTCCGTTCTCTTCCTCATCGGCTTGCGAGCCTGAAAACTTGGTGGGAGAGGGGAATTTTTTTCGTATATTCATGAATCATTTTGGCCAACCCAAGCCCGCTACACCGTCAATCAGTTCTTCTTTCATGTTTTATCGCGCCCTGAACAGAAGCTGTTGAAAAGAGCCAAGCTCCAAACCCATCGCTTCTTCCGCCTGTTGATTCCTGATTCCCTCATAATCACTAAGCACGACGGCGGCGCGCTGTCTTTCGGGCAATTTCTGCAGGGCAACCCTGACCTTTTTTGCCGATTGCTTTTCCCGCAGAACCAAAGCCGTGCAGTCTGACCCGCTGGCTCCCAACCAATATCTCATAGCCACTCAACCCTATGACCGCACCACAGAGAAGTAGGAATTTGAACTCGTCATGAAGGTCAACTGCGGCTCTATTGATGCGTGCCTGTTTGAGGCTTCCTTCAATGGAAATGGCAAGGATCGCTCGTGCATCGTGCATGAGGATTTCGATGTTGAATCGAGGCGCAGTCATATTGGTTGCCGGGATGGTTTGTTGATCTCGATGTGGAGCTGTATGAGAAATGGCGGGCCTTTCGCGGGGGGAGTCGGCTTCCGTGGCGGTCGGGTATAAAACACGACTGCGCGAAGGTGATGGAGTTCAAGGAAATAAACGGGGCGCTGGTGAATGGGCTGGGAGAGAAGGCTGATTTAGAAGATAGGTTTTTATATCCGTTGCTCAAGAGTTCGGCGGTCGCTGGTTCAGAAAAATCCTGGAAGCGGTATGTGGTTGTACCCCGTCAGGCCCAGTTGGACACATGAGGCACCGCGGATAAGGTGATGTTTCTGGCTCATCGTGGTGACGGAAAGGAACGAAGATGAGACAGAAACAGGACTGGGCTGTTGCCGGTTTCAAAGACACCGAGTTAGGTGTGTGAATGAAACCGGGAGCAGCCCTGATAGCGGTCAGTCGTGTACGTCTGCTTTGGGTCGAATTCTGACGTTGGATCTGTGCAGCGAGAATTGACACCCCATATTGCATGCAGCAGAGCATCAACAGCCGCCTGTCGCTACCCAGTGGCCGAAGGCATTAGCGAACAAACAATGAATTGGAGACACAGGGAACTAGACGAAGTCTGTGCGGTCGTAAAACGGTCGTATTGAGGAGAACGATCCCGCAGGCTGCTCAAAAAGTTCGTTCAGCAAGACCGCGGCAAACAAACTTAGATGGTCCCTCCAAGCTTGCTCGCGTACGTTTCCTAGGATGGCCCGGCTGAGTCCCCCACTGCGCGCGTCCAACGAGGCCCTTCCGAGGGCGCGCGTTGCGCGAGCACAGGGGACTCACCGGGTCATTTTCCCCCTCAAGCTCCCCACACACATCAAGAGGGTCGGCCATCTCTTCGTTCGACTGCGCGCATTGAGCGAGCACCGCCCGTAATATCGTTCTTCGATGGTTCTTGTGTGCGCGCTCAGCGAGCGAGGAACGAGGAGATGGCGGACCCTAGTCCGCCATTTGGCCTTCCTGGAACAGCTGATTCAATATCGCGTTTTTCTTTTCGGGGTCTTTGTAGAATTTGAGCGCCTTGGCGAAGTTGTCCAAGGCACTCTCGCGCTTGCCCTTTTGGGAATAGTATTCGGCGATGCCGTGGTAGGCCCGGGGGTCTTGATCGTTGGCTTTAAGGGCGCGGTTGAAGGCTTCGTAGGCTGCCTGCATATGCTGTCGGCCCAATGCCATCCAGCCGATCGCCGCATGGGCCGGACCGAAGTTCGGATCGGCGACGAGTGCCGCTTCATATTCTTTTTGCGCCAGATCCAGGCGGCCCCTCGTATCGTAGAAATCTCCCAGCGCGAAATGCACCGCTGCGTCCTTGGGGTTCAGGCGCAGGGCTTCCTTGTAGGACTGTAGGGCTGGCTCGAACTTGCCCTGCTCGGCGAGGGCGCAGGCGAGATTGGCATGGGCGATCGCATCGGTGGGGTGCAGCTTGATCACTTCTCGATATTGGGGAATCGCCATTTCCAGCCGTCCCTGCTCTTGATAGGCCACGCCCAGGTTGGTGCGCGCCGGCACATAGGAGGGGTCCAGCCGGACGGCTTCGCGATATTCCTTGATGGCCATTTCCAGGTGGTCGGCCCGCTCATGGATCTGAGCGAGAAAATAATGGGGATAGGCGGACTGAGGTCCGAGCTTGATCGCGTCCTTGTAGGACGTGATCGATTGTTCGGACTGGCCTGACTGGGCCAGGAACAGACCCATCACGAGATGGGCGTTGGCCTGCTCTAAATGGCCCGCGACAAATGCCTTGACCCATTCTTTGACCTTGGCGATGTCGTCCAATTCTTGTAAGCACTTGGGATGCGTATTCCAGGCGTCGGCAAATTCTCCGCGCAGCAAATAGATGACGTTCAAGGCGAAATAGGGTCGCGGATCGCTGGCCGTACTCGTGGCGGAATGGCGGGCCCAGGCCAGCGCGGCAGGCAAGGCCTGATCCCATTGGCCGGCCAACAGGGTCGTTTCACATTGTGCTTGGTAATCGGTCATCGGAATCAGTCCGGTCTATCTGGTGAGAGTGTCTTCAATGTCCGGCGAGGTGGCCTGCATGCGATCTCCGAGCATGGGATAGCGGGCGGCGATTTTTTGCTTCATCAGCCAGGCGATGGTCCGGTAGGACCAATGGCCCTTTACGCCGGAACGGATTCGCGCGATGTACTCGGCTTCAGCATAGTCCATTTTGAAGAGGCAGCGCACCTTGAAGCCGAAGGGCGTGGCGTAGAGCGATCCTTCCGCGCTGGTTTTCTTGAGCTGCTCGATGTCTGAACGAACCGCGTCCATCGCCTGCCGATATTCCTGGTCCAATCCCGCCTGCACCAGCAGCGGCGGCACGTCGTAACCATGCAGGGTCGTAAAATTCTGTTGGATCTGCTGACAGCGCCGGTGCCGGTGCATGTCGCGCCAGCCCCCGATATCCATCAGCACATCGAAGGTGAAGGCATAGCCGCTGCGGAATTCTTTGATGAGTTCGTCGTAGGGGCCGCGCGCGCTCATGGCCACGTCGATGGTGTCCTGCTTCTGTTGCTCCGTCCAGGTGCGGACGACTGCCAGGATGTTCCGATAGGGCGCATGCGACACGCGGTAGAGCAAGGTGGTGACGAGTTCGTCGATGGGATCGTGGGACTCGATGAGGTCCACCGGCTCCGGCTCCCCCCAGGACGAAGGTTGATCCAACCCGGTTCCCTTGAGCGATTCCTTCGCATATTTGGCCAGGTCCAGGTAGACCGAGGCCTGATAATCGTTCGCCTTGGCATGACGGGCCAATGTCGGAGCGAGGGGCTCCTGTGCACCGGACTGACCGCAGAGCTCGCCCCAGAGATTCTGGGGTGGCCGTTGGCAGGCATCCTTCAGGTCGTCCCCGATCGCTCGCAATTCCGGTAACTGCGAGGACAGGAGTCTGGCGATTTGCTTCTCCAGGGTCCTGATGCTCACGACTTGTCCGACGTTCGTCTTGGCCGCGAGGGGCAGGAGATAGCGGGTCACGTCGAAGGCCCGCGCGGCGATCGTCCGTTGATAGTCGGCTGGCTTCATCGACTCGGGGCAGGGCTCCCGCTCCGAAATAAATTGGATCAGGGGCTGGTGCAGGAGCTTATAGATCTCGCCGAGGCTGCGAAGAATGCCCTGGTAGGTGCCTTCCGTCTCCGTCCCGCGAATGGAATCGGGCACGAACCAGGCGCCGGAGGCGAAGTTCTGATACCGGCTGGATTTCGCCTGACCGTCCCACAGTTGCTCGTCTTCAAGCCGGATTGCGGCAAGCTCGGAGATGTCTTCGAAGCAAATGATGACGTGGCCCAGATCGGCGATGGAGGCATGGCCGTAGTCGAAATAGAATTGGTCCCAGAATTTTTCAGAGGAATGGCCATGCACCCAGCGGAGGCTGCTCTCGATCGAATCGGGCGAGCGGCTGTAGCGGGCTAACGCGTAGGCGGATTTTTCGGGTGGCATGGGTGCCAGCGCGATGACGCGTCGGGTCGGCTGATCGATACTCATGAAACATCCCCGGACAATAGATAGGCCGCAAACTATACCCCCGCAAGCCGGGCGGTGCAAGGATGCCGGGCGTCATGCGTCACCTTCCGGTTGTAAGGCGGCGATTCTCTAGCCCGCAATCTTGCGAACGACGCTTCACGGTCGACGAACGACTGGTCTCGGCCTTCGTTGACTTGCCCGCAACCAGCCGCTTATAGTCCAAAATCTTTCACCATGGTCGCGGCATATGGATATCATTAAGGGCATCAAGGGCGTCAAAGATATTCTCCCGGATGAGACGCCTCGGTGGCGCTTCATCGAGGATACGGCCAGGCGCTGGGCCCTCTGCTATGGCTATCAGGAGATCCGGATCCCGATCTTCGAGCTGACCGCGCTCTTTGCCAGGAGCATCGGCGCCGCCACGGATATCGTGGAAAAGGAGATGTATACCTTTCCCGACCGGGATGGAACCTCTTTGACCTTGCGCCCGGAAGGCACAGCCGGTACGGTCCGCGCCTTCATCGAACATAATCGGGCGGCGGATCCCCTCCCCCAGAAATATTTCTACATCGGACCCATGTTTCGCCATGAGAGGCCGCAAGCCGGGCGCCTCCGGCAGTTCCATCAATTCGGCGTCGAGTCCTTCGGCACAGCGGATCCCCGCGTCGACGTCGAGGCGATTGCGCTGCTGTGGCGCCTGCTCTCGGATCTGGGCTTGCCGGACCTGACGTTGGAGATCAATAGTCTGGGGAATTCCGGCGACCGGGCCGCTTATAAACCGATCCTCCTGGCATTCCTCGCACAGCATGAAGCCAGCCTCTGCGCCAACTGCCGGCGACGGATGACAACCAATCCTCTGCGGGTATTGGATTGCAAGATACCGGAATGCCGGACTGCGACCGAGTCCGCGCCCAAGCTAACCGACCATCTCGCGCCGGAAGCCCGTGCCCATTTCGACCAGGTTCTGGCCGGGCTCCAGGCCATTGGAGTGCCCTACTTGCTGAACCCTCGTTTGGTCCGGGGGCTCGACTACTATTGTTTGACAAGTTTTGAAATTACCTCCACCCATTTGGGCGCGCAAAACGCGGTGGGTGCCGGTGGCCGCTACGACGGGTTGGTGGAAACGCTCGGTGGCCCCTCTGTTCCAGCCATAGGATTTGCCGTCGGTCTTGAACGGGTCTCGTTGATGCTCCCGGAGACAGCCTCGTCCTCGCTCAACGAATGTCTCTATTATGTCGCGGCCTTCGGAGAGGAGGGGACCAAGCTTGGCCTGGTGCTGCTTGATGAACTCCGTAGAATAGGCCTGTCCGCCCAATGTGATTATCGTGCTGCGACGCTCAAAGCCCATCTTCGCCAGGCCGATCGCTCGAAGTGTCGTTATGCCATTCTCTTAGGTGATGATGAGGCCGGTCGAGGCTCCGTTATTCTTCGAAACCTCGAATCAAAAGCGCAAGAGGAACTCCCTCTTATTGGTCTGGCGACCCTTCTGAAATCCCGGACGATCCCTTCGTAAAAAGTCATTTTTTTGATATTGACTTTGTCTTGAAAAGCTCGTAGTCTCGAACAGACTTCATCTCATAAGTGTTTGATTTCACTTACGTCTTCTGATTTTAACCCTGTGGATTACCATGGCGGCTCGCAAGCTGGGTCTCTTGTTATCCACAGCTCCCTCTCATCCCAGCGTTGAGACGGTCGTTCAACTGGCTCAGGCTGCCTTGCGGCGAGAGGTCGAGGTCTATCTCTATCTCATCGATGAGGGAGTAAGGGTGGCTGTGGATCCACGTTATGTCGGTTTGATTGATGCCGGAGTGAAGATGTCTGTCTGTGCTTATGGCTGTCAGCAACATGGGGTTCCAACCGCTTCAGTTGATTCACGGGTTTCATTGTCAGGGTTGGTTGTATTGTCTGGCATTATTGACGGGTGTGATCGCTTTCTCGCTTTTACATAAGACGGTCTGGTCGAGATTATTGAGTTTTGTATGTCGAAACGTATTGCGGTGGTCATTTCAGAAGATCCTTATGAAACGGCTCGTCCCGTTGAAGCTCTTCGTATTGCCTTAGGCCTTTGTGCCGGAGATCATGACACGACGGTTGTTCTTCTCGGACAGGCTTCCCGTCTTTTAATGAAAGATACAGATGAAATCATTGATGTCGATATTCTTGAAAAATATCTGCCTTCCTTTAAGCATCTCTCTATTCCCTTTGTCGTAGAACCGGGAACGACCATGGACAACTGGTCTGATGCATTTTCGATAACGACTCAATCAGTAGATGAAATTCGTCAACTAATTCAGTCAGTTGATAGAAGTCTCGTTTTTTAAAGGATCTGTCTCATTGTATGGGAACGACGCTATATCTTCTTCGACAACAACCGGAACGCCTATCGGCATCGCTCTTTCAAGCCAGCGATGCCGATATCGAGATTGTCTTTGTTGAACAAGCAATAGAAACTCCTTCTCCTTCTGTGAAGGGAGCTGTCGTGGCGACTCACGAAATCGCTGAAGGATCTTCCTATCCGACAATGTCCTATGACGATCTTGTTGAGAAGATTTTCTCATCGAAGCACATCATTGTTTTATAGGTTTATTGAGCTCTCTTCTCTTAAATTGTTGTGTGTATAAGAGAGTTCGTAGTCGTAGTAGGAGTAAGAGTAGGTTCTGTGGATACTGTGGATGGGAACCAAGCTGTTGAATTCTTAGATTCCCTTTCACGCTGTCCTTGTGGAGGGCCTTGGGGATTGACTCTGGGTAACCCCTGGATGCAGAGTCTATAGCCTGTGGGCGTTCAGGTTAGAATTATGGCTCAGGCCTACTCAAAGTCTGATAATGATCAGACTCAAGAGGAAAGCCAGCATGAGAAATCAGGTTATCCACAGGTGTGAATAAGCCTGTGTATGAAGAATGATACAGAATTTATGACTAATGTAACCTTATGGCACGATGTCTTGGTCTATATCCAAGAGAAGGTGCCAAAACAGGTTTATGATACGTGGTTTACGCCGATTTACCTGGAACGGATAGAGGACTCTATTGCCCATTTGGGCGTCCCCAATAAGTTCTTTGGTGATTGGTTAAGCCAGCATTATGGATCTCTTTTGACGGAAGCCATCTCTGCTGCCAGGGGTGGAGAAGAGACCACGATCACCTTTGCGATCTCTCATAAGCCGGCAACGAAGCAGCAGGAGAATAGCGGGAGTGCCGCTGTCGTCAGTCGGCAGACCACCGGAGCCAGGCCGAAGCGTGGCATTCAGCTCAACCCCAAGTATACGTTCAAGAATTTTGTGGTAGGTGCGGGAAATCAATTTGCTCATGCCGCTTGTATGGCAGTCGCGGAGCAGCCGGCGAAAGCCTATAACCCCCTCTTTATCTATGGGGAGACGGGGCTGGGCAAGACGCACTTGTTGAACGCCATTGGCAACTATGTGGCGGAACGGACGGATCTCCGCATTGCCTATTTGACGACCGAACAGTTTACCAACGAGGTCATCAATTCTATTCGCTATGACAAGATGATGGATCTGCGGAAGCGCTATCGCCATATCGATATGTTGATGATCGACGACATTCAGTTCCTGGCGGGCAAGGAGCGGACACAGGAAGAATTCTTCCATACGTTCAACGCCCTCTACGAAGCGCATAAGCAACTTGTCCTCTCCAGCGATCGTTTCCCGAAGGACATGCCGGATATCGAGGAACGGTTACGGTCACGGTTTGAGTGGGGCCTGATCGCGGACCTCCAGCCGCCGGACGTAGAAACACGTATTGCCATCTTGCGGAAAAAGTCCGAGGATGAGGGCGTTACGTTGCCGGAAGACGTCATCCAGTTTCTCGCCACCACGATGAAGAGTAATATTCGTGAGCTCGAGGGTTCATTGGTGCGTTTAGGCGCGTATGCCTCCCTGACCGGTCAAACGATCACGCTGGAAATGGCAAAGAACGTGCTCAGGGATCTGATCGGTACGAAGAAAAAGATCGTCTCGATGGATGATATTCAGGAAACGGTGGGCGCGCGCTTCCACGTGAAGATTTCCGACTTGAAATCCCGTCGCCGGAGTAAAACGCTGGTGCATCCGAGACAGATCGCCATGTATCTCTGTCGGGAACTCACGGACTCTTCCTATCCCGAGATCGGGCGGCAGTTCGGCGGCAAGGACCATACGACGATCATCCATGCCTGCAAGCAGGTTATTAAAGCGAAAGATATCGACAGTACATTGAGTGCGACGCTGGACAGCTTGAAGGAGCAGATCCTACGGGCATAAGCCGCGCGCGAAGGGGAAAGATATTATGAAACTACGTATGGGACGAGTGGAACTCTTGACGGGTCTCCAACGGGTGCAAGGTGTCGTCGAGAAGCGCAATACGATGCCGATCCTCTCGAATATCTTGATCGAGGCGAAGCAGGAGGGGGTGGAAATTGTCGCCACTGACCTCGAGATCGGCATGCGCGGCCTCTACAAGGCGACTGTGGAAAAGCCCGGAGGGGTCACGGTTTCAGCCCGGAAGCTCTATGAGATCATCAAGGAGCTGACGGTCAGCGACATTGAAATTACGTCAGGTGAGAATAACTGGACGACGATTCAAGCCGGCAAGAGCCAGTTTAAGATCGTCGGCCTCCCCAGCACCGACTATCCCGCGCTGCCCACGATCGAACGGGAAGGGCTCATTCCCCTCGCCGGGGCCGGCTTCTTAGAACTGATTCGCAAGACACTCTTCGCGGCCGGGGACAATGACGCGCGCTACATCCTCAACGGTCTGTTGGTGACCCTGATTATCTCTGAGAAGAAAACGATCCTGCGGCTGGTGGGCACCGATGGGCATCGGTTGGCGGTGGCGGAGCAGGAGGTCGGCAGCACCGGGGCTAAAGGGATTCCGCAAGAGATCAAGGCCATCATTCCCAAGAAGGCGGCGCATGAGATGCAGCGTCTTCTGGAGGAGGGCGGCGAGGGAGAGCCCCTGATCGGGTTCACCAAAAATCTCATGATCTTCCGGAAGAGCGGGCTGCTGTTGACCTCGCGCTTGATGGAAGGGAACTATCCGAATTATCAGCAAGTGGTGCCGAAAGAAACCGGTAAAAAGATCGGGGTCAATCGCAACGAGCTGGAAAGTGCGCTCCGGCGTGTCTCCGTGTTGTCCCGCGATAAGGCGAACGCCGTGAAGGTGTCGTTTGTCACAGGGCAGATGACTCTGTTTTCCAGCAATCCCGATTTCGGGGAAGCGACTGAAGAGCTGGCGGCGCAGTATGAGGGTGAGGCCTTGAACACAGGGTTCAACGCCCGCTACCTGCTGGATGTGCTTGGGGTGATGGATGGAGAGACGATTTCTCTGCAAATGGATAGTGCGTTGAGCCCCTGTTTGATCCAGGAATCAGACAGCCCCGGGTTCAAGTGCGTCGTGATGCCGATTAAAATCTAGCTGAGCCTTGGCAATCAGCGGACGTCCGTCGGATTGACGGCTGAACGCGAGAGCCGGTGGCGGTATTGAAACGGGAGACTGATGGCCAGTAACGACAGCGAGACGACACCGAAATCCGAGAGTTACGGCGCGGATCAAATCAAAGTGTTGGAAGGCCTGGACGCGGTGCGGAAGCGTCCGGCGATGTACATCGGCAGCACCGGTGCAGACGGCCTCCACCACCTCGTTTATGAAGTCGTCGACAACAGTGTCGACGAACATATGGCGGGATTCGGCGAGACGATCGAGGTGACGATCCACATCGACGGCAGTGTCACGGTCGTGGATAACGGCCGCGGCATTCCAACCGGGATGCATTCCACCCAAAAGAAGTCTGCGGCCGAAGTGGCGCTCACCGTCCTACATGCGGGCGGCAAGTTCGAGCAGGGGGCCTATACCGTCTCCGGCGGACTCCATGGCGTCGGTCTTTCGGTGGTGAACGCTCTGTCCGAATGGCTTGAGCCGGAGATCTGGCAGGACGGCCAGGTGTTCGAACAGCGCTATGAGCGTGGCAAGCCGACCGCCCCGCTGAAGATGACGGGCAAAACCAAGCGCCGCGGCACGAAGGTGACCTACAAGTCAGATGGGCAGATTTTCGAGGTCCTTGACCTCAGCTTCGATGTGCTGGCGCAGCGGCTGCGCGAGCTCGCCTTCCTGAACAAGGGACTCGAGATCACGCTCAAGGATGAGCGGAAAGAACCGGTTAAAGAGCAAATCTTTAAGTACAAGGGCGGGATCGTTTCGTTCGTCGAGCATCTAAATGAAGCCAAGGTGCCGCTACACAAGCCGATTTACGTGCAGGTTGAAAAGCCGGAGATGATCTTGGAGGTCGCGCTCCAGTATAACGACAGCTACGCCGAGAACCTGTTTTCCTTTGCGAACAACATCAATACCAAGGAAGGCGGCACCCACTTGGTGGGCTTCAAGGCCGCGCTCACCCGCACGATCAACAGCTACGCGAACGCCAACGACCTGCTCAAGAAAGATACCGAATCGCTCACCGGCGATGACGTTCGTGAAGGGTTGACCGCTGTGGTCAGCGTCAAGGTCCGGAATCCTCAGTTCGAAGGACAGACGAAGTCCAAGTTGGGCAATAGCGAAGTGAAGGGCATCGTCGAGGCTGCCGTCAACGAGGCCCTCGGGAACTATTTCGAAGAGAACCCGACCGTGGCGCGCAAGGTCATCGGCAAAGCGATCGACGCGGCCCGAGCCCGTGAAGCGGCGCGCAAAGCGAAGGATCTGATCCGGCGCAAGAGTGCGTTAGACGGCGGCTCGCTGCCCGGCAAGCTGGCCGACTGTTCGGAAAAAGATCCGGCCATGAGCGAGCTTTATATCGTCGAGGGAGATTCGGCCGGCGGTTCCGCCAAGCAGGGGCGCGACCGCAAGTTTCAGGCGATCCTGCCGCTCAAGGGCAAGATCCTCAACGTCGAAAAGGCGCGCTTCGACAAAATGCTGTCGAGCGACGAGATCCGGACCTTGATCATGGCGCTCGGCACCGGCATCGGCCGCAAGCGCGAAGACAGTGACAAGCCCGACAAAGATTCGTTCGACATCAGCAAGGCCCGGTATCACAAGATTATTCTGATGACCGACGCCGACGTGGACGGAAGCCATATCCGGACCCTGCTCCTCACGTTTTTCTTCCGGCAGATGCCGGAGTTGCTGGAACGGGGCTACATCTATATCGCGCAGCCGCCGCTCTTCAAGGTGAAGAAGGGCAAGACGGAACGGTACCTCAAAGATGAATTGGCTCTGAACGAACACCTGGCCGACATCGCGGTCGAGGATGTGGAAGTGTATATGGAGGGGACCCAGGGCTATGTCACGGGACGGCGGCTCCTGCCCATTCTCAAGAAGTTGATCGGCTTCGAGACCCTGCTCGGTCGCATGAACAAGAAACCGCACGAGGCCAGCATGGTGCGGGCCTTTGTGGATGAGCCGGGACTGGATCGCGAGTTGCTCAAGGATCAAGAGGCCCTCAAGAAGGTCGTGGCCAACGTGAAGAAAACGCTCGCGGTGGTCTATCCGAAGCTCATGCCGACGTTGGAGATTGTCGAGGACGAAGAGCATCAATCCAACAAGGTCACCTGCCGGTTACATGTGAACGGGGTCACTCATGGGTTTGATGTGACGCATGAGCTGGTTGGTTCGGCTGAATTCCGTGAGTTGCAGAAGCTGTCACCGTCGGTGATCGGGTTCGGCCGGGCGCCGTACAAGATTAAATCCGATGATCAGGAGCAGCTCCTGCCCGCGACGGCTGAATTGGTCAAGGCGATCCTCGACAAGGGCAAACACGGGCTCGCCATCCAGCGCTACAAAGGTCTGGGCGAGATGAACCCGAATCAGCTCTGGGAAACGACGATGAATCCGGAAGTCCGGACTTTGTTGAAAGTGAAGTTGGAAGACGTGCCTGGCGTTGATGAGATCTTTACGATTTTGATGGGTGATGAGGTCGAGCCCCGTCGAAACTTCATTCAAGCCCATGCGCTGGAAGTCCGGAATCTAGACGTGTAATTACCGTCATCCGTCATTCGTCAAGCGAGGAGAAGCAGCGCCCCCATCCTCGGTTTCGCGAATGACGAGTGACGATTGACGGATAACGAGGAGTCAGAATGCCCCCTGATGAACGGTTAGGACATATCGCCATCGAAGACGAGATGCGCTCGTCGTACCTGAGTTACGCGATGAGCGTCATCGTGGGCCGGGCGCTCCCGGACGTGCGTGACGGCCTCAAGCCGGTCCATCGCCGGATTCTCCACGGTATGAACGAAATGGGTCTGGCGTCGAACCGGGCCTACCGCAAGTCTGCCAAGATCGTCGGCGAGATCATGGGGAACTACCATCCCCATGGAGACAGCGCGATCTACGATACCCTTGTTCGCATGGCGCAGCCGTTCAACATGCGCTATATGCTTGTGGACGGGCAGGGCAACTTCGGATCGGTCGACGGCGATCCGCCGGCGGCCATGCGGTATACCGAAGCCAGATTGACCAAGGTCGCCGAGGATATGCTCGCCGATATCGACAAGGATACAGTCGACTTCGGGCCGAACTACGATGAGTCGCTGGTCGAACCGCTGGTGCTCCCTTCGAAAATCCCCAATCTACTCGTGAACGGCGCGGGCGGCATCGCGGTGGGCTATGCCACCAACATCCCGACTCACAATGTGGGCGAAGTGATCGAGGGGCTTCTCCAGTTCCTGGAAAACCCGGACATCACGATCCCTCAGTTGATGAAGAAGATTCCTGGCCCCGACTTCCCGACGGCTGGCTTCATCTATGGCACGGCCGGCATCAAGTCCGCCTACGAGAGCGGACGGGGCCTCCTGACCTTGCGCGCGAAAGTGAAGATCGAGACCGATGAACGGACGGATCGCGAACGGTTGATCGTCACGGAGCTGCCCTATCAGGTCAATAAGTCCAAGCTGATCGAAAAGATTGCCGAGTTGATCCGGGAAGAACGGATCAAAGGGATTTCCGATCTGCGCGATGAGTCCGATCGGGACGGCATCCGCGTCGTCATCGAGCTCAAGCGCGGCGAGATTCCGCTCATCACGTTGAATAACCTGTACAAGCTTACGCAGCTTCAGACGACCTTCGGGGTCATCATGCTTGCGTTGGTGAACAAGCGGCCGGAAGTCTTGAATCTCAAGCAGATTTTGCATTACTTCATCGAGCATCGGCGCGAGGTCGTGGTCCGGCGGACTGCGTTCGAACTGCGCAAGGCGGAAGAGCGGGCTCATATCCTTGAGGGCCTGAAGATCGCGTTGGATAATTTAGATGCGGTGATTGCCTTGATCCGCCGGGCGCCCTCGCCCGATGAAGCCCGTGTGGGCCTGATGCGGGAATTTACGCTGAGCGAAATCCAGTCGAATGCGATTTTGGAAATGCGGCTCCAGCGGCTCACGCAATTGGAGCGCAACAAACTCATCGAGGAATATAAAGAGGTCTTGAAGCAGATCGAGCGTCTCAAGTCGATCCTGGCCAGCGAAGCGCTGGTGCGCACGATCATCAAGGACGAGCTGATTGAGGTGCGCGAAGCCTACCAGGACGCACGCCGCACGCAGATCGTGAAAGAGGAAGCGGAGATCACGCTGGAAGATATGATCGCGAACGAAGAAGTGGTCGTCACGATCTCGCACGCCGGCTACATCAAGCGCAACCCGGTTACGCTCTATCGGGCGCAGAAGCGCGGCGGCAAGGGCAAAATCGGGATGGGGGTCAAGGAAGAGGATTTTGTCGTGACCCTCTTCACCGCCTCCACGCACGAGTCGCTCCTGTTCTTTACCGACGCCGGGAAGGTCTATTGGCTGAAAGTCCATGAGATTCCGGACGCGGGCCGGGCCGCCAAGGGCAAAGCCCTGGTGAATCTGCTGGCGTTGTCCGGCGATGAGAAGGTCACCGCGACTGTGCCGGTCAAGGAGTTCCGCGAGGACCGGTTTGTCGTGATGGCGACCAAACATGGCATCATCAAGAAGACCGAGCTCTCGGCCTACGGCAATCCACGCCAGGGCGGCATCATCGCCCTGTCATTGGACAAGGGCGATCGGCTTATCAGCGTGCATGTCACCGATGGCCAGCGGGAAATTCTGTTGGGCACGAAGAAGGGCATCACGATCCGCTTCAAGGAAGACGACGTCCGCTCCATGGGGCGCACGGCGCACGGGGTGCGCGGGATTTCGCTCGAGGAAGGCAATGAAGTCATCGGCATGGAAACCATTACGCCGGACTCCACCACCCAGATTCTCACGGTCACGGAAGGCGGCTACGGGAAGCGCACGCCGGTGAACGAGTATCGCATCCAGGGACGCGGGGGCAAGGGCATCATCAGCGTAAAGACGAATGAGCGCAACGGACTCGCCGTCGGGTTCCTGCAAGTCCGGGACGGCGACGAGATCATGCTGATGGCCGCTCATGGCAAGGTGCTCCGGTGCAAGGTGGATGAATTCCGCGAGATCGGCCGCAATACTCAGGGGGTTCGGATCCTCGATCTCGATGGCGAGGGGGACCGGGTCGTGGCCGTCGCGCGTTTGGCGGAAGCGGTCGAGGTGCTCCCAGAGGAAGGCGGCGCGTAACGGATACGCGCGGCATCACACGCCTTGTTCGTTGAGCCTTCCATGCATGAGCAGGATTCTTCTCCAACGTCCCCCTCCGGATCCCAGCCGAAGAAGCCGCTGGATACGGTCGTCAAGTTGGCTATCGGCGTCTTGGTCGGATCCTTCGCTCTGATCTGGGGGGGGATGTATCTCAGCCGTCCCGATCGTTCGATCCCTCCTTACAGCATCGGATCGCAGGAAGATACATCCGTCGCGATCCATGTTCCGCCCTGGACGAGCGACGGCGAAATCGAAACATTGATCGAACGCTTCCGCAAGGTAGGCCGCGAGACAAGAAATTTCGGAACGATGAAGGTCCGGCCGACGACGCCAGACGATCCGACTGAACGCTATCGCCGTCTCACCATCTATATCTTTTCCCTGGATGCCTGGGCGGAACCGTTGATGTTGCACCAGTATCTGACGGGGGAAGACCTGGATGTGCGGGACGGCTTTCGGAAAGCCTTGCGTGGGTTGTATCAGCTGACGGAGTCGGAAGAGGAAGGGCGGATTGGCCCGATCCTGGAGGGTCCGGAGACGGCAGCCACCCAGGTCTATGCCCGTCAGCTCTTTAAGGCCCCGCTCAGCCTGCCTTCGGATCGCGTTGGTGAGCCAGCGATTGCGCCATGAGCTGGGCGAGGTGATTTCGCAGGTCCGGATCCTGGATCCCGGTCACATGCGTGGAGATTTCCGCCAGTAGCTCGTCGCTCGCGGGTGAGACGGCCGCAGGCAGGGCCCCGGGCGAGAGGGGCGCAGGCTCGGCTTCCGGCAGCTCCCCTATCCGCAACACGATATCGGTGACGACATCTGCCCCGGCGACCTGGTTGAGTTTCTGAATGAGCGTCGGCTTCAGGAAGGTGAGCTGGTGCAGCCAGACACTGTTGTGGACCAGGAGATAGAGTTTTTTGTAGCGGATTTGGTCCGGCCAGGTATTGGACGCGATCGGTTCTCCGACGATGGAGACCCAGTCCCGTCGTAAGCGGCTTTCGAGCAGCTTGGACTCGAGGCCCAGGCGACGAGTCAGCCCTTCGAGGATGCTGGAGACGGAATCGATAGGACTAAGTCCACGCATGGCGCCATCATAGCAAAAACTGCTCCGGCAAGCAGCAGCCGGAACCAGGGCCAGCGTGGATCGTATTTCCTGGTATTCTGAACGGACGATGGATCGCGATCTCTGACAATGAAAGTCTGACGCCTGATGGGAAAAGAGAGAGCCAGCTTCGAGAAAGCGGTGGTCACGAACCGCAAGGCGTACCACGACTATTTCATTGAAGAGAAGTTCGAGGCGGGCATCATGCTCCAGGGCACGGAGGTCAAATCTCTGCGCGAGGGGCGCGTGAATCTGTCTGATAGTTACGCCAGCGTCAAGGGCAACGAGGTGTTTCTCCACCATTGTCACATCAGCCCCTATAGCCACGGGAACATCTCGAACCACGAGCCGCTACGTACTAGGAAGCTGCTCCTCCACCGGAAGGAGATCAATAAGCTCCTGGCCAAGACGCAACAGCAAGGACTCACGATCATCCCGCTCCGCATCTATTTTTCCAATCGGGGCCTGGCCAAGGTTGAAATCGGGTTGGCCAAAGGCAAGAAGCAGCATGACCGCCGGGAATCCGACAAGGCGCGTGAAGCAGGCCGGGAAGTAGAGCGGGCGATGAAGGATCGACGGTGAGCAACGAAGCGGTCTAGCATTGTCCCGTGCTCCCGGAGCGCGCGCCCTCGGAAGGGCCTCGCTCGACGGGCGCAGTTGGACAATCCTGCCGTCTCGTTCAAGAGCCGTAGCGTGGAATAGGCGTCGCTTAATTTATGCGTAGATTAGCCGACTTCTGACCAGAAGATCCCCCCTTCCTTCCTGAGTTCAGGCTAGAACAGTATAATTACACATGAATGGTCGGTGGGTGCGGTCATGAGGCAATGGGAGGGATGATGGATCAAGTCCGTCTGTACGAGCCAGGCTCGACCCATGTGGTCGGCGACGGGTTTCATGTGCGGAATTTGTTTCCGAGCAATGAGATCGATCGCGCGGTCAGTCCCTTTCTCATGTTGGACTATGCGGGACCGACCTTCTATCCCGCGACGGATCAGCCGCGCGGCGTCGGTGAGCATCCTCACCGTGGATTTGAAACCGTCACGATCGTCTATCAAGGCAGAGTGGCGCACCGCGATTCTGCGGGGAATTCCGGCGTGATCGGTCCTGGCGATGTGCAATGGATGACGGCCGCTTCCGGGGTCGTGCATGAGGAGCGGCATGAGCGGGATTGGGCCAAGCAGGGCGGGACCTTGCAGGCGGTCCAACTCTGGGTCAACTTGCCTGCTGCCGACAAAATGATGGCACCGAGGTATCAAACCTTGGTGTGTGAAGCGATTCCTGTTGTGCCATTGGAGGGAGGGGCCGGATCGGTTCGGGTGATCGCGGGTGAATTCGGCAGAGCCAAGGGACCGGCCACGACGGTCACGCCGATGCAGCTCCTTGACCTTCGTCTCCTGGCGCAGCATAGAGCGGCGCTTACATTTGCCGCAGGGTGGAATGTGGCCCTGTTCGTGCTCAGCGGGCAGGTGGCAGTGAACGGATCGGAGCCGGTCACGGAGGCGCAGCTGGCAGTCGTGCCCAGTTCCGGTGTGCCGATTTTGCTCGAGGCGCAAGCAGATTCGATGTTACTGGTCATGGCGGGGGAACCGATCGACGAGCCGATTGCCCGATACGGACCTTTTGTCATGAATCGGCAGGACGAACTGGCGCAAGCCGTCAATGACTACCGTGCGGGGAAGATGGGGCATCTGGACTGATGTCGTCGTTTGTCGCTCGTGAAGCGTATTTCGTTAAGAAAAGAGCAGGTATGGAAGGTGGCCGTTTCGATGAATGAGCAAGACGTGGGAGTCCACATCGATGTGTATTCCGATGTGATCTGCCCCTGGTGTTTCATCGGTAAGCGCCGGCTGGAACAGGCGCTCGAAGAGATGAGGCCTGCTCAAGCGGTTCAGGTGAAGTGGCGCCCTTTCGAATTGAATCCCACGATGCCCAAGGGCGGCATGGATCGGCGCAGCTACCTTGAAGCAAAATTCGGTGGCGCTGCGTCTCTGAAGACGATGGAAGAGCGGGTCGCCCAAGCCGGCGAGGCGGAGGGGATCGAGTTTGCCTTTGATAGGATCGCTCTGACTCCGAATACGTTCGATGCCCATCGTCTCATTTGGTTTGCGGGGCAACAGGGCTGTCAGGATAAGGTGGTCGAGGCGCTCTTCTTCTCCTACTTCACGGAGGGGCGCGATATCGGGAATCTCGATTCCTTGACCGAGGTCGCAGTCGATGGTGGGCTCAATCGCGAAGAGGTTCTGACCTTTCTGTCCAGTGACAAGGCTGTTCAAGAAGTTCGAGCCGAAGAGGCGAACGGGCAGCGGTTTGGTATTCGCGGGGTTCCCTATTTTCTCCTCAACGGCAGCCTTTCGATTTCCGGTGCTCAGCCTCCCGATATTATTCTGTCCGCCCTTCGGCAGGCTGAGGGAATAGTCATGGAGCGTCTGGATCAGCGGGGTGTCCAGGTAGAGAACCACGTGCATAAAAAGGTAGACTGAACTACTGATGCTTTTTTATGGAAGTGGCGTGGGCATGGTCACGAGACGCACAACTGCAAGAATCGTTTCCTCGGGACTTGTGGCGTTCCTATTGGTGCTGTCTGCCGGCTGTAAGGGAGAGGCCGGCTCGTCGCCGGCTCAGCAGATTACACAGGTTGAGGTGGTCACGGTAGCCAGCCAGACGATCCCGGATGAACCGGAGTTCATCGGGCAGGCTGAGGCCTCCCGTCCGGTGGAAATCCGTTCGCAAGTGACCGGCCTGTTGAAGGCCCTCTTGTATCAAGAAGGGCGTGACGTCAAGAAGGGCGACCCGCTCTATCAGATCGATCCCATCCCGTTCCAGGCTGCCGTGGCCATGGCGAAAGCCAAGATTGCCGAGGCGGAAGCGCGGGTGGTGCAGGCACGGCAGGACTTGGCCCGCGTGAAACCGCTCCTTGCGGAGCAGGCGGTCAGCCAGAAAGATGTGGACGATGCCGTGGCCGGAGACCTGACGGCCAAAGCGCTGCTGCAGGGCGCGAAGGCGGAGTTGACCAAGGCGCAGTTCGATTTGGACAATACGCTGATTACCGCCCCGATTGAGGGTTTGATCGAACGGAGCCATTACTACGAAGGGCGTCTGGTGTCCGCGCAAACGGATTTGTTGACGATCGTCCATCGCGTGGATCCCATGTATGTGGTGGTGAATGTGCCGGAGACGTTCATTCTCAAACGGCGGCGGGACATCGAATCGAAGAAAATCCACCATCCGGGGGTCTACCAATTACGAGGCCAGCTGACGCTGATGGATGACACGGTCTATCCCCATGAAGGGGTCCTCGATCTGTTGGAGCCTGGGTTGCGCACGGAAACCGGCTCGCGTCAAACCAGAATCACCTTCCCCAACCCTGATCGGACCCTTCTGCCCGGGCAATTTGTGAAGGTGCGATTTACCGGCGATACGAAGACGGACGCCATCCTGATTCCTCAACGTGCCGTCTTGCAAGGGCCCAAGGGTCCCTTCGTCTATGTGGTGAATCGGGACGAGAAAATCGAGGTTCGAGAGGTGGCTGCGTCCGACTGGAAGGGAGACCAATGGCTTATCGACTCCGGTCTGAAGCCAGGCGATCGCGTCGTGGTGAACGGGCTGATGAAGATCGGCCCCGGCGCGCCGGTGAAGGCCCTTCCCTGGGGAGCGACCAAGGCGCCGGCCACGGACGCTGTTTCTTCCACGCCTCAATAAGGATCTCTTGTGACGTCGCACGTCTTCATTGACCGGCCTATTCTTGCGTCGGTGGTGTCCATCATCATTGTCGTAATGGGTCTGCTCGCTCTGCAGTTTCTACCCGTCGCCCAGTTCCCGGAGATTACTCCGCCGGTCGTGCA
>JAPLLI010000086.1 GCA_026387615.1 Nitrospirota bacterium
ATGAGGGCAATTGGGAACATCACAGCATCCCCAATCGGCTGCGGCCCATCGAGGCCGTGACCAAGGAGCTGGACCTCACCAGCGATGAACTGCACGAAACAATTCAGCGCGTGCGTCCCCTTCTCTATCGCGCCCGCCAGCAACGAGTCCCGCCTGCGCTCGACGACAAGATCATCACAGCCTGGAATGGCATGATGATCTCGGCGATGGCCGAGGCCGGCCGTGTGTTCGGGGTGAGCCGCTACCTCGACGGGGCCAGGAAGGCGGCAGACTTTCTCTTGTCGGTCCATCGAACGTCTGATGGCAGGCTGCTCCGTACCTCGCGGCAGGGCCGGGCCCATCTCGACGGGGTCCTGGAGGACTATGCCTATCTGGCGGAGGGATTGATCGACCTCTATGAAGCCTGCGGGCAGGAACGGTATCTCACTGCCGCGCTTCAATTGGGAGAGACCATGGTGCGCTCCTTTCAGGACAAGGACCAGGGAGGCTTCTTCACCACCGCTGAGGGACATGAAACGCTAATCATTCGCACGCGTGAAGGGGCTGACGGCGCGACGCCCAGCGGCAACTCCGTGGCGGTCTCAGCCCTCGCCAGGCTCTCTTTCCACTATGATCGCCAGGACCTGCGAGAGGCAGCGATTGGAGGGATTCGCGCCTATGGGCGCCAGATGGCCCGCTATCCAAGGGCCTTTGCCAAGAGCCTTGCCGTAGTCGATTTCCTGGCAGAGGGGCCGATTGAATTGGCTCTCGTGGGAGCGCCCAACGATCCAGGATTGGAGGCCTTGCAGCTCGCAATCCGCGACGTCTTCTTGCCGCACCGCGTGATTGCCTCCAGCGAGGGAACGGGCCAGCCTTCCTGCCATCCCCTGCTCGCAGGTAAAGGCTTGGTGGAGGGAAAGGCCGCTCTGTATATCTGCCGGAGTTTTTCCTGTCAGCAGCCTCTCACAGATCCAGGGGAGGTCACAGCAGCGCTTCTGTCTGCAGCTCAACGAACGGATCACACGACCCCACAGCCTCTCTTGCAAGGCACCGCGCTCCCAGGAGCTGCCAGTCCTGAAGGAACGGCCAGATATGTCGGGCGCATCCTGAGTCAGTCAGGCCCTGACAGTCATCTGGAACAGGGCTATGGCCGATTCGGTGGGACGGGACTCACGACCTCCCGATTGGGATTCGGGACCTATCGAGTCAATACGAGGGAGCCGGAACATCGAGAAGCCCTCAAATACGCGCTGCGAGAAGGGGTAAACCTGATCGATACCTCAACGAATTATATGGATGGAGACAGCGAGCGATTGGTCGGCTCTGTCTTGCGCGAGTTGATCGAGAGCGGAGAGGTGGCTCGTGACGAGATGATCGTCGTCTCAAAAATCGGCTATGTGCAAGGACAGAATCTGAAACAGGCGGAGGCTCGGGAACAGGCCGGGCGCCCTTACCCTGAGATGGTGAAATATGGCGAGGGCATCTGGCATTGTCTCCACCCGGAGTATCTGGCCGATCAACTCACCCTGTCCCTGGACCGGCTGGGACTGGCCACCCTCGACGTTTGCTTGTTGCACAATCCTGAATACTTTCTTTCCGAGGCCGCGCGTCACGCTGGTGGAGATCTCGTGGCGACGCGGGAGATTTTCTATCGCAGGCTTGAGCAGGCCTTCATCTTTTTCGAGTCGCAAGTGGCGACGGGACGGATCCGCCATTATGGCGTGTCGTCGAATACGGTCACAGCAGATCCATCCAATCCAGAAGCGACGTCGCTGTCGCTCATGTGTGAGGCAGCAAAAGCTGCAACTGCGTCACAAGGCATGGGCCGTCACCATTTCGCAGTGCTGCAATGTCCCATGAATCTCTATGAGGCAGGCGCTCTGCTGACGCCCAATACGGGAGTGGAGCAACGGGAAACGGTGCTGGCAGTGGCGCAACGAGAAGAGATCGCGGTGCTCGTCAATCGTCCGCTCAATGCCATGCCGACCAAAAAGAGCGGCGTCATTCGATTGGCGGATTTTCCGCTCGAAGGCGAGCCGGTGGATTTTGACCGGCAGTGCCGGACCGTGGCGGCGCTGGAAGAGGCATATCGCAAGTCCATTGCCCCCAGCCTTCAGCATAATGGCCAAGGAATGGCTCCGGCCGACTTCTTTACCTGGGCCTCTGAGCTAACCAGGATACGGCCTCACATCCAGGGGCTGGAACATTGGGAACAGATTGAACAGCAATTGATCGCCCCCCAGATGAATCAAGTCATGCAGGCCCTCTCTCGACACTTAACCGGCACGGCAGCCGAGCAGTGGGATAACTGGCGCGATCGCTACGTGCCGCAGTTACTCACCCTGTTGGGAGGACTTCGCTGCGAGGCCACAGAACGGAGTCGCGCGAGAACCGCTTCGCTGTCGTCGGTCCTCGATCCCCTGTTACCAGAAGAAAAACGCAATGAATCGCTGTCCAGGAAATCCTTGTGGGTGCTGGCTAGCACTCCTGGAGTGACCTCGGTCTTGAACGGGATGCGCTCTCGAATTTATGTCGAAGATTCTCTGGGGATTCTCAAGTGGGAGCCGATAACGGCAGTGGAACCGCTTTATAACGCAGTGACGCCGCGCTAAATCTCCTCCTCCTTCAAAAGTTAACAATTCTGTAACAATCCGGTCACCCACTCGTCACATCAATCCTTGATAGTGCGCTTGGCTATGGCCACGATTCATTGCAACTCGACAGATGTCAGGGAGTTTGTCATGGGGCTACAACACAAGGAGGGTGACAGGGTGAGCAACACGATACGTCTGAAATCTCGAAGGGGCCTTCTCTTCTCATGTGCCATGATGATGGCGCTCTGTTCGTGGAGCAATCAGGCTCAGGCGCAAGCGCTGCATTCCACGCCGCCACCATCCAAATCCCAGCCCGTCCTAATGGCTGCGACCGGGGGAAGTGCCACGGCCTCCTCCTCCGGTGCTCGCTCGGCAGGCCTTTCCGAGTCGCAACCGAGCCAGCTCGAAGATGTGTTGCTCGAAAAGGGCATCTTATCCATGGACGATTGGGTCCGTATCAAGGCGGAGAGCGAGGCGCGCGCGGCCGAGCAATCGAGCCTGCAGGGGGTGGTGGCCAACCCTCATTGGTATGAGCGTATGCGCATGCAGGGGTTCGTGCAGACCCGCATGTCGTTTTATGACAATGGCAAGGGCGATCTTTCCCTGACCGATTCGAAGGCGGTGATCGCTAAGGGAAATGGAATCGGAGCGGTTGGCGGCGGCCAGAAAATGTATTTCCGTCGGATTCGCTTGCCGATTTCAGGGCAACCATCGGAACGGCTGTTCTTCTTCATCCAGCCTGCCTTCGAAGGTGACGGATATAATACCGGCAATGTGGTGAATCTCGTCGACGCCTTTGCCGACTATATGATCACGAAGGATCAAACCTGGCGCCTCCGGTTCGGCATGCAGCGGGCGCTGGTCAGCTTCGATACCCTCAGGACCAGCAGCCAGAGGCAGGAGCTGGACCGCCATGAATCCATTCAAACCAGCGCTCCTGGCGAGCGGGATATGGGTATCGCATTATTTTATACGACGCCGGAATCCAAGGCCCGCTATCAAACGATGACCCAGTATCACAACGGTCCTGGGGACTATGGCAATATCGCATTCCAGATGTATAACGGCCAGGGGCGGAACGCCGTCGACTACAACAAAGACAAACATTTTGCGGGGAAAATATCGTACCCATTTGAGCTGCCGAACGGACGGCTCATCGATGTCGGCGCCCATGCCTACACCGGTCTCTGGGATGCCACTGGTGTGACTTCGATGACGACAGGGGCCACGCGCTGCAGCCATAGCATCAGCACCGATGGGTTTTGCACGATCAGGGATGAGCGTCTCAGCGCCTATGTCTGGACGCCTCCACAGCCCTGGGGAATCATGAGTGAAGCGGTGGTCGGACGGGGTCCTGAACGGGGCTCCGATGGCTTCCTCCGGGAAGCGTCCCTCTATGGAGGCTACATACAGGGAAACTACACCTGGCGTTATTCAGATACGGGCCTGGTCACTCCCTACGTCCGTTACGGCGAATATTACGGTGGCAGTAAGAACAGCACCTCAGGCGCGAACTATGACAGCAAAAACGTCAATGCTGGATTGGTCTGGGAGCCAGACACCCATTGGCGCTTTGTGGCGGAATACCTCTTTAAGCATGGCACCAATGCCGCGTCATCTGCCGCCGATGAGTCGGCGCTGACATTCGGGCAGAGCCAGCAGGTTTTCAATATGCAGATGCTCCGTCTCCAAGCGCAATGGCTCTGGAACTAACTATCACCCGCGTCTTCCCCTGAACCGGGGAAGACGCAGTCCCTGTGCACTGAGAAGGCTCAGTGATCTGGGATTGAATGAAGGAGGAGATTGAATGAACGTGCAGAATAGGCCCCAGACAATACTGAAACCATCGGTCCTCGCGGCAGGGCTGATCGTTGCCCTGCTATCAGGGACCGGCTCGACCGCCGGAGCTGAACAGGTGGAACGGATCATCCGAGTCGCAAATGTGACCGCCACGGAAGCCTACCAGCCCATGACAGCCGTTGAAGGCCGTCTCTCCATTGCCGGCTCCGACACCATGAGGCCTCTCCTGGTCAAGCTGGCTGCGGATTTTTCCCGCAACCATCCGAAGGCCAAGGTCGCGGTGGAAGGGGGCGGGTCTTCGCAAGGATTGCGAGAGTTCGTGCTGGGGCTTTCCGGGCAACGCCGTGGGGACAAAGCGCGCGGCACCGGAACCGAGGGAGCGTCCACTGTCACCGTCTTTGCCTCCTCTCGCGCCTTGAACGAACAGGAACATGGACATTTCACGTCGCGATTCGGCTATGAGCCGCTGGCGATTCCCATTGCCATGGATGCGGTGGCCATCTACGTTCATGCCAGCAATCCAATTCCGCACCTCTCGCTTGAGCAGCTCGCGAGCATTTACGGAACTGGCTCGGCATCGCCCCTTACGACTTGGGGCCAGCTCGGCTTGGGCGATCGCTGGAGCCAAGCGCCGATTGACGTCTACGGCCGTGACAATCGTTCCGGCACCAAGACGTTTTTCTCCGAGCTGGTGCTGCATGGCAAACCACAAAAGTCCACGGTCCTTGAGGAGCCAGGCTCTGCAAGCGAGGTCTTGACGATTGCCCGCAATCCCTTCGCGATCGGTTATGCCGGAATCGGCTTCAACATTTCCGATATCCGGGTCGTGCCCTTGGCCAAAACCGATGGTGACCAGGCTGTAGCTCCTACGGCCGAGACGGTGACGACCGGTTCCTATCCCCTGAGCCGGCCCTTGTATTTGTACATCAACAGCGACCCGAAGTCGGAGATGCATCCGGTGCTGCTGGAGTTCTTACGCTATGTGAATAGTGCTCAAGGACAGGCGGTCGTGCTGGCGGCGAAAGTCTATCCATTGCCGCAGACGATTCAGGAGAAAAATCAGACGCTCCTCAAGGCCTTTACGAGGTAGCGCTTTCATGATCCTACGGAGGCCTCATGCTTGTGCGTGAGGCCTCCGCCGATCATGCACCCACGGCCGGAAAATCATCCGCACAATGATTTTCCGGCCGCAGGCTGTTAGACTGTATCCGGTTGACGTATAAGGGAATCGATATGCCGCTTCATGTGACATCGTTCGGAATCGGGCTCCTCGCCGTTCTGTTGCTGGCAGGCTGTGTCACTAATCCTCCGCCGAAAGTCGTCATGGAAAATGAGGTAACGCGGATAGAAATCCGTACGGACGAGCGGGCCACGCGTCCCCATGCCCATCCCGCGCCCCTCTCGCCTGAGACGATGCGGGCGCTCCTCAGCGGCATGCGGATTCAAGTGCAGACGGACCGACTTTTCGGTGTGGTGAACGGCTGGTCCGCACCTCGCCCCGTGTTCTCCCAGACGGACCTGGCAGCCATCTCCGGGCCGCTGGCTGAAGCCCTGGCGCAGGCAGCCTCACATGAAATCGTGACATTTTATCGGCGGGTCAACGATGCATCGATCGGCCTGGCCTACACGACCGGCGGCCTATTCGTACAAGAGGGGCTGGTCTACATGGTTATGGCGAATTTCTGGTCCTTGCCAGTCGATGCGATTGTCCCTGCCGTCCCTGGTTACATGATTGATCCCATCGATCAGCCGCTGCTCACGCTTGGACGAAAATTCTACCTGCTCTCCCATAAGCAAGAGCAAGCCGATGTCCACCTCCCCGATTGGCAAGAGCGGCATCCGGCAGATAAGACCCTGGTCGTGAACCTCTCCCTGCTCCGTCCAGAGAACGGACGTGTCGCCCCCCGCACGAGTCCATAGCCCTATTGGGAGCCATGACACTCATATCGAAACGTACAATTCTGAGCTGGATGGCCGTTCTCATGCTGACGGGAATGGTCACCGCTTGCGCGGCCAGTCGCCCAGTCCCTCCGTCACAGGTCTTGGCAGCGCCTGCGACGACCTCCGAAAAGGCGGCCCCCTACATGGCTGAAGGGACCAGGCATTTTCTGGCAGGCGACTGGAACCGGGCCTCCCAAGCATTTCAGCAAGCCGTGGTCGCGCAACCGGAATTGGCAGAGGCCCATTACAACCTGGCTGTGTCGCTCGATCACGAGGGAGAAACCGCCGAGGCGAAGAAACATTACTTTCTGGCTGCGAGCCTCGCTCCGGGAAACAAAATCATCTGGAACGCCCCGCCGCTCCTCGAGGCCGTGAAAGCCAAGCCTCTTCTAAGAAATCCTCCCATTCAAAAGAATTACCCCGCCGTCGCGTTCTAACGTCATCCCTCTTAGAAGTTATTCGCCACCACGCCTCTTCTGCTGGAAGGCTATTTTCTTGTCCGATAACGGCCTAGACGATATAGTGGCCGCTTTACCGCCGGATTGCCGTTCTCCGGCTCGAAGACACTCACGTCGTTACATGAGAGCAGGAGAAGGTATGACCCGATCGAGACTGTTAGCCCTCAGCCTAAGCTGCAACGTGTTGGTCGCAAGCATCCTGTTGATCGGCTGGGTGGCCCCGAATGTGAAGACCACGTTCAACCCCGACGTCGATGTGCCGGTCATTGCTAAGACCGCGCGCATCCACCCGCTCGGGGCGGTCAGTGGCTCGACCGTCATCGGTGAGCACGTGTTTGTCGCTCCTGGGGCATCAGTTCGCGGGGACGAAGGAGAACATATTTTCATTGGCGATAACAGTAATGTGCAGGATGGCGTCGTCGTGCACGGACTTGAGACGTTCGAAGGCGGCCATGAGCTACTTGAAAACGAAGTGGAAGTCGAGGGGAAGAAGTACTCCGTCTATATCGGGCAGCGAGTCTCGTTGGCCCATCAATGCCAGGTCCACGGTCCTGCCAAAGTTGGCAACGATACCTTCGTAGGAATGCAGTCGTTCGTATTCAGGAGCGAGGTTGGAGAGCACGTTGTGATCGAGCCGGGAGCGAAACTGATCGGTGTCAAAGTCCCCGCAGGGCGCTATGTGCCAGCCCTCTCCCTCATCACCAAACAGGAGCAGGCCGACGCCTTACCCAAGATCTTCGAGGGCTATACCTATCAGAAGCTCAATGAAGGGGTCGTGCGGGTCAACGTGCAATTGGCAGATGCCGGGCAGCCGCTACCAATCACTCGATAACCGGCCTTGAAACTCTGCTGTAAGGAATAGTTCCTGGCGGAGTCACTCGATCGCAAGCGTCAATCACCGCGTTCCCCTCATTGCGATAGCCTCCCCTCCAACAACTTCGATCCATGCACGGCCACGAGCGTCGCTCATCGCTTCGTTGCGCGTATCGTGTTACGCGAAAACGGTCAGCGCGAGGCCTCGCTCGAGACAAGCCACAGGATTGTCGGGCAGATGCCCGTTCCCTGCCGGTCTGGCTTCTCACGGTTGGGCTGAACAGGTAGAAAACATGAGGGGACGGGATGGAGGCACCCGTCTTCGAGAAGGAGCCGCTTACGCGACGAACGTGGTCGAGAACAGCGTGTACTCAAATCGATGTCGTCGAAGGACAACTTTCTTGCATCGGGCGAGGGCGTCGACGCGGTGAAAAATTTGATTCCAGCTATATTCCGGCATGAGACAGACGAGCGAGTCCAGCGTGATGACGGTCTGCTCCTCGAGATGGTCGAGGATGGTTGCCGTGAGCATATCGGCAGATGAACGCCCCAATCGTGAGGAATAGACATCCGGCCCTGATTCAAGCAGTACGCATGTCGGCATAAAGACCTCCTGGTGAAAAAATTAGGGACATGATGATCCCGGTTGACTGGCCTGTTGTGCCACCGATGGCGGCGCCGGGCTGTATCGGATGGCCACGACGCGCATGAGCCCCAGCGTAATGACGATGCCGCCCAGTATCGCGAATTGATGCCACTCCCCGCCTGTGAACCATCGGGAAATGATCTCCGTCAACATGACGACAAGGACCGTATCCACGATAAAGGTGACGCGCACGCGCCCGTCTGAACAATAGGTCAGCGTCGTCCGCAAAACTTCCACCACGGCAAGCAAGGTGAGCGCATCGACGATGATGTGCCGAAGCGCGACTTCAAGATCCGTGGAGAGGAGCAGTCGCAGGTCGAGAAACGTTTTGACGACCCCACCTGCCAGACCAAGGAGGATCGTCAGGGTGAGCAGGCTTAGAATGAATCGCGTGCCAGCCTCCCAGACACGCGTGAAGTCATAGTCCGTGAGCATGAGAATAAATCGCTTGGGCCAGCCGCTCGGTAGAGTCTGTGTCATGGAAATTTGGGTCATCTTCCTATTCGTGCCTCGAAAACATATTGCGGAAATCCCGGCCGATTGAAACGATGAATAGCATGGCGCCGACCACGAGCGTGAGTTGCGCGCCCAGGGCAAAGAGTGAGTTGAAGAGATCAAGTGCCATGTCTGCGAATCCCCCTTCATGTGACAGATCCTGTACCGTGAGCCACGAACGCTTAAAATTCATCGATGGATACCGGGTGCAGCAGGTCGCGCACCGATAAAATCCCCACAATCGAGTTGTCCTTGAGCACCGCCAAATGGCGGGTCCCATGCCGCTCCATCAGATCAGCCGCGTCCGTCACAGACCGGCGGCCGTCGATGCCGATGACGGGGCTGCTCATGATGTCTTCCACCGGAATGCCATAGGGCACTCCGTCTACTCCGACGACTTTCCGGACAATATCCGGCTCCGTCACAATGCCGACGATACGGTCCTGCTCCAGCACAAATACACTTCCGATTTTGTGATTCTTCATCAGTTTCGCCGCATCAATGGCTGAGGTGCCGGCTTCGACATTGACCATGTGGCGAGTCATGAGCCGATCAACGGTGATCATAGGGCCTCCCTTGGTTGTGTGACTGTGGTTGGGTTCACGTCGATATGGTGATCGACAGACGATGCGCAATGGGGGCAGAGGACGGCCTCTATCGTTCGGACCGAGGCGATCATTGTGGTGAATTGTTGTCCTGTCTGTACCCGAAGAAGAGGGACGATGACTCGTGCCCGCATGGCCAGTAATGTCTGAATGGCCCGCACGATTGGCGCGGCGAGCAAGAGCGTGACTACGAGTACGAACAGATAGGCGTCTGGGTTCTTCATCACTTGCTCCAGGGTTGAGGTAACCGGGTTCTGCATCTTCATGTGCAGCTACCTTACCGGCGACACATTCCAGTTGAGTCAATTCCCTGTAAACTATGTGTAAATTGTCGATAGAATGGAGCGATTGGGCGATTCTGGAAGTCGCGTGAGCCGCTGTCCCGCGCTCACGCCGGAGTGGCGCTAGTCAGTTCATGGCGTGGAGACGAGTACACGGTGGATGTTCGACAAGAGAGAAAACGGAGAAGGGAAAAGAACAGCTACTTCTCCCGTTCGATCAGCCGCCAGCCTTCTTTTTGGACGCAACGTTCCGTGGCATTAAGAAGGAGTACCTGCAAGCCCTGCTGCAGCTTAGGGTCTCGTGAAACATCTTGCTGGCATTTATTGTAATCGCTCGTGAACGCATCCCCTGGCTTATTGGGATGAACCCATTCGGTTGAGGAGCAGGCAGTGAGAAGGAATCCAACCACGACCAGAGACCATCCTGAGATCTTACGCATCAGCTCCTCCTCAATGAATGAATCGTACGCGACAAGATACCCCCGTTATTCACGAACCGTCAAGCAAGCAAGCCGCCTCGCTCTTCCGGATTAGCAAACGAACCAGGGGGGCTGGATGAGAGATGCCGCCAGATGGCAAGCAGACAATCGCACCACACAACAGATGAAGAATTGGATCAATAACTCACGTTTATGCGCAATAGCTAAACCGTCACATGACCAACCCGTTCGTATAATTGTCGCAGCCAGCTGGGTCTGTTACCCTGCGACGTCGAAGGCACGAATGGGAGGCCCCATGACAGCTGTTGACGCACTCATGCTGGAAGCGAAGCAGGCGATCATGGAAGAGCATCATCACCGCTTCCAAACCCTCCGACAGGAAGGGCGTTGGGGGGAAGCCCTCCAGCAAGTTCACGTCACCCTGAGCTGTGCCACCGATCTACTCAATGAGTCGCTCCGGGTCCTGAACGACTCACTCGATGGTCGCAACGGCAGGCCAGACGAGCCGACGACCCCTCCGGCAACCGGCCATCAATAAGTTTCGGCTCGCACGAGCCACGCTTGACAGGCTCCCACGCAATTGCTAGCTTTCTGCCGGTGCGCGCGGCCTTCGTCCGCACCGACCTCATTCAAGCTGGCGTAGCTCAATGGCAGAGCAGCGGTTTTGTAAACCGCAGGTTGGGGGTTCAATTCCTCTCGCCAGCTCCACACAATGCTGACCCTGACCCGGAGCTCCTGCAACGGGATAACCCCTACCAATACGACGGTGGCTTGAGAACGATGCCGGACATCCCCGGTCGATGCCACTGATGATTCCGCTTCTGTTCAGGTCCCGGCCGGTCCCTCTTCTTTTGGGAACAGGAGCGTGAGACTGGTGCCGCGTCCTGGAGCGGACAGGATCTCAAGTCCCGCGCCAAGCTTCCTGGCCCGCGTCTGCATATTGTTCAACCCATGCCCGGCTCCCTGGCGCGACTCCAGGTCGAACCCCTGGCCATCGTCCTCAATGGTGAGTCGCAGCACACCGTCGGACAGGCCAACCCGGATAGCGCCAGTGGTCGCCTGCGCATGTTTCGAAATGTTACTGATCGCCTCACGCAGGATAAACAGAATCTGCGCGCCCCTGTCCCCGGTCAACCTCGCCAGAGCAGCCGGATCGACGGCCAAACTGAAACGGGTCGGCGTCGTCTGATGCGCAGCCTGCACCAGCCCTTCCATCGCCTGCTCCAGATCCATGGGCAAGAGGAACTCGGGAGGCTCGGCCACGAGCAGGTTGCGCAACTCAGCCAACACGCCGTTCAGGCCGGCCTTGGCCTCTTTGAGGCGAGCGGAGACCTCTTGATGGTCGTTCCCGATCAGTTGCAGCATGTATTCGAGGCCCAGTCCGATGCCGTAGATGGACTGAATACTTCCGTCATGAAGATCCAACGCGAGCCGTTCCCGCTGCTCCAATGTCCACTGGAGCATCTGTTCGCTTCGCTGGAGCGCCTGCTCTGTCTGCTGACGCTCCGTGATATCGCGCGCGATGCCGGTCGTGCCGGACCATTGGCGGTGGCGCGCATAGATCCCGGACGCGTTCACGGCAAAGACCTTCACGTCGCCGGCCTTGGTCTTCATCCGTACAAGCAGGTCCCTGGTGGCCCGGAGCCCCTTGCGTCGTTCATGAAAATGGGGACCATCGTGCGGCAGATCGTTCGGGCTGAGAATGGCAGAATAGTGCGCGCCGATCAGGTCCTGTTCGGTATAGCCCAACAGATTTTTGACCGAGGCACTGACATAACGGAAACGGCCCTCCACATCCAACTCATAGACGAGGTCTGTCATATTTTCGAGCACGCGGCGATATTGCCCCCTGGTCTCTGCCAGCGTCCGACGGAGGTCTCGTTTTTCCGCGACGTCGCGGGCCGCCGCCACCAGCTCCTTCGCCATATTCGACGACTTCTTGAGGTAGTAGTCTGCCCCGGCGCGCCGCGCCGCGATGGCGACCGCCTCGTCCTCTTGGCCGGCGAACATCACGATACCGGCGTCGGGAGCCAGCCGCCGGATTGTGGGAAGGACCTCCAGTCCGCTTTGGCCCGGCAGCTGGTGATCCAGAACAATCATCGTCCAATCCTGTTGCCCGGCCAGGGCGAGGCCCTCCTCAGCCGTCCGGGCGATCGTGATCGAGCCAGAGCCCTTCATCTGTTGTAAGGCCTGGCTGGCGAGCGCGATATCGTCCGGCTCATCCTCGATCAGCAGAATAGACTCGACCTGGGGCTCCCTGTTCATCGCCGGCTGCCGCTGGCTGGCTGCCGGATCCTCCGGCTCCTGGGCCGCAGGAATATTGGCCTGTGTCCAGTAGAGTTCCACCGTCTTCATCATGGCCTGAAAGGCTGTAAATAGGAGCGGTTTTCGAATAAACGAGTTCGCACCCACATCGTACGACTGCACGAGGTCTTCATCTCGTTGCGAGGTGGTCAGAACGATCACGGGAATCCGGCGAAGGACCGGCTCCTGCTTGATACGACGGAGGACCTCGACCCCGTCCACCTTCGGCAACCGGAGGTCCAGCAGAATGAGGCTGGGGATGATACGTGGCGGGTTCGCGGTCCCATCATGGCCGAGCAGGTAGCTGAGCGCTTCATCTCCGTCTCTGAGCACCGTCAAGCTCTTGATGCTCTTGCCCACCTTCAATGCGGCCCGGGTCAGCTCAATGTCGTCTTCGTTATCTTCGATCAGGAGAATGTCAATTCCGGCCACACGCATGGGTTCTTCCTCCAGAGACGATCGCAACCCCTTAGGCTGTCAGCGGCGACGGCTCAGTGGCTGTTGCCGCAGGCATGCGCCTCGAGGACGAGGGCGACGGTTTGGGAATCGTGAACTGAAACGCACTCCCCTGCCCGAGAGCCGACTCCACCCAGATCCGGCCCCGATGGAACTCTACCCCTCGCTTCACGCTGGCCAGCCCCACGCCGGTCCCTGCATAGACCCCTGACGGGTGCAGACGATGGAAGAGCTTGAAGATACGCGCATGAAATTCCGGTGCGATGCCAATGCCGTTATCCCTGATTGTACAGACGACATGGTCCTGCTCCTCTCGACAGGACACCGTGATCTGCGGAACGACGCCTGGCGCGACATATTTGATCGCGTTGGCCAGGAGGTTTGTCCAGATCTGCCTGAGCCTGGCAGGGTCCGCCCAGAGAATCGGCAAGGGATCATTGAGCTGAAGGGTCGCGCCAGATGAGTGAATCACCTCCTGCAAATCATGTCTGACCTGTTCGAACAGGTCACCCATCGAGACCCAGGTGAAGGCGGCTGACATTCGGTCGATGCGGGAATATTCCAGGAGATCATGGATCAGCCGTTCCATCCGTTTGGCGCCGGCTTGGATGCGGCCCAGATAATGCTGCTCCTGCTCGCTCAGACGGTCGTTGGCTTGATCGACGAGCAGGTCGGCAAAGCCATGGACGGCGCGAAGGGGGGTCTGAAGATCATGCGAAACGGCATAGACGAAGTTCTCCAACTCTTGATTGCTGGCCCGGAGGGCGACATCGGTCTCACGCAGGCTCTGTAGCAAGAGGGCATTTTCAATCAACACACCGGCCTGGCTCGCAAAGGCGACAAGGATCTGTTCATCGACGTCGGTAAACTCATCGCCGGCCTGCCGCTCAGTCAGATAGAGGTGGCCGAAAAAACAGCCATGGGTCTTGATGGCGACACCGAGGAAGGAATGCATCGGAGGATGGTGGGGCGGGAACCCGACAGAAGATGGATGAGCCGTCAGGTCCTTCAGCCGCAGGGGCTCCTCGCTGTGAGCCAGCGTTCCCAATAGGCCACGCCCCTCGGGAAATTTTCCGATGGCAGCCTGGGCCTCCTCATCCATTCCCACCGCGATAAATTCCGTGACATTCGTTCCCCCCTCGTCAAACCGGGCCAATGCACCATACCGAGCATTGACGAGGGAACAGGCTGATTCAGTCAGGCACTGGAGGAAGCGTCGTAGATCGCCCGACTCAGTCGAGATCTCTCTGATCTGCTGCACTAACGCTTTCAGGGCGTCGGCCTGTTTTTTGAGCGCCGCTGAGGTCGATCGAGCCTCAGACTCGTGCGTCTGAATGGCGCCAACCATCCTAGCCAGCCTTCCTTGCAAAACTCCAATCGTATCGACGCGATTCGTGTCTTGCGGGATGGCCGCCACCTGCCCCTGCTCGATCTGCTGGGCTGCGACGGCTAAGGCTCTCAGCGGTTGCAACAGATGCTTGCGCGTCTGCTGCAACAAGAACAACAGTCCCAGCAAGAGGCTCACCATGATGGCGAGGGAAACAGGAATCGAGAAGGGCGTTCGGGCCATTCCGCTCACATCCGAGGGAAAGACGCCGATCGTCCAGCCGAGGCCCCGATAGGCGCCAAAACCGGAGGAGGAGAGCAACACAAGCGGCTGGGGCATCACATCCAGCGAGGCCTGCCAATTCTGTTCATGAGCTGCGCCAATCCGCCGCCCGTCCTTGGCAAAGAGGGCGAAACGCACGGCATCGCCAGTTTCCACCGATCTCTCCACTGGCTGCAGCAATTGTGCGATGGTCGGCTCAGACATCCGGCTCGACCAGACACCGACCGTCGTCCCCTCCTTCCCCCTCACAGCAGGACCCTGGATCCGGCTGGCAAAGGTCACAGTCCGTTGCGCCTCGGAGCCATAGACCTGTTGGACCAGCGAATCGGCCTGTAGATCAAAGATGGAGACCCCCTGGTTCATCAGCGCCTGTTCAAACCAGGGTTGCCCACGTACGCTCTGACCAACCAATTGCTGGCTGGAAATAGGCTGTCGCTTCCCATCGATTGAGTTAACGGCCCGAATGATCCCATTCCGATCTGCCACTACCACCAAGCTGTAATAGGGACTATAGGTGGTGACCAATCCCTCCGCGATGGCCGTCAGGCGCTCCGCCTCCATCCCTCGCACCGCAGGGATTTGAGTCATGAGCTGGGTGTCGCCATAGCGCTCAAAGAACAGGCGGTCCAGGCTCTCGAGTATATGGGCGGCCAGGATACGCGCATCGTCTTCCGTGGCTTGTCGGAGGTGCGCATACTCATGATGTGCAAACCATATCGAGAGCGTCACGGGGGGAAGCGCCACCACCAACAGCAAGGCGATGAGACGAACCTGGAGGCTCTGGCGGATCAGGCGAGAAAAGAGATTCGCACGATGAGTCTGAGCAATGGGAGACGCCATCAATGCCAACGGCTGATACTCCTCGGTTGTCTGCCTCGTGGCAAAGAGGTCCCTACTATAACAGCTTTGAGCCTGCCCGTGAGGCCTGCAATAGTCATTGCGGACGTCAAGCAATCGTGCCAGAGGCCCTTTTCCCATCTGAGGCCACCCTCCCCCGCTTAAGTTTATGAATGAACAGTCCGAGAAGGTTATTGGGTAGTAACGTCCTGTAACAGCAACGATTGCGACAGGCTCACATTTCCCGTGGGGCAACGCCTCGAAGCATGGCATCTGTGATCTCAGGGGGAGCGGTGAAAAAAAGCTGCGCGCCTACACCCAGAGGGGTAGAATCGGCCTTGGTCACTCACGGCTGCCGAGGTGACAGTATCGTCCTCCAGTTGATGGCTCCGATACAACGACATTATCACGAGGCCACGAGATGAGGTTCCAGAACATGCGCGCACAGGCCCGATGGCTGTCGGCGTTGCTTGGCGCCATCAGCGTGATCATGCTCCTGACCGGAAGCCTCGCGCTCCGCCAAGTTGAAAAGAGCATGGTCGCCTCCGCTGGTGAGAGCCTGGCTGTGGCCGCAGACAATATCGCGGATAAGCTGGACATGCAGATGGTTGAGCGCTACGGCGACATCCAGCTCCTCGCGCAGTCACAGGTGTTTCAGGGGCAGGATTATGCGGTCATGGAGCACCGGCTCCAATCGTTGATGGACGTCTATCCCGTCTATCGCTGGGCAGGAGTCACCGATGCCAATGGACTCGTCCTGGCTGCCACAGACCAGGCCAGCCAGGGGACGAATCTGGGGTGGGAGCCCGGCTTCAAGGCGCTGAAATCTGGAACGCACGTCGTCGTCCAGAACGCGGTGCCGGACGCAGATGGCGTCCTCACGGTGACCTTCATGAGCGGGATCCACAATAAGGATGGGGCGTTTACCGGCGCCGTCTTTTCCCGCTTAGGGCTGCCGATTCTAAAGGATGTCTTCGCACGCTCCGTACAGGCGCTCCAATCACAATGGGGCTCCAAAGCCCGCATCGAATATCTCTTCCTGGATCATGCCGGCAATGTATTCGTCGATTCTCTGCTGAGGAAAGAGGGCCAGCTCAACCTCAAGGAGCAGGGGCTCCCTTCAGCCAACTTGCTCGATCAGGCCCCGTCCGGATACGTTGAAGAAATGCATGGGCGGCGCAACGTCGAGGTTGTGACCGGCTATGCCAAGACCAAGGGCCTGAAAGCGCTCAAGGGGCTGCAATGGGGCGTGCTGGTGCGAGTAGACCGGGGCGACATCCTGATTCCCGTCAGGGTCGTCCTGTGGAAGGTCGGCGCGATCGGCATCGCCATGCTGCTGCCGCTGGTCGCCGTCCTCCTGTGGAGCACTCACCGGCTGACTCAGTCGTGGAAGGCGGAGAATGAGGGGCGCACCCGGGCGCAGGCAGCCGAGCAGAAATTTCACCTCTTGCTGGAGATGGCGCCGGACGCCATCGTCATGACCGACACAGCCGGCACCATCGTCTTGACCAATCGCATGGTAAACCATGTCTTCGGCTATCCACCGGGCCAGTTGATCGGTCAACCAGTCGAGGTCCTGGTGCCTGAGTCTGTTCGCGGTCTCCACCGGATGCATCGAGCGCGCTACCATGAAGCGCCGAACAACAGACCGATGGGGACAAACCTCCTGCTGACCGGGCGTCGGCAGGATGGGACCCTGTTTCCAATCCATACCAGCCTGAGCTACACGGAAACGGCGGAGGGCCCCTTCGCGATGGCGGCTGTCCGCGATGCCACGCAGCAAATCATAAAAGAGGCGGAACAGGACCGCCTGAACCGTGACATTCGTCTGTTGCTGGATTCGACGACCGACGGGATCTATGGGATGGATGGTCGAGGCCATTGCATCTTTATCAACCAAGCTGGCGCCGAACAGCTGGGATATCAACCGGAAGAATTGTTCGGGAAGAACTTGCATGAGATCGTGCATCACTCCCGTCAAGACGGCTCGCCTTACCCCCTTGACGAATGCCCCGTCTACCAAGTCTGCAAGACCGGAGTGCCCTCACAAATCGAGGGCGACGTGTTATGGCGACGGGATGGGAGCTCCTTCCTCTGCGAGATTGCGTCTCGTCCCATCTACGAGGATGGCCTGCTCAAGGGCGCGGTGGTGACCTTTGCCGACATCACCGCACGGAAACAGGCTCAGCAGGAATTACTGGTGGCGAAGGAGTTGGCGGAAGCCAGTGCCCGCGCCAAGAGCGAGTTCCTGGCCACCATGAGCCACGAAATTCGCACCCCCATGAACGGGGTCATCGGCATGACGGGACTTCTGCTCGACACGGATCTCACGGCGGAGCAGCGGGAATTCGCCGAGACCGTCCGCAACAGCGGGGAACACCTGCTCACCATTATTAACGACATCCTCGATTTTTCCAAGATTGAAGCGGGCAAAATGACCTTGGAGACCATCGACTTCGATCTGCGCACCGCCGTGGCCGAAGTGATGGACCTGTTGGCGGCGCGCGCGGCCAGCCAAGGCCTGAACCTGGCCTGTCTCTTTCACGCCGATGTGCCCGGATCGCTACGCGGCGATCCGGGGCGGCTCCGCCAAATCCTGATTAATCTGTTGGGGAACGCCCTGAAGTTTACGGAGCACGGCGATGTGACCCTCGCCGTGAAACTGCTGGCACAAACCGACAGCGAGGTCCGGGTCCGGTTTGAAATCCGTGATACCGGCATCGGCCTGTCCCCCGAGGCGCAAGGGGGCCTGTTTCAATCGTTCCAGCAAGCCGACAATTCGACGACGCGCAAATTCGGCGGTACCGGCCTGGGCCTGGCCATCTGCAAACAGCTCACGGAACTCATGGGCGGTGAGATCGGGGTGGAGAGCCAGCTCGGCCAAGGCAGTACCTTTTGGTTCACCGTGCCACTCGGCAAACAACCGCCCATCGCGGCCTCGGCCAGGGACCTGGCGTTCCGGGATGCGCACCCGCTGCAGCTCTGCATTGTAGATGACAACCCCATCAACCGGCGGGTCCTGGAACTCTATGCCCAGCGTTGGGGCGCCCATTGCGTCCTGGCGAAGGATGGCCCGGAAGCGCTGGATCTCATGCGCCAGGCGGCGGCACGAGGCCAGGCCTGCGATCTCGCGATTATCGACATGCAGTTACCCGGCATGAACGGGCTGGAGCTGGCCCGCGCGATCAAAGCCGATCCGGCGCTGGCACGGATCAAGCTGGTCATGGTGACGTCGCAGGGGCTGCGCGGCGATGCCAAAGCGGCGCACGAAGCCGGCTATGCCGCCTACCTCTCCAAGCCGGTGCATGCGGCGCAACTCTACACCTGCCTCACCACAGTGCTCCAGGCCCCCGCCGAGCCGGCCGGCATGCCTGCACCACCGGAACTGGTCACTCGCCATAGTCTGGCTGAGAAGCAGGCCCAGGCCAGCGTGAGGATCCTGCTGGCCGAGGACAATATCATCAACCAGAAGGTGGCCGTTCGCATGTTGGAAAAGCTGGGCTACCGGGTAGACCTCGCGGCCAACGGCCTGGAGGTCCTGGAGGCTCTGTCGCGCATCCCCTATGCCGCAGTCTTGATGGATTGCCAAATGCCGGACATGGACGGGTTCGCCGCCACGGCCGAGATTCGCAAACAGGAGGGAACGGGGCCCCATATCCCGATTATCGCCATGACGGCCAATGCCAGACAAGAGGATCGAGAGCGCTGTCTCGCCTCCGGCATGGATGACTATCTGAGCAAGCCCGTGCAGCCAAAAATGTTGGCCGAAATCCTGGCGCGCTGGGTCGTCACTGCGAACGGAGGCATCCCCTCACTCAAGGATCGCCCGCTGCCGCAACCTTTGGCCGAACAGCCTGATCCTCTCCCCTGATTTTCTGCTCTCCGCCCAATGAAAACCGTGCTACATTGACCCCTGATCGATAGGCAACCCAGCAAGGAACTATGACGATGTCCATTCTGATTGTGGAAGATAATCCGGTCAACGCGCGGCTGCTCGCGCTGATCCTGCAGGCTCAGGGCTATCAAACGGTATTGGCCAAGAATGGCAAGGAAGGCCTGACCATGCTGGCTGACACACCGGACATTCAGCTCATCATCACCGATTACATGATGCCGGAAATGGATGGCATGGAATTGATCAGCAAGGTCAGGGCCTTGCCGAAATTTAGCCAGCTTCCCATTCTGATGGCCTCGGCGCATGCCGATATCGACACCATTAAACGGGTGCAGGGCTTACGATGCGACGGGTTCCTGGTCAAACCGATCGACCGGAAAGATCTGCTCAAACGGGTTGAGCTCCTCGTACGCGTCGAGTCGCGCAGCGTGAGTCCCAGGCAAGCATTGATGGAGAAAATGGACCTCCGGCCAGCGGACTATACTGAGCTCGTCAATACCTTTATGGCCCAATTGGCCGATACGCTGCCCTTGGTGCAGTCGGAGTCGGCAGACTCGGACGAGCTGATTTCCGAGAAACTGGGCCGCTCACTCAAGGACTTGGCCGAAAGCGCCTCGATGTTGGGGTCCGACAAGTTTCGCCAGATCTATGTGGAGGAGAGCAAAAAAGACGGACGGCCTGCCCGGTCGCAATGTTCGACCTTGTTACAGGTGCTTCAAGAAATGAACACCTCTCTCCGGTCCTATCTCGAGGCGTAGCCACTGCCCTCACGGCAACCTGACGCGCCCCTCCCCCGTTACTCCGAACCACAACGCGATCAGCGATCGCGAGCCCCCGTCCCCTTCTCCAGAGATTTTCGGGCTCACGGGCTCACGCCAATCGCACCACGCAATGGGTGCGGCATCACTGAACAGGCCTGCCCGTTGACGCAGAGGCACGAATCCTAGCGGTCACGATTGAACGGAGACGCAAAGCGCCGCTGGCGTCGCGAATACCCATGGAGCGAGGCGAAGAGATGGCCGCGGAATAAGAGCATGGCCACGGCAAGCGGCGGAGTGAGCAGGAGCCCGAGATACCAGCTGATCGACGAAGGGATGCCGGCATAGTCCAGCCAGCTTCCGAGGATCGTGAAGGGCAGCACGAGGAGCTGAAAAAAATCCAGCCCCGCTCCCCTTCCCGCTCGGCTGGAGAGGGAGAAGAACGATTGCAGCCCCATGGGGGACAGGACGATGGGAACCAGGATCACGGCAAAGGGGAAAAACCATTCGATCCAATGCTCAAGCACGAACTCGTACGAGGTCTTGAACACGTCCAGCGGAGAATCGTGGCGCACTTGATAAATCACCTCAGGGGCCGGATTCAATAAGAGAAAGAGGAGCAGGAGCACGGCATAGGACAGGAGCTGCCCATAGGGGTTCGTCTGCATGCTCATGTCGAGCGCCATGAGCGGCAGCCAGAGCACGAATCCGACGCCGATCACATCCCAGAAATACTGGCCGAGGCTGTCGCGAATGTCGTGAACGGTGAGGGCCCTGGTAGAAATGATCGATTGTTCAATCAGGCCCAGGGTGGCGCCGACCAGGAGCGCATTGGCCGCGCCGAGCAGGAAACCTCCGATCATGCCGAGGGGCGCGGCGATCTGGGCGGCGAGGACCAGCAGGAATCCAAACCCGACCACCGCCACCATGGTCATCCAGCCGCGGATCAGCGAGTGGCCTGTCTTGCGAAAGGCGTTTCGATAGAGTTCGATGGTTTCAGCTAGAATGTGCGGCATGCGAGACAATAGTCCGAGCGAACTTCCTTGGTCAAGCCGCCCCTTCATGGGAGGTTGACTTCCCCTATCCTATGATTATGTACTTGTCAGTAGTACACACCGATGAGCCGAGAGGAGCAACGACATGGATATGAACCGCATGACGATCAAGTTGCAAGAGGCGCTCCAGACCGCCTCATCCCACGCCGCAAGGCGAAGTCATCAAGGGATCGACGTGGAGCACCTCTTACTCTCGTTCGTGGAACAAGACCGGGGTCTCGCCTCCTCGCTCCTCGAACAAGCAGGCCTGTCGATGCCCTCCGTTCGCCAGGCAGTGGAGCAGGCGCTCACGAAGCTGCCGCAAGTCCAGGGGGCCGGCGCGGGCCCGGGACAACTCCATGTCACCTCGCGGCTCAGCCAGGTGCTCGCCAAAGCGGAAGACGAACAACGAACGTTAAAAGACGACTATCTGAGTGTCGAGCACGTCATCCTGGCCATGGTCCAGGAAGGCGGCGTCTTCAAAAAGCTGGGTCTGACAAAGGAACGGCTCCTGGGGGCGCTGCAGCAAGTGCGAGGATCGCAGCGGGTCACGAGCCAGGACCCGGAAGGCACGTACCAGGCATTGGAAAAGTATGGCCGCGACCTCACTCGATTAGCAGGACAAGGCAAGTTGGATCCTGTCATCGGGCGCGATGAAGAAATCCGCCGCGTCGTGCAGATCCTCTCGCGGCGTACCAAAAACAATCCCGTGCTCATCGGCGAACCGGGCGTCGGAAAAACCGCCATCGTCGAAGGACTGGCCTCACGCATTATCAAAGGCGACGTGCCGGAAGGACTCAAGAAGAAACGCGTCATCACCCTCGACATGGGATCGCTGGTGGCCGGCGCGAAATTTCGCGGCGAGTTCGAGGAACGGTTGAAAGCGGTCTTGAAAGAAGTACAGACGGCAGAAGGCCAAATTCTGTTGTTCATCGACGAGCTGCACACCGTCGTGGGAGCCGGCGCAGCGGAGGGGTCCATGGACGCAGCCAACCTGCTCAAGCCCATGCTGGCCCGCGGCGAATTGCATCTGATCGGCGCAACCACGCTGGATGAATACCGGAAACATATCGAGAAGGATGCGGCGCTGGAACGGCGGTTTCAAACCGTATTGGTCGATCAGCCCTCGGTGGAAGATACCATCTCGATTCTGCGAGGACTCAAGGAACGGTACGAAGTGCATCATGGGGTGCGTATCAAAGACGCAGCCCTGGTTGCGGCCGCGAAACTCTCGAACCGCTATATTGCCGACCGTTTTCTCCCGGATAAAGCCATCGACCTGGTGGATGAATCGGCCGCCCGCTTACGGACGGAAATCGATAGTTTGCCGGCGGAGCTGGATGAAGTCTCGCGCAAGGTGATGCAATTGGAGATCGAGCGGGAGGCCTTGCGGAAAGAGCAGGATCAGGCCAGCCAGGCACGACTGGCCACGCTGGAACTGGAATTGAATGAGAAACAGGACGTACTACGGGAACTCAAGACTCGCTGGGATTCAGAAAAAGCCTCCGTCGCGAAACTGCGCACAATGCGGGAAACGATGGAAGAGGTCAAGCAATCGATGGAGCGGGCTGAGCGGGCCTACGATCTGAATCGGGTGGCAGAACTGCGCTACGGAGAGCTGCCTCGCTTAGAGCGGGAGCTGGCCTTGGAACAAGAACAGCTCGGCAAGAAACAGGGCGAAAGCCGGTTGCTCAAGGAAGAAGTCGATGAAGACGACATCGCCGCCATCGTGAGTCGCTGGACCGGCATCCCCGTCTCCCGGCTGGTCGAAGGCGAAACGGAAAAACTCTTGAAACTGGGCGACCTGCTGCATCAGCGCGTCGTTGGCCAGAATGAAGCCGTGGAAGCGGTCGCCGATGCGGTCCTCCGGGCACGCTCCGGCATCAAAGATCCCAACCGGCCCATCGGCTCGTTCCTCTTTCTCGGTCCGACCGGCGTCGGCAAGACCGAGTTGGCTCGGGCCCTGGCAATGACGCTCTTCGATGACGAGGCCAATCTGATTCGGATCGACATGTCCGAGTACATGGAGAAACATACGGTGGCCCGTTTGATCGGCGCCCCTCCCGGCTATATTGGCTATGAAGAGGGCGGACAACTGACGGAAGCGGTCCGGCGGCGTCCATTCTCCGTCATCCTGTTCGACGAGATCGAAAAGGCCCATCACGACGTGTTCAATGTTCTCCTGCAAGTACTGGACGACGGACGACTGACGGACTCACAGGGGCGGACGGTCGATTTCAAGAACACGGTCTTGATCATGACGTCGAACATCGGCAGCCCTCAGATCCTGGAGGCGCAACAACGGCGCGCCTCCTATGAGGAGGTCTGTGCCCTCGTGATGGTGGAACTGCGAGAACATTTCCGTCCGGAGTTCTTGAACCGCGTGGATGAAACGGTGGTGTTCCATCCGCTGGAAACGGAGCAGCTGGCGAAGATCGCGGAGATTCAGCTGGAGCGGTTGCGGGCTCGGTTGGCGGAGCGGCGGATCACCCTCACCATCACACCAGCCGCCTTACGGCACTTGGGTGAGAGAGGGTAACGCCGATGGCGCGGCAATTGATCAAGGGCGAGTTGCGCGACGGAGACACGGCGACCGTGGATCTGAAAGACCAGCACATCGTGATCGTCCCGACGGTCACTGCATAAGACATAAGAACGGGTCCGTTGTCCGGTATCAGCCGAGGACGACGGACCCGCCCTTCACATCTTGCGTCGTGCCGCTGGCACGGAGCTTATCGATTTTCCATTCGGTGGGAGAGACCTCGAACACATGGGCTTTGACCGTGTGGAAGGTTCCCTTCGTGAAGGCAACCAGGTCCGGCGTCTTCAATTCCATCTTCAAGATGATATTCCCCGATGCCAGATGGATGAGCTCCAGGCTCTTCGGCGTCTTCGTCACTTCGTAGGCGCGCTTCTCATTGATCATGAGAGTGCTGTCGTTGAGCTTGGCCGTCACTTTCCCGTTCGCATCGAACAGGGCAAAGTTGACAAGTAAGGCGCCGGTGGTCGGTTTCAGGGTCAGCTGGATTTGCGGAATCCCCTCCACTTCAATCGTGCCGTCGGTGTTGCGATATAAGTTTGAACCTACTTCCACGTCCATAGCTGGCCTCATTTCCTTCGATGTGAGAAAGAATCGATTATGCTTGTTTGATCCGATCTAAGATCAGCGCGATACAGCCGCCGAGCAGCCCCCCTCCCAGAATGGTCGTGAACAGCTCGACCAATTTAAGCTCCCACACGGACCCCTGCGCTTGCATGACTTCTCGCATACCGCCTTGCAGAAGGATCACAGCCAGCGCCATCAGCGAGCCGACCACAAACCACCAGACAAACACCTTCATGGTCGCCACCATCATTCCTTAAAACTCCATTCGGCGGTCGAGACTACGGTATTGAATCGCTTCCGCCAGATGCACCGGCTCAATCGTATCAGAATCTGCGAGATCGGCAATGGTTCTTGCGACGCGCAAGATGCGCCCATGGGCCCTGGCAGACAAGCCGAGCTTGGTCAGCGCCTCGTCGAGCAGCTCCCGCGCCGAAGGTTCCAGGCCACAATACCGCTTCAGGAGGCGCGGCTTCAACTGGGCATTCGTATGGATCCCGTCCTGACGGTACCGGTGGCGCTGCCGATCCCTGGCCGCCAGGACGCGCGCGCGAATCGTAGCGGAACTTTCCGGCAAGGGACCCTGGTCATGGAGATCCCGCAGCGAGACCGGAGGGACCTCGATATGGATGTCGATCCTGTCTTGAAGCGGCCCGGATAATTTCGCGCGATAGCGGCGGATTTGCTGCGGGCTACAGAGGCATTCATGCGTGCGATCCCCATAATAGCCGCAGGGGCAGGGATTCATCGCGGCAATCAACATGAAGCGGGCCGGGTAACGGAGCGAACCGCTGGCCCTGGTCAGGGTGACCTGTCCATCCTCTAATGGCTGCCGCAATCCGTCCAGGACGGGACGGCGAAACTCCGGAGACTCGTCTAGAAATAACACCCCATTGTGGGCCAAGGATACTTCTCCCGGCCGTGGGACGGTACCGCCGCCGATGAGTCCTGCATCGGAAATACTGTGGTGCGGCGCGCGAAAGGGACGGACGGTCAGCAGCGGATGATCGGCCGTCAATTGGCCCGCGACGCTATGGATGCGAGTCGTCTCGATCGCTTCGTCCTGTTCCATGAGGGGGAGAATCGTCGGCAGGCGCTTGGCCAACATGGTCTTGCCGGATCCAGGCGGTCCTACCATCAAGAGGTTATGGCCTCCTGCAGCGGCGATCTCCAAGGCGCGCTTCGCATGGTCTTGCCCCTTCACCTCGCCATAGTCGTCTTCCTCCGCCGGGCGAGTCGTGAACAACCGATCGCGGTCTGCCTGGATCGGCGTCAGAGAAATCGTGCCTTGAAGAAAACCCACGGCTTCAGGAAGCGTGTGGAGCGGATAGGCCGTCACGCCCTGCACCATCGCGGCCTCCTGACAATTCTCCGAGGGCAAGAGCAGGCGATGGTCTGGTCGACAGGCGATTCCCATGGATAGGGCGCCGGTAATCGGCTTGATCTGTCCGTCCAGCGACAGTTCCCCGGCACAGACGACGTTTCGGACCTTCTCAGGGGGAATGACATCTTCCGCGACAAGGATGGCGATGGCCATGGCCAGGTCAAGCCCGGACCCTTCCTTCTTGATGCCGGCCGGCGCGAGGTTTACGGTGATCTTCTTGGCAGGGAAATGGAAGCCCGTATTCTTGAGCGCGGAGCGGACGCGGTCGCGGCTTTCTTTGACGGTGGTATCGGGAAGACCGACGACTGAAAACTGCGGCAGTCCTCCGGCAATATCGACTTCCACGTCGATCAGATGCGCATCAATACCGACAAGGGCCACACTCAGAACCTTTGCAAGCATAGGTCGCTCCGGTACAAGGCGAAAGGCTACGGAATTATAGAAACCAGAGCCTGCTGTTGCAACACTAGAGACGAAGTACTGCGTGATATGGTTTCATTTCATCTGTATAATCCCTCAATGTGTATTCTCTCCCGCACACTGCCTCTCTATGTTCTCTTCGGCGGCCTGATCCTGGGGACGGCCGGTCTGGACTGGGCTCAAGTGCCGGCTCGTGCCGCCACCCAGCCTGGACCCATTGGCGCGTCGATGGCCGTCCTGGCCATGCTGCAAGATGCCGAGGTGCTTCCGCCCGAAGACACGCCCGAGGCAAATCGCGTGATTAAAGCGGTCATCCAATTTCAATCGGTCTTCATGAAGAGTCCTGATCCTGCCGTGCGCGCCTTTCTGAGTCAGGCGCTGGCAGCACAAGGGGCCGGCTCTGCCGACGACACCCTGTCCAGATTTCGTGCATTAGGCTGGACTTCTGAGGTGCTGGAGGCGCTCAATAGGCAGTGGACGGCTACGGCGGCCGAGCAGCGAGCGATGTTGGCGCCAGGCTTTGGCCAATTCAACGTCAGTCTAGAAGATTTCGATCAATTGACGGGACTCGTCACGAAGGCAGGGACTGCCTTCAGGCAACGGGGTCAGACGATTCACCAAGTGTTTGCGCAGCGACGGCGGGAGATGCCGGGCGGCGCACCATAACCACAACAGGGAGGACGCAATGGCCACGAAAGCTTATATCCTGATCAAGGTCAAAGCCGGACGGACGAAAGACGTGCTGCAATCCCTCAAGCGCCTTCCCGGCGTCGAGCAGGCCCACTCCTGCTTCGGGCGACCGGATATCATTGTCTTCATCGGCGTGGCGGATGAGCGGGCTCTCTCGGATGTCGTGATCACGAAAATTCACCAGATCGAGGGAGTGGAAGAAACAGACACGCACATCGTCGCCGACGCCTAGCAAAAATGTTTGTCGCTTGTCGCTCGTCGCTCGTCGTTCGCGAACGACGCTTCACGCTTCACGAGCGACGGCACCGACGTTGACGGTGGCCCCGCCCTGTTCTGCCGAACGGTAACAGGCGTCGGCCACCTCAACGGCGCGGCACCCATCCAGCCCGGTAATCGGCGGTGGCGTCTTCGTTTCGATGGCAGAGACGAAGGCACGAAGCGCCGCAAGAATCGTCTGCTGCGGTTGGACGATCCATTCTTGAGGGACAGCGTTCCCGATGACGCCTGTCACTCGCTGGTGATGCCAATCAGCCGTGAGCTGCCCCTTTGTTCCCACCCACTCGGTCCTCGCCACCCTGCCGGATTCAACTCGTGCAATGTCCATAACGCATCGCAGGCCACTCTCTGTATGGGCCTGCACGAGCGCCAGGGTCTCCGGCGCCAGAGGCGGACATTGGTCCATCTCACAGCGGACATCCACGATGGACTCGCCGGTGAGGAATGGCACTAAGTCCAAGAGGTGAACCCCCAATTCCAAAAGCGCCCCTCGCTGACCCGGCATCGATGACCAAGCCTGAGCACTGGCTTTCGCTTCAATCCGGCTGCTGAAGGTGGCGTAACGAAGCCGGCCAATTTCAGGGAGATGCTCTTTCAGCAGAAGAATCGTCCGGTCAAAACGCAGGGTCTGCGCAGTCATGAGCAACAGGCCAGCCTCTTCTGCCGCCCGCACTATGGCTCGTGCTTCGCGGCCTGTCGGCGCTAACGGCTTTTCAATGAGCAGTGGTTTTCCCGCTTTCACAGCAGCCAGACAGACCTCAAGGCAAAGCGCAGGAGGCGTGACCACCACGACTGCGTGGACCGCCGGATCGGCGATCAAATCGCGATAGTCTCCATACATCGGGATCTCGCGCGTTGGAAGATTGCCTACCCCCTCCCCGATCCGTTTCCGGCAGAGAGCCGCGAGGCTCACTCCTGGCAGATCATGCAACAGATGATGCATATACCGGCTGCCATGGCGGCCGACACCGATAAGCCCGATTCCAAGCGACCTGGTCGTCATAGATTCCCCCTTGCAGGAAAACTGTAATGGCTCGCACAGGCTGGGTCAACCCACAGCCATCCAGGATGGTCCGATTGACAACCCGACAGCCCGGTCCCTATAGTACGCGCGCGTTGTATCAGTACGCGCGCGTTGTATCGGCCCTGTCTGAAGAGGGCGCACCTTGCAAAGCCTTGATAGGAAAGAGATTGCCCCCATGATATCCACCATTGCTCCCTTTACCTTAGATCAAATCGGTACCGGCACCGCACGCTTTCCAAGCGGCGTGGCCATCCCGACGCTGACGGATGCCGCGGTCGATCCCTATATCCAGACCCGCGTCTCAAAACATGTGCATGTGGAATGTGTGCAGTTCTGGCCCCAGCCAAAGGGGCTCTACCCAGGGCTGGTCCTCCTGCATGAAGAATGGGGGCTGACCTCGCAAATCAAGGATCTCGGCGCCAGACTGGCCTGCGAAGGCTACGGGGTCATCATTCCCAACTTGTACGGGCGATTGGGCGGCATGGTGACGGCGAATGCAGAAGTGGCAGACGCGCTCATGGCCAAGCTGAACGAGACCCTCGTGTTGCAAGACATCAATTCCTGCTGCGAGTTTCTGAATACGCGCGACCACATCAAGCAAAATATCCACGGAGTCGTCGGCTACGGCATGGGCGGATCCTATGCGATTCGCTTTGCCTGTCAGCGGAAACGGCTCAGAGCGGCGGTCTCCTATTACGGGCGGGTGGCGCAGCCAGCGACCGAGATCAAAGATTTGTACCCTCCCCTGCTCTATCACCAGGCAGGGCAGGATCAGTGGGTGCCCAGTGGAGATGTCGACCGGCTTCGCGCCGCTGCGGCCGAATATAAAAAACGTGTCGAGATCAAAACCTATCCCAATGCCCCCCATGCGTTTTGCAATGAGCAACGGGTAGAGAGCTATCGTGCCGATGCAACAGCAGAAGCCTGGGAAACAACGGCCGCGTTTCTCAAGACCTGCTTCAAGGGCCTCTAGCCACTTCCCCCATTGCGGCACAGCTCAGCTTGAGGGCACAAGCAAAAGGACGATAGAGGAGTTCCATGCGCCATCACGTGAGATCCCTTCCACCGGTCCCTTCCAGAATCTGGCTTGCCCTTGCGATCCTGACCGTCTCTATCATCACCTCCTGGCTCACGGCTGAGGCAGGCGAATCCCTGCCAAGCGCCACGCCGGATTTCCCCTCGCTCATGCGCCCCCAGGCCGATCAACTGGCCAAACTAGAGTCCAACAAAAGCGCGATCAATTTATTCGTGTCGGCAATCGGTCCCTCCCTCCAACTGGGCGACGTGGCCAGAACATTGGGAACGACTGCGTTGCCGCCCAAGCTCACCAAAGAACTCCTGGTGCCGGATCTGACGGGGGCGGTCCAACGATTGATGGGCAGTCTGGCAGCCTGGCATCTTGCCTCAACCGTGCGGCAAGCGATCAGGGAACGTCAATTCGCAACCGTGACCGAGCGTCTGTCGGGAACCACCGCATCACGAGCCTGGCTCGATCAACAGGATAACGTGTCCTGGCATGACCAGTTGAAGCAACTCGGCGAGGCGATCGCCTCGCCGGAATGGGCCCAGGGACAGCAGGGAGAACCGGCATCGGCTCTGGCGATGACTGTTTTGGAGCGAGTCACCAGCCTGGAGGTGGAGGCCCTGCAGGCCAGCTACAAAGAATGGGATCGGATCAGGAATTGGAAGGATCGGGTGCGGGGACTCCGCGGACAGACCCGCCTCTGCGGAACCTGGCAATGGATCATTCACAACCACCAGCAGCACCATCAAGAGCAGAAGCTCTCGCTCCTCTTTCCACCGGTCGGCGCGGCGCAACCGACCCCCGGTCTCGTAGAAACGATCGTACTGGGCGATAATGTCTATTTACGGTGGGAGATCGACGGCCAGGCCCAGGAAGACAGTCTGCAATTCAGCAAAGAAGGTCAGCGGCTCGAAGGAACTTTTGTGAACTCCCAGGGTGGCTGGGGATCCATCAGTGGAAAGAGATCGGCTGGCTGTACGCCTTAACGTAGCGCAGTAACGCGCGAGATTGGCGAAAAGGGCGCGATCCTAAGTTTTCCCCGTCTCGCGTATCGCACTTCGCCAAACTCGCCAGCCCAACAGCAACCAGCCTGCCAGGAACGCCGCCCCTCCGATCGGTGTCACCGCTCCCATCCAGCGAACTCCTGCCAGAGACACCACGTAGAGACTGCCGGAAAAAAGAACAATGCCGATGGTGAAAAGCCATCCGGTCTGTTCAAGCCGTTGCCCCGGGTAACGATCGATTGCCCAAGCCACGATACAGAGTCCGAACGCATGATACATCTGGTAGCGGGTGGCTGTGTCGAAGACTTGCAGTCTGTGCTCATCCAGAATTTCTTTTAGCGCATGGGCGCCGAACGCGCCGGCCGCAACCGCCAGTCCCGCAAAGGCCGATCCCAGCACCAGGAATCGTTGGGAAAGCGAACGACCGATCATGAGATCCTCCAACGGATAGGATGAAGTGAACGTTTAGGGGAATAGGGCGCGATGGTGGGGATGGAGGGGCTTGAACCCTCACGTCGATTGCTCGACTCAGGATTTTAAGTCCTGTGCGTATGCCAATTTCGCCACATCCCCTCGCCATCTTCGATGGCAACGAGATGGGATAATCCCACGAAGGAGAGGAGAGCCGCAAGCCTGAAGGAGAGAGAAGACCTTTGCCTCTGTCAATGCCAGAATCCAGCAACAGGCTCAAGAGGCAGAACGCTGGAATCGTGGAGCGAGACGCTCGTCTCACTGGCCAACAGCCTGCACCAGGAATGGCACAGACTGTTGGCGAAATCTATCAGCTGAAACGACACATCGATCGGCTTAGACCGCTTCGATCCGCGCGCGCGGATCGTCCTTCCGGATGAGAGCCTTGCTGCGATCCACGACGTCTTTCACGCCAGATTGGACGGAGCGGCTCCAGCGAGTCGCCTGCACTTGCGCCTTCTTCGCATAGCGACTGATATCCCGACGGGTCTCTGCTCCCGCTTTCGGCGCGAAGAGCAAACCAATTCCCGCTCCGATCACTGCCCCACCTGCCACCAACGCTGCGACCTTTGCCACCTGACGTCCCTGGTCTGACATGGTGCACCTCCTTGAAACGGTTAAATGAAGGACTGCGATTTCGGCACCCACGCACTCATGCCCGATCCCTACGCAGTAACCATGCCAGACGGAAAACCATGAGAATATCCTCTGATTCTTCACCTGCCTCCCTCTGCGATTAGGACTGTTTAATTTTCAGTTGTGTTTTCCTCACAGGTCAAGACACAGGCGTGACAGAAAACCAACAGCCGAATAACAGGGTTCAACCCGGCTCTCCACAACGATCAGGCAGCTCTCCTGCCGGGACTTCCGCCTGGTTGCAATGGGCCAGTGCCTCCCCTATGATCCTGCAACAAATCACATGAGGCACGCATGAACTGGTTGCACGAGATCCCGTACCCCAACATTAGCCCGGTTTTTTTTGAGCTGGGGCCCCTGCAGTTTCGCTGGTATGGCTTGATGTACCTGATCGGGCTGGCCAGCGCCTACTTCCTGATCACGCGTCGAGTCGAGTCGAAGGGGCTGCCCCTTACCAGAGATCAAGTCTACGATATGGTCGTGTGGGCTGCCTTAGGGGTGTTCATCGGGGGACGGATCGGCTATACGCTCTTCTATAATTTTTCGTACTACGTGCAACATCCGGCCAAGATTCTGGCAGTCTGGGAAGGGGGCATGTCTTTCCACGGCGGACTGCTCGGCGTCATCGTCGCCTTGTTTTGGTTCAGCCAACGGCAGCAGATTCCCGCCTACACCGTCGCAGACTTGGCAGCGGCTGCCACGCCGATCGGGCTAGGCTTCGGACGGCTGGGCAATTTCATCAATGGGGAATTATACGGCCGAGCCACCGATGCCGATTGGTGCATGGTGTTTCCGCACGGAGGGCCTGTCTGCCGCCATCCCTCGCAACTCTATGAAGCGGGCCTTGAAGGGCTGCTCCTCTTCACCCTTCTCTGGGTGATTGCAAAGACCCTGCCGCCGCCTGGGACGATTTTCTGGAGTTTTATCGCCGGCTACGGATTGTGCCGCATGATCGTAGAATTCTTTCGCGAACCGGATGCCCACCTGGGCTTCATCCTGGGCTCCTTCTCCATGGGACAACTCCTCTCCCTCCCCATGATCCTGGTGGGAGTCTTCATGCTCACGCTCGGCTACCAACGCCGCACCGTGATGCAGGCTAAATCTTAGGCAATTACTCAGGCAGCTAGGCTGAAGGCCGCAAGAATCAACTTCAGCCTTCAGCCTAAACACCTGAGTCGTTACAGCTTCAGTACGGCATGTCCTCGTCATCCAACCCCACATGGTGTCCGAGTTCATGGACCACCGTATCGCGGACCTCGTGCATGACGTCAGCCTTCGTCCGGCAGAGACGCAAAATAGGGCCTCGATAGATGGCAATGCGGGCAGGCAGCTCACCGGCAGGCTGAAAAAAGGACGCCTCGTCGACCGAGACTCCTTGATAGAGCCCCAGCAAATCGTCTCCTGATTCCAATTCAAGATCTTCCAGAACATCGGCAGGGGGTTCTTCTTCGACCACGATGGAGACCTCGCCGGCAAGCGACACGAATGGAGCGGGCAATCCGGCGAGCGCCTCTTGAATCCACCCATCGAATTCCTCAGGCGAGATAGTCAAGATCGGTCGAGATCGTGGCACGCACGTTCCTCGCGATGGCTATTGCGGCTTGGGGTCCAAGTACGATTTCTTGCTGAGATCGTAATTGAAGCTGCTTGCACGAAGTGGCGGCGCATCCCAGATGACCTTGTTGCCCGGAGCCAGATTTGCCGCCTCCATATAATGTTTTTTCGCTTCAACTGTCTTGCCGGCACGATGCAATGTCGTGGCGAGATTATAATGGGCTTCCGCCAAGGTCGGCTCGGCGGCAATCGTTTGGCGATAAACCTGTTCCGCCTCGTCCCACTTTTGCGCCACGAACAACGCGTTACCTCGATCCAATTGCGTGGCCAAGGCAGGAGAGATTCCCGACGGAGCCGGCAAAACCGTGGGCGGTTTCTGTATCGGACTCGTACAGGCCACAAGAATCCCTATTCCGATGAGCCCTAACAATTTTGCGTTCATAGGCGCCTCCCCCTAAAGATCAATCGCGACCGCAGGTCTCAGAAAAATCAATTGGCACGAAACAGATGACAATTGTAACGCATGGGCGACGGCTCGTGAATAGTGTTCCGATTGGGACCGGTACCGGTCGGCTCTGGTCCACACCTCCTCAGGCTCCACATCATCCGTCTTATAGTCGGCAATCCAGATCTGCCCGTCAAGCCGGTAAATCAGATCGATCACTCCCTCCATCGTCTGGCCCTCGCCCAAGGGCATGACGAAAGGCACTTCCCGTCCCAGCACCGTTGCACGTTGTAGTCTCTTATAGGGATCGGAGGCCAGAAAGTGCCCAAAGAGAGCCGTGAGGTCCTTCGCGATATCAGCCATCAGTTCAGGATGATCCTGCGCCACAGCGCGGCGGATGGCCTGTTCGATTCCAATCTTCATGTCAGAGGGAGGACTGGCGAAGTCCCACCGTTCGAGCACCGCATGGGCAGAGATTCCGATCAGCCGGGCCATATCCGCATCACGTCCTGTTACGGCAGAGGGAACAACCGCCTGTGTCTTGCGTCCTGCCAGACTTGTAGGGGTCACTCGCCGCGGCATCGCTCGACGTTGCTCCCATTCCGCTTGCCGTCCCAGCCGACGCATGAGCATCGGGCCAAGATCCGGTTGCGAGGCGATCGTGGAGAGGGGGTCTGGTCTGCGACGCCGCTCTGCCATGGTTGCCTGAGTCATGACCCGCGTGAGCCGGCTCGTTCCAATGCCAATCTGATCCGCCGCCGCTGGCGCCTCCTCGTTGGTCATCGCCTCTCCAAGCAGGGAGAGGACTGTGTCATGTCCCGGTTTGCTGGTCTGCCCGCCGGACAAGACCAAGAGATCGCGAGCCCTGGTCATGCCGACATAGAGGAGCCGTCTCTGCTCCGCCTCTTCCCGCACCGCCATCTTCATGTCCACGAGCAGGGCTCCGAGATTCGAGCGGCCTCCCATCTGCAGACTGTAACAACGGCTCGACCAATCATGATGAATGGAGGGGCCCTTGCGTGGATTCTTTGAGCCCTGGTGCAGGCCTGGCAAAATCACCACAGGAAATTCCAGTCCCTTGGCCTTATGGATGGTCAACACACGGACTGCGTCTAGCGATTCCTCAGCCAAGGCACTTTCCGCCTCATCCGGCTGTTCCGACACCCTGGTCATCATGAGATCGACGAACCCGGTCAGGGTGAGATGGGGGCGATCGGCGAGCGCCTCTGCCACATCTCTCGTCTTCCGCAGATTGGCCACCGCTTGCTCGCCATGAAGCGACGCGGCGGCCAACTCTAAGACCGGCAATCGTTCGAAAATCAAATCGATCGCGTCAGATACAGGCCGCAAGGGAGCCTGCCGATGCAGTTCGGCTAGCTGCCCATAGAGCCGCTTCAACAGCTCTGCCTCGGGGGAGTTCCAGGCAGACAGCCGTTCCGCCTCCTGATAGTCCAATCCTTCGATCTGCTGGAGGGCCAGGAGATCCCGGTCCGTCATGCCGCCTAAGGGGGAGCGCAATAGTCCGACCAACGCAATCCTATCGTGCGGGTTGTCGATGACGCGCAGAAGGTTAACGAGATCGATCACCTCCTGCCGCCGGTAAAAATGTTTCTCCCCGTCGCTGACATAGGCGATACCATAACGGCGTAGCGCGTCCAGATAGATTTGGGCCTGGGTCAATTTCCTGAAAATGAGGGCAATGTGGCCTGGTTGAAGCGGCCCTTCGCGCCCCTCTCGATCCGTGATGGTCGTGCCGGCAAGGAGTTCCTCCTTCAGCCAGCGCGCCAGCGCCTCCGCTTCCTCCCTGGTCGCAGCCTGTACATCGAACGGCTCATCCTCCTCTCCCGGCATGACGAGGCGGAGTTGCGTCCCGGATAGTGACAGCTCCGGCTTCCGTTGCGGCTTGGCGGCCAGCCGTTCATTGGGCGGCTGGACATGTACTGTCGGATGAAAGAGCCGGTCAAAGACGTTATTGACGACGTCGAGCACGGCCGCGTCGCTCCGAAAGTTCGTCACCAAGGAATAGGTTCTCCCTCCGCCAGCGCGGATTTTCTCCACCACTCGCTCGAAGGCTTCAATATCGGCCCGGCGGAAGGCATAGATCGATTGTTTGGGATCCCCCACGATAAACAGTTTCCCCGGCTCCAACTCCACGTCCTGCCAGGCAATCCCATGGCTGCCGGCCCGTTCACCGAGATAAAGAATAATCTCGTACTGGACCGGATCTGTGTCCTGAAACTCATCGACCAGGATCGCCCGATAGGCCTGCTTGATCCTCGTGCGGACGGAGGGATGATCGCGCAAGAGAATTTTCGCCTTGGCTAGCAAGCCATCGAATGCAATCCACCCGGAGGCGCGAAACTGATGATGGACCTGATCGAGAAAGGGCCGTACCAGCGTCACCACTTCTTGGAAATAGGACTGATCGACCGTGAGGAGCTGTTGGGCCAGCCCGATGACGGACGCCGCCTCCTGAAATGCCACCTCATCCCATCCGGCAGGGGCCTTGCCTAAATCCTTCCCCAGGACGGTCTGTTCCTCCTGAGATAGCTGAGCGAGACCCTGCGGTCCTTCTTTCAGCAACAGGGTCAGCACCTGCACCCCTGCTGCGAGCATCTGCTCCGCCTTACGTCGTTTTGGTCGATCCTGTGCGGCCAGGAGACTGACCGCATGGCCCTGAGTCGACACGATCCAGTCCCGCAAAGCTCCCTCCAAAACAAGAGAGCGACATTGCCGTTCCAGCTCATCCAGGTCTACGAAATCCCCAGCGAGGGCGGCCGTCAATTGCCGGAGATCCTCAAGGCTGGCTCCAGCCAGCACCAGTCTCCATCGGTCATGCTGCCTGCCCGATACGCCAAGCTCATCGTCCAGCCAACGGTCCCAACATGAGTGAAACAGTTCCTTGAACCGCGATCCATCATCCTCTTGAAATGATGGATCTATTTCAGACTCCAATGGATGGAGCCTCAGGAGGTGCGCCGCAAAACTATGGAGGGTGCCGATCTGAGCTTTCTCCAACTGTGCAAGCGCCACCTTCGCCCGTTCGCCTACCTGCCCTGCTGAGATGTGGTATCGGTCCAGGAAGGTGGTGACCAGATCATCGCCTACCTCGGCCAAGCGAAGGAGCTGCTCGCGCAGCCGCTTCTTCATTTCCGTTGCAGCCTTATTGGTGAAGGTGAGGGCCACGATCTCCGTAATGGCCAGGGGATTCGGCTCTCTCATCAGCAGATTGAGGATACGATTGACCAAAATTGTGGTCTTGCCGGTCCCCGCTCCTGCCACCACCACGACATTGTGGTCCCAGGTGGTCTCAGCCTGGAATCGATCCTGTGAATCCGAGAGGGTGAGAACCTCACTCATCGTTGATCTTCTGCTTTCGTAACAGGCGTAACACACGCGCCTGGGGCGACCGGTAGGAGCGCCCCCAGGCGATCGTGTCGTTCCGGCGACAGGCGCCGGAAAAATCACAATAGTCGCAATAGCCATCCGGCAGAATGAAGAACTCTCGCTGCGTGATCCCGTGAATCAAAGTAGAGAGGGTCTGCCGGATCATGTCTCCGGTGTCGCCGGTCCAGAGCCCCGCATCAAAGGTCGAACGGGAGATTTGCTGCTTCCATTCCGGAGCCAGGAACAGCAGCTGAACGTCGGTCGCAGCAGGCAACGACGGCAGGGTCATGCTGGCATAAAGCGGTGGTTGCAGCCGAAGTCCCCGCACGGCCGACAGGGCCAGGTTGCGATCCACGGGGCTCATCTCACTTCCCTGCTTAAATTTATAATCCACGATCCGGAGGGCCGGAGGCTCAGCTCGATAATCGACCCGGTCCAACGTCCCATGGATCTTCAGGGATACCGATGCATCGGACTTCAGCAACAGGGTTCCTTTGGCTGACGCTTCGAATGCCACGGGGCGAAATCCGGTTGCCAGATACTCAACCTGGTCGGACGAGATCGCAGCCGTGACGAGTTCTATGACCTGCTCGCGCGCCAAGATCCAGAGGAGCGCATGGCCTGTCCCCTGAGTCGCAGCATGGGACGCAAAGGTATCGGCCACGGCCTCCTGCACCAGGCATTGCACACTGGATTCGGAAGCCAGCTCATCCGGCCAGTGACCGAGCAACAGCCGTTCATAGCTCACCCGAAGCGATTCATGGACCAGAGTTCCGATCGTGAGTGGAGGCAGGTGGTCCGGCTGAAGCCGTCGCACCGGCTCCAACCGGAGAACTTTCTCAGCGAAATACTGAAAGGGACAGGTCGCATACCGTTCCAATGCTGTGGGCGAAAAGCTCCTGGTTTCTGTTGTCGCTGAAGCCGCCCTCTCTGCGCCGACCATGCCGTCGAACGGACCAAGCTCAGGGGATGCCCGCTCAATAATGTTCAAAGTCGCGAGTCCCTGCTCAACAAGGGGCCAGTCCCGTCCCATGGCTTCGAGAACTGGCTGCGCATCGTGGCCCTGCAAGAGGCAACTCAACGCCAATTCCTCTGCCGGCAACAGGCCTTGGATCGAGGGCTGCTCGCTGATCCGTTGAGTCAACCGTCGAGGAACCTGCTCCTCCTGCTTCCCGATGAATCGCGGATCGCGCAGCGCCAGGGAGATAAAGCCGGATGGCGCCATGACTCGCCCTGCCTCATCGGCTCGCTGGTACGAGAGAGAGAGCCGGTTGGTTGCCGAGCGGCTGAGGAGCTCGAACAATAACAGCTCCTCTTCATGCCCGGCTAACTTCTCATCGATCTTGTAGCCCAGGGTCGATTCCAGCACGACTCGTTGCCGGTCACGGAGAAAGGGGTCCTCACGCACGTAGCGAGGAAAGAGCTTTTCGTTCATGCCGAGCATGAACAAGGCCCGGACCGTCCTGCCGCGAGCCGTCATGGCATCCAGCACCTGCACTCCCTGGTGCCGCTCCTCTTCGATGGGGATACCGGTCTCATCCAATGCCAACCGAAGCAGTGCAACCCATTCTTCCCATGAGAGGTCCCCTCCGAGCGGATCCAGCTGCCGGAGACGGGTTAGCGCAGATCGGACGAGCCAGCCGACTTTGCAGAGCTGGGCCTGCTCAGAGGACTCGCTCGAGGGCTCATCGAACAGGCCAGGCACATGGAGATGGGATGCCACCAATGCATAAAATGCGTCGTTCAACGTTCCGATCGATCCTTGCAAGGGAAGAGCCTGACAATCGTGAATCAACCGCGACACGACGTCCCATAAAAAGGTCGCTTGAGCAGTCTCGCCTTCCCCGGCCATGGCCTCCTCATCTTCGTCGCGCACCTCTTGTGCCTCGCGAAGAATCGATACAGCGGCCGGCTCTGCCAGGCGTGTCCATTCCGCTTCCCCCTTTGTAATCCCCAATGTATAGACAAGGGAACGCCAGATGTCGGGCCGGAAATCAGTCCTGTCGGAGCCGTCTCCCTGCGCGCCATAGAACGGCGACGTGACGACATCCAGCATGGCGGCACGGTCGAAATCATTCAGCGGAAGGGATGCGAGACGCAACAGGGTCTTGACCAATGGCTCGCGCGACAGAGGCTTGGCCGCCGTCGTCGTGAAGGGCACCAGATGATGATCGAACACCGATTGCAGCCTGGCCCGGTAGGGCTCCAACGTGCGGGCCACAACGCCAATCTCGTCGAACCGATAGCCGTTCACCTCAACCAGGGTCAGGATGTCACGACAGACCTTCGCCAGCTCCTCCTCAACCCCGATCACGTTCGTCACGGACAGCTCGACCAGCTCCGCCAAAGCCATGCGGTCCCCATCCCCACTTCGATCCTCATGGGTCTCTGCCAGAGGCAGGAGATGCCGCTCGAAAAATTGACGGGCAAAGAAATACGCTGGACGGTCCTGCAGGGGGAAATACAGGCTGGTCGGGACGATTTGCACCACGGATTGAAAGAATGACAGTTGCACCTGCGAGAGGTCATAAAACCCATAGTAGAACAGTCGATGCAGCCCTGCGATAAAGGGAGAACCAGAGAGGTCTCTACCGAGTGACGCAGCCAGATCATCCGGAGAGCCGACCCCGAGTGACCGGCTTGCCTCCATGATGGCGGCATGGAGGGTAAAGAGGGAACGGAGCCAGTCCCGGTCTTCCTCTTCGAAGACCCCTTCCGCAAGGGCCTTCAAAGCGGTCGTCGGCGCGACGACGGCATCCTTTAAGTCACGCACCGTCGCCCAGAGACCTTTCCAGGTTCCCGGCGAAGCAGGCAAGCGCGAAAGGGGCTCGAGCCCCGGGAGCCTGCGCTGCACCACCTGCCGCACCAATTGCTCAAAAAAGAAATCGTCGACCAACTGGAGTGGAGGTTCCTGGCTGGCCCCGGCGACCGCTGCGAGATCGTCGCGCAGACGGAGCGCCAGCTGGTGGAACGTCAGGAAGTGGATATGGAGAACGGTGCGAGGCTCGTGACGCGTAAGGGATTGTTTCAGCTGCTCGACCAGAGAAGCGGAGGGCACAATGACTGCGAGCGGAGCAAAGGGATCGGCGCTCTTGCAATGCCGAATATCTTCGACCAGCGCCTGTTCAAGGATCGGATGGAAAGGCCCTGTGACGATGCGAAGCATCAGGAACCGTGACGAGTGATCGGTGAGGGGTGACAAGCAAACACAGGACAGCGCGCCATGATGTTCTTATTGTAGCCGGGACGCATCACTCTTCACAGATCACGACTCACTGACTAGCCGGTTTCCGGCCCCAACAGTTCGCCGTTACAGTCGACACAGCACCAGTCGCCATCGATGAACTTCATCGGGTCGCCGCACATGGGACATTCCGGCGGAGGCCCCTTGTCGATGCGAGGAAGCTCGGGCAATTCAAAATCGTCGTCATCGACCATGGAAATCTACTTCCCCTACTCGCGCGGTTTCATTTTGAGCAGCAGCGCCTTCTCGGCGCTCTCGCGACTCGGAACACCGACGAACGTCAACCGTCCATCGATAATGCTGGCAGGCACAGCCCTCACCGAATGCCGGTCTGCGAGAAGCCGGCCATCCTCGGTGGTGATATCCACTTCGCGATAACCGAAGCTATATTTGACGCGCAACTGTTTCCAGAGACTCTTTGCCGAGGGGCAGGCCCCGCAACTCGGCGAAATTAATAGCAC
>JAPLLI010000022.1 GCA_026387615.1 Nitrospirota bacterium
GGCACAGTCGGAGTTAGCTCCAAACTGCTTCTGCATGGTAAGAATACGTCACGCGCTACTGACTACAGACTGACATCTCTCGATTAAACAAAGAATGCTGCACATCTCCTCACACGTCATCATCCCTGACTCCGAAATCGACATCCATGCGATGAGGTCACAGGGCGGCGGCGGGCAGAATGTGAACAAAGTCTCGTCTGCGATCCATTTGCAGTTCGATATTGCCGCCTCCTCGCTGCCCCCCTTCTACAAGGAAGAGCTGATGAAGCTCCGAGACAATCGGATTTCAGAGGATGGAGTGATCACGATCAAGGCGCAGCAACACCGGAGCCAGGAGCAGAATCGTGAGGATGCCCTCGCGCGGCTCTGCGCGCTCATTCAGAGCGTGGCGATCCCGCGCAAGAAGCGCAGAGCCACGAAGCCGACAAAGGGTTCGAAGCAGCGGAGGCTGGAGGGCAAAACGAAACGAGGGAAGCTGAAAATCCTCAGGCGGACGCTGGAATAACTGCAGTAAAAACCGTGAAGCGTATCTCGTGAAGCGCAGATCCTGAGAACGAGGGACGAGATACGAGCGACGCTTCACGTTAGTCCGCTGATGCCAGCGACCCCAGAATGTGATAGCCCCCGTCCACGTAGATCACTTCTCCCGTAATCCCACGTCCGAGCGAGCTCACCAGAAACAAAGCCGTGTCGCCGACTTCGCCCTGTTCCGTGGCGCGGCGAAGAGGCGCAAACTCACGATGGTGGTCCACCATCTTGCTGATCCCGGAGACGCCGCGGGCGGCCAGGGTCTTGATCGGCCCGGCGGAAATGGCATTCACCCGAATGTTCTTCGGGCCGAGATCGTTGGCCAGATAACGGACGGTAGCTTCAAGGGCCGCCTTGGCGACTCCCATCACATTGTAGTGGGGCACCACCCGTTCCGCGCCCAGGTAGGTCAGGGTGACGATGGAGCCTCCGTCGGTCATCAGGGGCAAGGCGGCTTTGGTGACGGCGACGAGCGAATAGGCGCTGACATCAAGCGCCGTGGCGAATCCCTGCCTTGTCGTATTCACGAACTGGCCGGTGAGTTCTTCGCGCGGGGCAAAGGCGACCGAATGGACAAGGAAGTCGATCTTCGGGGTTTCCTTCCCCACGCTCTGCATCAAAGCTGCGATCTGCGCATCGTCTCCCACGTCGCAAGGAAAGGCTTTCGCGCCAGGCATGGTCGCGATCAGTTCTTCGACGTTTTCCCTAAGCCGCTCACCCTGATAGTTGAAAAACAGTTTGGCTCCCTGGCCTGCAGCAGATTGGGCGATGGCCCAGGCGATGCTGTGCTTGTTGGCAACCCCGATGATCAGTCCTGTTTTGCCTGTCAGTAGGCTCATTGTCTCGATCTCCCTAGTAGTGGTCCTGGCGGTTTACGAGTCTGAAGATAGCACGATTGAGGCGCGTCTGTGAATCGACCGGTTCACGTTCTCGAAATTAATCAAGGTCAAGGCATTTGAGCGCCTGAAATGACGCGAGCATCGCGCGATAGGAATAATGTGCATTCCGGCCGCTGGGATTCGGCAGAACAAAGACTGGTCGACCGGCCAAAACCTTATCCTGCAATCCCAGACTGATCCCTCCGGTCTTCTGTTCCGGAAATAACCGGCGATAGATGGTGACGCCCAGCAAGGCGACCCTGTGAGGGCGATAGCGTTGGACTATGGTCTCAAGCCTCTTCCGCCCTACGGCATAGTCACTCGGTGTGAGCTCATTAATCCCCGCGCTGGGTCGCTGGATGATGTTCGTCAGACCAAGACCCCAATCAGGCAGGCGCCAATCGTCTTGATAGGTGAGTGGCTCTGGTACGAGCCTAGCCTCAAATAAGAGTTTCCAGAACCGGTTAGAGTAACCGGCAAAATGGTGACCTGTGGCAGCTGAGCGGAGGCCCGGGTTGATGCCGACGAATAGCAGGCGCAAACCAGAACAAACATGGTCTGGTAGTTTTTTCGACAAATGAATCTTTGGGGGCCGCGGGATGAGGCCTCTCGCCATCACGTTGGTTGTACCGCCTGCAGGATGCTTCATGGTCGATCACTCGGATTTTCACACGTGCAAGAGACGACAATCCGTCGGTACGCCGAAGCTAGGGGAAACCCCCTACCTTTGAGGCGCTTTAGCCAACCCTACGCCATTCTGCCCCAGAATAATGCAGGCGTATCCATTCCGTCATATGCCGTACAATACACCTAACATGCTGATATATCACACAATTAAAATATATGATTTGTCCGGCACCAACCTTGCTGAATAACCCAGCAAGTGCCGATGAACGGCACAATCTACAACCACTCAAAAGGGGTCACATACTATGAAGAGCATCTTGATGGCAATCATGGCAGTGGCAGTGGCAGTGACGTTCAGCGCTCCTTCCTTCGCAGCCGAAGAGAAGAAGGCGGAGAAGAAGGACGAGAAGAAGGGCGGCCACGTCCTCGTGTACGGCGAAGAGAACGATCGATTTCGCATCCCTGATCGCTCCGGTCTCAATCATCCCGATCGCTTCCGCTAAAGACATCTCGATCACATCAAGGACCTCATCTCGCTCCAACTCTTGCCGGCCCATCGTCAAGCCGGTCGCCTGGTAGATGTGGATCACTTCGTCGGTAAATCCCGGCGCGGTAAAAATACTGGAGAGGAGCTCCAGCTTGCCGGCTTTGTATCCGATTTCTTCCTCCAGTTCGCGTGCCGCACAGGCCATGGGGTCTTCACCAGGATCAAGCTTCCCCGCAGGAATTTCGTAGATGAACCCTCCTGCTGCATGACGAAACTGCCTGATCAAGACGACCCGACCGTCGTCTTTCATCGGCACCACCGCTGCCGCTCCTGGATGACGCACCACCTCCAGGTCGACCGTGAGACCGTTGGGCAGGATCACGGTATCGACGTTCACGTTCACGATCATGCCGGTATAGAGGCGTTTGCTTTGCACAGGCTACGCCTTACGCTTCTTGTAAAACGGTGGCTTCACGACGGTGGCGAGGACGCTCTTGCTGCGGATTTCGATGAGGAGAGAAGAGCCTGGCTCCGCATAGCGCAGAGGCACATAGCCCAATCCGATCCCCTTCTGGAGGAGCGGCGAGAGGTTACCGCTGGTGACGTCGCCGATCGGGAGGGACGTCGCTGGATCGAGAATTCTGAATCCGTGGCGAGGCACGGCTTTCTCGACGAGCTCAAAGGCGATAAACCGACGAGAAACTCCGGCCTGCTTCTGCGCTAAAAGTGCCTGGCTGCCGATGAATGTGCCCTTCTGGAAGCTGACGGTCCAGTCCGCGTTGGCTTCAAGTGGCGTCGTCTCTTCGCCCATATCGTTACCATAAAGCAGATAGCCCATTTCCAGCCGGAGCAAATCCCTCGCGCCGAGTCCGGCCGGTTTCAATCCCCAGGCTTGTCCCTTGTCGATGAGCAGATCCCAGAGACGGCCGACCTTATCTGCGTCGATATAGATCTCATAACCCAATTCACCGGTGTAGCCGGTCCTGGCCAGCAAGCAAGGCAGGCCGCCGATCATGTCCTCGCATGTATGGTGCAGCCTGAGCCCTTCGAGAGCCGTCCCACCAAGACTCATAAGTAGCTCGCGGGACTTGGGGCCTTGAACGGCCACCTGGGCCATTTCGGCCGACCGGTCTTCGAGGCACACCGTTTGGTCCTGCGCGAGCTGAGCTTGCAGCCACGATAGAATCTTCTCGCGGTTCGAGGCATTCACGCATAAAAGGAACTCGTCCTGGGCGAGCCGATAGACGAAAATGTCGTCCTTGATACCGCCGTTCTCATTGCAGACCATGGAATACTGGGCCTGCAAGACGGCAAGCTTACCGACATCGTTCGTGGTGACTCGTTGCAGGAACGGGACGGCCCCGGCTCCGGCAACCCGCAGCCGCCCCATATGGCTCACATCGAACAAGCCGACATGGGAACGGACTGTATGGTACTCGTCCAAAACACCGCTATACTGAATGGGCATTTCCCATCCGGCGAAATCGACGAGTTTGGCGCCACAAACTTGGTGCTGTGCGATCAGGGGGGTCCGTTGCATGGTGCGGATTACAAACCCAACAATTCGACATCGAAAATCAACGTCGCGTGGGGAGGAATCAGGCCGCCAGCCCCCTGCGCGCCATAGCCGAGCTTAGACGGGATGGTCAGCTTTCGCTTCCCACCCACTTTCATGCCCTTCACGCCCTCGTCCCACCCCTTAATGACTCGTCCGGCGCCCAAGGGAAAAGAGAACGGCTGGCCCCGGTCCACGGAACTGTCGAACTTCTTCCCGTTTTCCAACCAGCCGGTGTAATGCACACTCACGGTCTGGCCCGCCTCCGCCGTCGCGCCTGTGCCGACCTTGAGATCGACATACTGCAACCCCGATGACGTCGTAACTTCATTCCCTTCGGCCCCTGCTTCCTGAAACGGCATAACGGCTCCTTCCTGATCATCGGTCACCAGACCGAGATTACCCTCGACAATAAAGTGACTACTTGCAGCACTCAGGATCCCTTGACGCCATCTGAGCCCTCGATCCTGTTCGACAGCTCACGGAGCTGCTTTCACGGATGTTCCTTGCGGGACTCGAGCTCGGAGAAAATCACCACGCTCGCCGTGTAGCCATGCAGAAAGTTGCGTCCTCCGACCGGCCCGATTTCGCCCTGAGCAAAGAACCCCGCCAGAGGAATGGGCCCTAGCCGTTCCTGCACAATCCCGCTGTCATGATGGGGGCGGCCAAAGAGTCCCTCTCCGCGCCCGCAACAGCTAAACAAGAGGGCTCCGAGCGGAGGCTGCTGGTGCGCTTTGCGATCCCCGGCCAGAAGAAACTGCAAATCATCGCTCGCGGACTTCGCATCGCGGAGATGGAATTGCACGGTCTGGCCCTCCTGAATAACCTCTCCGACCGCGACGGCCCCGGCCTGCTGATCCGCGCCAATAAGATTCCGAACCAGGAAATCCCCCCGCTCGAAATGGCTCCGGTGCTCATCGATCACGATGCCCAAATGCAACGCGCGGTGCGCCTCGCGCCGTTGAGGCCCTCCCAGGGATTCGAACACGTCCTGTAGCCGTTTCAACGCGGAGACTCCGCCCAATTCAAAAATCAGATTCCCTTCCGCTCTGGTCACGACGTATCGCTCGCCGATCGGACGACACCCTTGTGAGGTCACCGCTCGCACCGCGATCGGTCCGGTCAGTTGCACCCCGACGACCCCCCCATCGAACACCTGATCATTGAGGAGCAGCCGGTTCTCTCCGGAATCCTGACCACCGCCGGCCAGCCCCCCGACCACTTTGCCGTGAGGGTACCGATCGTTCATCAGGGCCAGGACCTCCTGCATCGGAGTCGAGAACGGATCAGCAAGGAGCAGGAAGGTCGAATCTTCGAGACCCGGCTCCGGCCACCCCGGCATGCGTACTTGGTCCTGCAGCTGAGACATGGAGAGCTGAAGCGGCGTCAAGCTGACATCGGGAAGGCAGGCGACCCAGACGGTCAGGGCTGCCGCGGTTTCGATTTCCTCAGACCCGGCAATGACTCCTTCGCCGGAGCAGCCCAGACAGACCTTGGCCCGCAGTTCGCTCTGTAGCATGGCGGAGATCATCGAAGCCCTGGCCGCATGATGAGAAGAAAAGAAGACCACGGCCAAATCGATAGGGGTCTGGCCGAGTTGCATCAGGATCGCATCAGCAAGGTCGCGCGTGGCCGCTTCCGTATCGGTCTTGCGTGAAAGGGCAGTCGCGAATTGAAACGTCGATGAAGTGGTCATAACAGCGGAAGGAATCATCATGGTACGAATGTTTGTCCCAACGGTTGCCGATCGATTGACAGGACATTTACAAAGGCCGCAGCGTACTATCACTCATAAGGGGTGGGTGGAATGGTCCCTGCTGCGCGCGTCCAACGAGGGCCTTCGGAGGCCGCGCGTTGCGCGAGCACGGGGATCATTCCGCCACCCCGCCAATTTTTCAGCATCCTGCTACACGCCTGGATCCATTCGTTCCGGCCGGTCCTTCGCCAGCTTGTTATAGTAGCGCCACAGATAGGAATGGTAGTCATCGAGTTGAGCCAGGAGATAGTGCAATTCTGCCGGGTCTTCCGACTCCAAGGCTTGAACCATGCGGGCTTTCAGGAACTCGCCAAAGGCCTCGGTTTTCTCTATCGCGGTTAAGAGACGTAAGCCGCCGCCGAGCTGATATTCGCTCATCGCAATCCTCCAGGCGCAAAAGATCTTCGAAAGGATAGCGAGGCGGGAGAGGGAAATGCAAGCGAGAGAACCAGCTGACCGTGCGAGAACACTGGACGGCCGCGGCTATTTAACCTGGCGATCGAGAATGGCGCGGAGCCTGGCAGGAGAGATGGCCTCGACGCGACGTCCGTCTCGTCCCACGACGGTGGTGGCCATCGTGAGCGCATTAAGAATCGCCTCCTCCGTTGCTTCGACTGTCGCGGTAATCAGCGGGTTGATGTGGGTATCAGCCAACTGGATCAAGGGGTAGGTTCGGTCTTTCGGATAATGGGGGATGATGTTCGCGGTGGAAAAGGCCAGCATGAAATCGCCGCTACCGTGCCGGGCGGTCGATCCGGTTCGTGCGAGTCCCAACGCCGCTCGCTTCGCCAGCCTCGTGAGCTGCCGACTGTCGAGTGGCGCATCGGTGGCGATGATGACGATGATCGACCCTTCGCTTTGCCCCGGCGACAGGGCCTGCGCGACGGGAGGCACGGCCTCATAGAGCCGCCCGACCGGCACGCCGCCCACAACAAGCTCAGGCCTGCGCCCATGGTTCGCATTGACGAGCACACCGACCGTGTAGCCTCCTTCATCTTCCGGCAATCGCCGCGAGGAGGTCCCGATACCGCCCTTGAATCCATAGGACACCATCCCGGTTCCTGCTCCGACCGATCCTTCCTGCACGACTCCGGACGACGCGCCATTGAGGGCCTTCACCACGTCCGCCTCGGACACATGCCGCCCCTGAATGTCGTTGAGCCGCCCATCGTCGCATTCGGCGACCACCGGCGTCAGGGTATCGTCGGTAATGCCGACCTCCGGGTACCGTGCAATCATCCAGCTCATCACCCCGTTGGCCACTCGCGGCACATTCAACGTGTTCGTGAGGGCAATCGGATATTCGAGGAACCCTGATTCAGCAACCCAGGCGAGGCCGGTCATCTCGCCGGTCCCATTGAGGACGAACGAGCCGGCCGGCACTTTTTTGTGCCAGACATTGGCGCGAGGGACCACGACCGTCACGCCGGTTCGGACCGGGCCATGGCCTGGCTTGAGGGGCCCGTCGCCGGAGATGAGGGTCGTCTGGCCCACGGTCACACCAGCCACATCGGTAATGGCGTTCAACGGTCCCGGCCCATAGGAACCGACAACGATACCCAAAGCGCGAGCCCGCAACCGCGGCTCTTCCGGCTCACCGGCTTGAACAGGCCAGACCGGGGCAACACAAACTAAGATGACGAGACTCAGCAGCGACGCTGCCAGGCGAACAATGTGGTTAGATCTCATGGCTTGATCCAAAGTGGGGGACGGTGACTTCGACCTGGGCATGTTCCGCCTGAATGGCTGAAGCCAGCGACAGCGCCTGCTTCTCTTCACCATGGACGAGAAAAATCTTACTGGGCGTTGGAGTAATGGCCCGCACATACGCCAGGAGATCCTGACGATCCGCATGGGCCGAGAGCCCGTTGAAGGTGACGACCCTCGCCCGCCGCCTGGTAGGCACACCGAAAATCGGCACGACATCCCACCCTTCGACGAGTTTGCGCCCCAACGTATGCTCGGCTTGAAAGCCCACGAACACGATCACGTTCGCTTCATCTTGAATCGCATGTTTAAGATGGTGCACGACCCGACCGCCTTCGCACATGCCGGAGGCGGAAATGATGACGCAGGGCCCCTTCATGCTGTTCAGGCGCATGCTCTCTTCCGGCGACGAGACAAAGTGGATATAGCGCGAGGCGAAGAGATCGCCGGATGCCGTAAAGGTTTTGGTCGTTTCTTCATCGTAACATTCAGGATGGCGGCGGAAGACATCCGTGGCCCGAGAGGCCAGAGGGGA
>JAPLLI010000177.1 GCA_026387615.1 Nitrospirota bacterium
TAATATGCAGCGGCTGGTCCGCAAGCTGGAACAACGCAAGATCGCTGCGGTTTGCATTGAGGACAAACTCTTCCCCAAGACCAATAGCTTCATCAAGGGCGGCGCCCAGCCCATGGCGGATATGCAGGAGTTCTGCGGCAAGATCAAGGCAGGCAAAGACGCCCAGACCGATCCGGACTTCTCCATCATCGCCAGAGTGGAGGCCTTCATCTGTGGCTGGGGGCTGGCGGAGGCCCTCCGTCGTGCCGAGGCCTATCATCAGGCTGGGGCGGACGGCATCCTCATCCACAGCGCCCTCTCTGTGCCGGATGAAATTCTGGCGTTCAAACAGGAATGGGGCAACCGCTGCCCGGTCGTGATCGTGCCGACGAAGTACTACGCCACGCCGACTGACGTATTTCGCCAACAAGGTTTTTCAATCGTGATTTGGGCCAACCACATGCTCCGGTCCTCCGTAACCGCCATGCAGAAAACCGCGAAGACCCTCAAGGAACAGGAACACCTGCTCTCCATCGAAGACAAAGTCGCGCCGGTCTCTGAAATCTTCCGCCTGCAAAACGCCGCAGAACTCCAGGAAGCCGAAGACCGCTATCTGCCTAAAGGCGCCGAAGACACCTGCGCCATTGTCCTGGCCGCCTCCCGGGGGAAGGAACTGGGTGCCCTCACCGAGCAGCAGCCCAAAACGATGGTCAAGATCCAGGGCGCGCCCATCCTCTCACACATCGTGGATGCCTATAATGCCGTGGGGATCAAGGATATCGTGGTCGTGCGCGGGTACAAGAAAGAAGCCGTCACGCTGCCCAACCTGACCTATGTCGACAACAACGACTTTGCCGACACAGGCGAACTGGATTCCCTGCTCAAGGCCCTCCAATCCAGATAGGGACCGTCGCAAAGCACGATCATTTCCTACGGGGACGTCCTCTTCAACAAATACATTCCCCAGTCTCTCTGTCAGGAGACTGATGACTGTGTGATTTTCGTCGACAGCAACTGGCAGGAGCAGAGCAGCTATGCCCGCCTCGGCGGGTTTGCCGAATGCACCATCCCCAATTCAAGAAAAGCCTTTAACGCTAAAATCTACCTCACGCAATTGGGCGACAGGCTCCCCCAAGCATCCATCCACGGGGTCTGGATGGGCTTCCTCAAAGTCTCACCCAGCGCTGCCACCCTCATCACCGGCATCATCACAGAGATGCTGGCCAACCCTGCCAACCGCAAAGCCGCCATCCCCCAATTGCTCCAAGAACTGTTGAAACGCGACCATCCGATCCGCGTCCTTTATACGGCCGGTCACTGGCTCGACATCAACAGCCTCGACGATGTGGTGCAAGCGGGGAACTTTTGATCGCGGGGACGCGAGTCTTTTTAGTCCATCTGGTCTATCTGGTTGATCTGATCTATTTGGTTTCGTTCAATAAGAAAAACGAGACGCCGCAGGAGCCTTACCTCGCATCACAAGGCAATTGCTGTCTTCTACGGAGCTACACATGACGGAGCCGAGGTTCCAATCATCTCGCGTGTCAGGCGCTCCGGTTTTAGACGATGCGTTGATCGCCAATTTACAGTAAATTGCACAATCGCTGAATTCTGGCACGGGTTCTTGTCACCCACAAATCCTTACAAGGCTTTCCCACCCATATATCGCCTGGTAACTATCCAGGGATAGACCCCCTTCTGATTGTCCCCGCCCAAAGAGAACGCGTCACACATTATATAGTCCGCGCCACCGAGAGGAACACATTCCGTAGAGGGATACTCATCATCAAGTCCTAGGACATGGCCAAATTCATGGACGACGCCGGCCGGGTCGATCCCTGAATAGATCGGATGGAGGAAGAAAGGGTTGGACTTGTAGCGTGGAATAACATTGGCATTCATATTCAGGCGCACATGCCAGACGATTCCCTCCTTGTTGTAGGTCGCGAGATCGCCGGCATCAACCTCGCCAAGGTTGACGGCCTGAAATCGAAGTTCGAATCCGGCTCGGCTCCAATGGCTCTGAATCAGTTCTTTCCAATACTCCATGTACCAGTCTTTGATGTCTTTGCTCTGGCCGTTAACGGTAAAGGTCTCATCGCGATCAACGCGGCATGTGTCAAAGACCCAAATGCCATTACTCACGCTCTTAGGCACCAGGCCGCGCGTCGTCTTTCCCTTGCTCTTGACCGTGGTCGCGCAAATCGTGGTGTCGATTCCAAGCCGTTGCGCCAAGGGCATCGTGATATCGAGATACTTGGCCAGCTTCAACTCCGGAAAATGAAACTCTGCGGGAATCGTGACGATCCAGTTTCCGCTTACCCGTTCGAGCCGATACATGTACTTTTGCTGAGTAATGATATTGCCAAAATAATTGTAATGTCCCTTCACCAGTCTTGCGTCAAGACTACCCGCAAAGACGTGATCGGAGCCGATCTCCCGCTCGATCTTCTTGCCCATCGTATCGCGCTTGCGGTTGCACGCGAGGACATGGGCGTTATAGCTCCGGCTGCCGATATAGTCGGCGGTGCCGTCCAATGACGACACGGCCGTCGCAAAGCTTTCCCCTTCGAGGTTTTCCGCCTCTCGGGTATGCCGACTCTCGATGTTGACAGGCTTGCATAGGCCGGCAAACGCAAAGGGCGCCCACAAGACGACCAACAGCAGGATCAGCATGAGTTGCCGCATAGGTTCACCTCCCAGTTTCATCCGTGAACATCAGACTACCGCTCCGAAGATTTTTCACTTTCCAGGAAAATATTTCCGACACCTGTGCCTCGCCATAATACAGCAACCGTAACCCAACGAGAGCCTTGCAACACACAATCTCCTTCTCAGCCTGCTTCAAGCTACGCCTGACCGTGCAGCATGGGCATCTCAATAGTCCGCAATCTTGGCGCCCGGATAGCTTTATTGCAATAGGCCCTAAGGGAAATGGCGGGAGCCATACAAGGCGTAATCGCAAGACCGAGTCTCACCCCATGCGTTTCATTGAAAAAATAATACAATATAATTTACTTAGTTGATATTCAGTGCTTCACTGAGCGTGAGCCGTCGACGTTCCGGCCAGTTGGGACTGGGCACCATGATGTGCGCAGAAAAACAACAGACCCTCTATCATGACCTCGGCGGCAAACCCACGCTCGCAAGGGTGCATAAAATATTTTACGATAAAATCTACAAGCACCCCTGGATCGGGCAGTACTTTCATGGCATTTCGCAAACTGTGATCGAGGACCAGCAAACGGATTTCATGACCGCAGCCATGGGCGGCCCGGAGATCTATCAGGGCAAACCGCCTAATCCTGCCCATCGACACATGAATATCACCGAAGAGCTATTTGGGCTGAGACAGGCCTTACTGAAGAAGTCTTTAGAGGAAGCGAATATCCCCGGTGAGCTTGCGGCAAAATGGCTGAAGATCGATGGCGCATTTCGCAAAGGGCTCGTCAAAGAATCCTTAGCCGCATGCGAAAAACGATTCACGACCGATCATGTGTTGGATTTTCAAAACCCAATGGCACAGTGAATGAAGCAGCGGGGCATGGAGCGCAGGTCGACCAGGAACGGTCTTCGCGCGTTATCGCACTGGACGCAATGACGGCGCATAGGGACTCACATGGGCCAAACTGGGCCAAGTCTGACGATTGCCTGACTGAAGCCTGTCTCCTTGGGTGCAGCGCTTGAGGCTCGACCGTCTTCCCTCCAGTTGCCTGTCTCGCTGTCGCCCGCCTCTCTGGTCTGTCCGGTGCCAGACGAGAGAGACACAACAGACCTGACAACCAAAGGACGAGTTAGGGCAGTCTGAGCGTTTTCCTTACGTCCGCGATCGGAATCTCGCGCCAGGCACCGGGGGGGAGTTCTTCCAACTTAAAGGGACCGTATTGAATGCGCCTGAGCCTCGTCACTTCATGGCCCAAGGCCTTGAAGAGTCTTCTGATTTCACGGTTCTTCCCTTGCACCAACACCACTTCCAGATGTGATTCGCGTCCGGAACTCTTCTGAATCTTCACGCTGTGGCACTGAAGCCGCTCGCCTTCTTCGACCACTCCGACTGTGGCCTCTTTGGCTTGGTCTTCGGTGAATTCTCCCCGCACAGAGACCAGGTAGGTCCTCATCACTTTATGGCCAGGATCGGTGAGATAGCTCGACAGAATCGAATCGTTGGTGAGCAACAGAAGACCGCTGGTCGCTTGATCGAGTCTCCCGACTGCATGCAAATAGCCCAGGTCCGTCGGCAAAACATCGAAGATCGTTTTCCGGTCCTTTTCATCACTATGCGTGGTGATGACCCCTTTGGGTTTATGAAAGAGGATAAATCGTTTGGCTGAATTTTGAATCGGCTTGTCGTCGACCGAGAGGGCGTCTTTCGGCCACAAGACCCAGGTGGCCGGATCTCGAATGACCCGCCCGTTGACCTGGACTCGTCCTGCACGAACCCAGTCCTGGCTCGTGCTACGAGAGGCGACTCCCAGCTTCGAGAGCAGCCGGTCCACCGTGAAACGTTTGGACGATATCGAATTCTTTTGTGCCATCGTGAACCATTTCAGCTCAACGGAATTTCACTAGTCTGCATTGTCTAACCCACGCGCACAACTCGACACAGGCTGTTCAAACAGTTCGTCCAGCAAGGCCACCAGCACGTGAACGATGAACGATGAACGCGGAAGAATGAGGTGACGAGCGATTCATTCTTCATCGCTCATCGTTCAGCGCTTTCTGGCTGCGAACTCCTGCTAATCGAGAATCAGAAACGCACTCTCTGGGTTTGAAGAGAATGCCGCAACCTCTACGACACGTCGACGGAGCAATGATTCGATCATGACCGTTGAACCATTGCCGATCCGAACCCACACCACTTTGGGCGGATGACCATAGAGAAAGCTGCGCTGATGGAAGTCGGCATCCTTCGTCACAATAGCAAAGTCATGCTGAGCGGCATACTGCCAGACAACAGCGTCTGCGGCATCCTGCAAACCCACGTCCCGCACATGTCGGGAGTCAGGATATTCCTGTTGCAAGGCCTGAATGAGTCGATAGGAGAGATTCTGATCGAACAGCAGCTTCACGACTGCGGGATCGACACGAGTTTCCGCTCTCGATCAGCGGCAAAGGCAAGGCAGGCAAGGATGTCTTCACGCGTGAGATCAGGGAAATCTCGAAGGATCTCTTCTTCGCTCATGTCGGAAGCGAGATACTCCAGCACGTCATAGACCGTCATACGAGAGCCGCGAATACACGGCTTGCCGCCACGCTTCTCCGGATCGATAGTGATACGGTCCTTCCACTCCATAGATTGGAGAGTAGCTCGGTCGTCAAAAAAGATCAAGGTCGCCATCGAATGCGCCACACATCGTGGCGCATAACGCGCCAAAGCTTCATTCGCCTGTACACCTGGAGCAACGACATGCAGGATGCTTAACAAGTCCGTCCAGCAAGGCCGCAGGCGAACTATCACATATAAGGGGTGTAAGGGGTGGCCTGGTTGATCCTCGGTTGCGCGCGTCGAACGAGCACATTCTTATCGTGCGCGTTCCGCGACCAGAAGGACGACCAGGCACCCTTCCCATCCTTCTGAGACCGCGCGTTGCGCGAGCACGGGAATCGTTCCAGCCACCCCGTCTCCCTTTCCAGCATCCTGTCAGAGGAGTCCGCGCTTCTGGAGATAATCTTTATCAATCACAGGCGTCGGCTTGGCAGGGAGCTGCGCCCTTTCTTGCAATAACCGTTCGA
>JAPLLI010000076.1 GCA_026387615.1 Nitrospirota bacterium
CCACACGAGTAAATAATCGCAACATGTTAATAAGTATGTGAATTATTGCATGTCATATGAGGCGATTCGCGGAATGTCATGGATAATCCTGCTTGCGTTTCATGGAAGAACATGAAAGCAAAAGGCCATGTGCAGTTTCGAGAGACCTAGGGGATGGCAGATTATGGCGGTAAGTCCTGTGCAAAAATGTTCGCTTCAGGAGCAGAATTTCGCAGGAGTTTTTTGGGCACAGCAGAACGCACGGTTCAATTCATCGGTGGGCGTTCCGCATAGAGGGTCGTGGAGGAGGCGTCATAGATAGCAAGGGAGAGCAGGTCTCCCGGTTGAGAGGGGATCGCCTGCTTATCCCAGATGACGGTGATGTTGCCATCGGTTTTGCCCATACCCTGTGCGGCTGACCGTTTGGCATCCCCTTCGACCAGGATGGGGAGGGTGGCCTTGAGATATTCCCGGTTCCGTTCCTGAGAAATGTTCCGCTGGAGGTCGAAGAGGCGCGTCACTCGTTCGGTTTTGACTGTCTCTGGCACATCGTCAGAATATTTGCGAGCGGCGATGGTGTTTTTCCGCTCGGAATACTTAAAGATAAAGGCCGAGTGAAAGCGTATTTCTTCGACAAGCCGGTAGGTCTCGGCAAAGTCCTCATCGCTTTCCCCGCAGAAACCGCCAATGATATCGGTGCTGAGCACGATATCTGGCTGCAGGGTGCGGATCCGGTCGACCAGGGCACGATATTCTTGAATGGTGTAGGATCGATTCATCAAGCCGAGGATGCGGTCGCTGCCGGATTGAAGCGGTAAGTGAATTTGCTTGCAGATGTGGGGATGGGACAGGACGGCTTCCAGCAATGGCATAGGGAAATCTTTGGGATGCGGGGAGGTGAAGCGCACGCGTTCGATGCCGGGCACGTCCGCGACGGCCGTGATCAACCGTGCAAAATCCCAGTCGTTGAATCGGTAGGAATTGACATTTTGCCCGAGGAGCGTGATCTGTTTGAAGCCCTGCTCGGCGCTCCGGCGGGCTTCCTGGATAATCCCTTCTGCGTCCCGGGAACGTTCACGCCCTCTTGTATAGGGCACCACGCAGAAACTGCAGAAGTTGTCGCAGCCCCGCATGACGGCGATCCAGGCATTCACTCCGTCGTGTCTGTCCGGTATCACATCGTGATAGGTCTCATATTCCGAGAGGTCGACCGCAAGTCCTTTCTGGTCCAGCCCTTCCTCTTGTGAGAGCATTGCCTTGCGGATCAACATCGGCAGTTGGCGGTAGGCGTCAGGGCCGGCGAGTACGTCGATCAGCGGCTGGATGTCCGTGAGTTCTTCTTTCAGGTTTTGGGCCATGCAGCCTAAGACGCCAACCACCAAGGGCCGTTGTCGCTTCAGCTTCTTGAGTTCGGATAAATGTTTGTAGACCTTGTTGTGGGCATTCTCGCGAATAGCGCAGGTGTTCATGAGAATGACGTCCGCGCGCTCGCGCTCGTCGGTAAAGACAAACCCATCCTGTTTCATGAGGGAGCGAACCAGTTCCGAGTCGTACTCGTTCATCTGGCAGCCAAAGGTCTCAAGATGTACGTGAGTCGGTGTGGACGTGGTCTTCATCGTATCAGCAGGTTTGATCATGGTGTGTCATTATAAGAAGATCCTCGCGACAGGAGCAAGGAGCTCGGTCGAATGTTGCCCATGGTGTCCGCCGTTGGTTGAAGGCCTCGGAATGCCATGGTAGGATCTTATCGTTGTGACACCTTCGTGGTTCGCTGCCTTCATGTTCACGTGTTTGCTTCTCATCCTTCCCGTGGCGGGAGGCTGGACGAAGGAAACGCTTCCGCTCGAACCGGATCTCGCGACCAGAATTGACGAACAGTACGATCACGAAGCCCGGCTCTTCTTGATGTTGTATTCACTCCACGGCGATGGCCATGTCGATTACGTCACAGGTCGGCTGGTTCACGAATCTGCCAGCAGCAGCGTCGGGAATCCTCTGTACCGGACCGAGGCCTATCCCTTGTTCTATTGGTGGAACCACACCATGTATAACGATCCGGAACAGGATGGCGTGAACGGCAATGAACGGGTTTATCAAGAAAACATGGAGTTCGATATTTCCCGTTATCGGCCCTGCAACTTCAGCGGGCAATCTTGCTGAGTGTCAGTGCGCACTGTCCAGTTATCGCTTCAATGTTTGTTCGGCTGACTCGTTTTTCCTATCGATGGACTTCGAGGATCTCCTGAGTTTCCCCTCCGGTTCGATGCTATGTTAGGCCTTCATGCAGACTGAAACGGCTCGATGAAAACCGCATCGCTTATCCAGACTCTTGCGAACCGACGCATCGGCATTATGTTGCCTTTGGGATTTGCTTCGGGGTTACCGTTGGCTCTGACCGCCGGAACGCTACAGGCCTGGCTGACCGTTGTCGGACTTGATCTGAAGACCATTGGTATCTTTACGCTCGTCGGTCTTCCCTACGCGTTGAAATTCTTGTGGGCTCCGCTGATGGATCGTGTGGTGCCTCCCTGGCTGGGACGCAGGCGCGGCTGGATGTTGGTGATGCAATTGGGCGTCGCGCTCGGGTTGGCGGCCATGGCCGTGACCGGCCCCGGCGATCGTCCGGAGCTCCTCGGGCTGCTGGCCCTCGTCGTGGCCTTTCTCTCCGCGTCACTGGACATCGTCTTTGATGCCTATCGGACCGATCTGTTGTTGCGGCCTGAACGGGGGTTCGGCGCAGCTGTCTGGGTGAATGGCTATCGGTGTGCCTTGTTACTGGCGAGCGCCGGCGCCTTGCTGCTAGCCGGCCATATCGGATGGCAGAATACCTACTTGCTGCTTGCCGGGCTCATGGCGGCAGGTGTCGTCACGGTCTTTCTCAGTCCTGAACCATCTGAGCCGAGCATTCCGCCTGCCAGTTTGACTGAAGCGGTCGGTGGACCCCTGAAAGAGCTCTTTGCCCGTCCAGGGGTGCTGGGGCTGTTGGCCCTCATTGTGTTCTACAAGTTTGGAGATGCCGTCGCGGCTTCCCTGCAAACGGCCTTTCTGATTGGCGGGCTGGGCTTCTCCGTCAGCGAGGTCGGGTATGTGAAGGGCCTGGGGCTCGGGGCCACCCTCATCGGCGCATTGGCTGGGGGTGTTGCCATGGCCAAGCTCGGGATGGTCCGGTCGCTATTGATTTTCGGAATCTTGCAAGCGGTTTCGAACTTAGGATTTATGTGGCTGGCTTGGATGGGAAAGAGTTATGCGGCCCTGACCACATCGATTCTGGTTGAGAACGTGACCGGCGGCATGGGCACGGCCGCGTTTGTGGCCTTGATTATGTCGCTCTGCAACCATCGGTATACGGCCACCCAGTTTGCGTTGCTGTCGTCCCTGGAAGCGCTCGGCCGCGTGTTCTCCGGTCGCCCGTCGGCCGATTTGGTCGAGTTGGTCGGGTGGGCGCAGTTTTTCTTCTGGTCCTTTTTGATCGCCCTACCAGGCATCTGGCTGGTCTGGGCGCTTCGGGCACAACTGCATCAGGAAGCCGGGCGCGATGCAGCTGCCAGAGCTGGTTCAGCCGATCTATGACG
>JAPLLI010000030.1 GCA_026387615.1 Nitrospirota bacterium
CGTATCTTCCCCGAGCGCCCGGGCCTCTCCATCGTTAATGATCAGGATATCGACCTGCTCCAGCACACGCCACAAGGCGTCCCGCTTGCCGTTGATCCAAAAGTTCATGGTGTCGCAGGCGACCAACGGAGGACGGGGAAGCTTCTGCAGCACATCCAACTGGAGCTCCGGATCGATATTGCCCAAAAACAAGAGGTCCGGAGACCGGTAGGCCTCGGGAATCTTCGGCCGAAAGGTTTCAAAGACATTGAGCTTCGTGTCGAGAGTGTGCGCTTCGTTCAGCTGGTGCGTATACTCCCCTTTCCAGCGAAAGGTCGCCCCGGGCTTCCGCTCCAGCCCCGTCACATCGATGCCACGGCTCTTCAGAAAAGCCAGATGCTGTGCGGGAAAATCCTCTCCCACCACCGCAATCAAATCGACGGTCGTGAAATAGCTGGCCGCAGTCGAAAAGTAGGTCGCAGAACCTCCGAGCACTTCAGAGACTTCCCCGAAGGGTGTTTTCACTGTATCCAACGCAACCGATCCGACAACGAGTAATTTCCCCATGGCTTACCGCATTCCTTTCTTGACTGGCACAACCCGATCGATCAATAGGGCCAGCTTCCGTCTGAGCGACGCCGGCATCCGGTCAGGCGCCGTAATAATCGCATCCTGCAAGGCACGCTGACAGCTACACGATTGCACCGCAGCCACCGCGCTCATCGCCGTCCGTAACAATTGCTTGGCCAGCGTGACATTCTGACGAAGCGTGGTCAAGATCGCCTCGACGGTCACGGCCTCCTCCGTCTCATGCCAGCAATCATAATCCGTCACCAAGGCCACCGTGGAGTAGCAGAGTTCCGCCTCTCTCGCAAGCTTCGCCTCAGGAAGATTCGTCATCCCGATCACGCTCGCGCCCCACTGCCGATACAACCGGGACTCCCCTTTTGTGGAAAACTGAGGCCCTTCGATGCAGAGATAGACCCCGCCACGATGCACGGTGGCGCCGACCGTAAGGGCCGCATCCAACAAAGCCGCTCCGAGCGACGCGCAGACCGGATCGCCAAACGCCACATGCGCGACGATCCCGCCCTCGAAGAACGTCGATACCCGCTTTTTGGTGAGATCGATAAACTGATCCGGCAGCACCACGTCCCCCGGCTTGAGCGATTCCTTCAAGCTTCCGACCGCGCTGACAGAAATCACCCGGCTCACGCCCAGCGACTTCAGCGCATAAATATTGGCGCGATAGTTGATCTCCGACGGGTTCACCCGATGGCCTCGCCCATGCCGCGAGAGAAAGGCAATACGAACCCCGTCCAACTCGCCGAGGACCACCTTGTCGGAGGAAGCCCCGAAGGGAGTCTTGACCGATAGCTCCTTGACCTTCCTGAGCCCCTCGATATCGTACAACCCGCTCCCGCCAATAATCCCGATGTCGGCTTTCGCCGCCTTCGCCTGTCGTGTCATATCTCGCCCCCAAGTGTCGTAAGAAAGCGCTCCACCTGCCCGATCGCCAGCGCTGCCGTGTGCTGAACGGAGTCCGACTCCTCAATCGTCAGCCATTGAATCCCCGGCTCCTTTCGAAACCAGGTCATTTGTCGCTTGGAAAAATGTCGCGTATCCCGTTTGAACCGCCGGACCATTTCAACCCTGTCGTACTCGCCGGCCAAATGCTCGGCCACCTGCCGATACCCCAAGCCCTTCATGGCCGCGCTGTCGCGCTGATAGCCCTGGGCCAGGAGCTGTGCCGTCTCTTCGATCAGCCCGTGAGCCAGCTGCCAATCGATCCGCGCCTCGATGCGCCGGTACAACACCTCGCGGTCCCGGTTCAACCCGATAACCAACGCGGAAAAGGGCCGTTCGGCAAACCCATGCTCTTGCTGAAACTCCGACATCCGACGGCCGGATAGCTGATAGACCTCCAGCGCGCGGATCACTTTCGATTCATCGCGCGGGTGCAGCCTCGCCGCAGTCATAGGATCAATCGCCACAAGCTTCGCATAGAGGGCATCATGCCCCTGCCCCTGCATCTCCTGCCGCAGAGCCTCCCGTAGCGCCGGATCGGCCGGCGGCGCGGCGCACAAGCCCTTCAGGAGCGTCCGCACGTAGAGGCCTGTGCCTCCCACCACCAGGGGCAAGCGGCTATCGCGATAGAGGCGATCGATCTCCTCGACCGCCTGGCTGCGGTACAGACCCGTATTGAACGGCTCATCAGGATTGACAAGATCGATCAACCGATGGGGAATTCCTTGGCGCTCTTCGAGGACCGGCTTATCCGTCCCGATATCCATGCCACGATAGACTTGCCGGGAATCTGCCGTCAGCACCTCAGTCTCAAAGGCCTTCGCCACCTCGACCGCGACGCGGCTCTTGCCGACAGCGGTCGGTCCGACGATCACCACCACAGGCCTGCACCGAACCTGTCCCTCGGAGAGACGACGCATCGCCTTCGTTGGAACGGCCATCATGTCCACCCGACCCGCCCGAACAACTTGGCGAGTTCATCTGTCGACAGCCGGAACGCGGTACGACGCCCATGCGGGCAGGTCATGATCAGCCCTTCCTCCACCCAATCCTGCACCAACTGCTGGATCTCCGGCAGCGCCAAGGCTCGTCCGGCTCGCACCGCGCCATGACAGGCCAACGACGCCAAGACTGGCTGCACCTTCATCTCCAACGAGGGAAGGCTGTCCCATTCGGTCAAATCGTCGAGCAGATCCTGGACCAACCCGGCCGCATCCACCTTGCCCAGCCCGACCGGCACACCGCGAATCGCCACAGCGGTCGCGCCGAACGGTTCAATCAGGATCCCCAGCTTTTCCAGATCATCGAGGCGCTTGAGCAACAGCGCGCTCTGCGCCGCCGACAGCTCAATCGGCTCAGGAATCAAAAGCGGCTGCGACGGAATCGCACGGCGTTGCCAGCCTCGCCACAGCCGCTGGAATAGAACCCGCTCGTGCGCCGTATGTTGATCAATCACTTGTAATTCTTCACCCACCTGCGCCACGAGATAGGTCCGGAGGATCTGTCCAAACGGCACGATATCCGGCTTCTCCGCCGGCTGATAGACCGCGCCTGCCTCTTGAACAAAGGCCAATTGTTTTCCCTCGATAACGCCGGACAGAGACGCCGCTTCACGAGCCTGCCCACTCGCGGCCCCCATGAGACCAGCAATCGAAGCGTCCGGCTGAGCAGCACGGGAGGATGCAGTCTGCAACGGAGCTGTGAAAGAACGTTCTTGGGTCTGCTGCGACAACCCTGCCGACGTGAGCCCCGCCGCAGCCTGTCGCCCTGTCCCATCGAGAGCCTGACGAACGGCTTGTCGCACCAACGAATGGAGCGATTCCGTTTCCGCGAAACGGACCTCTTTCTTCGTGGGATGGACGTTGACATCGAGCCGGTCCGGCTCGCTCTCCAGAAAGAGCACAAAGGTCGGGTGAGCCCCTTTGGGCAGGAAGGAACCGTAACCCTCCATCACCGCATGAAACACGGTTGCATTACGGATGGGACGCCGATTCACGAACAATTCCTGCGGCGTCTTCGAGCCGCGCGCATGGACAGGATCGACCATCACGCCGCGGATCGATAAGCCCGCGGCCCGGCCTCGCACCTCCACGGTCCGATCAAGAAAGGCCGGGCGATAGACCTGGAGGATACGGTCACGGTCCGACGTCACGGCGGGATAGTTGAGAATCTCCTGGCCGTTATGGGTCAAGCGGAAATGCACCGATGGCCAGGCAAGGCCCGCCATTTGCACCACATGGCTGATATGGGAAAACTCGGTTATGGTCGTCTTGAGGAACTTTTTTCTGGCCGGTTGATTGAAGAACAGATTGGAGACTTCGATCCTGGTCCCGGGCACGGCTGCCGCATCCGTGATGGGGCCGCCGGCTCCTGCCACCAGCGTGAGCTGGGCCCCCACCGTATCCTGCCTAGTCGCAGTCGTCACCACCACGTGAGAGATGGAGGCGATGCTCGGCAGCGCCTCGCCGCGAAACCCCATGGTCATCACCGAGGCGAGATCCCGATCGGATCGGAGCTTGCTGGTCGCATGCCGCTCAAACGCCAGAGGAAGATCGGCACGGCTGATCCCCGCTCCATCATCCGTCACGCGAATAAGGGTCAAGCCGCCATCCTTCACATCGATCGTGATATGGAGGCCGCCGGCATCAAGACTGTTTTCCAGCAATTCTTTAACGACCGCCGCAGGGCGTTCAACGACTTCGCCGGCCGCAATACGGCTGATCACATCGTTGGGAAGGACCAAAATCTGAGCGGAGCAACTGGCGGCGGACATGATGCTAGACTCCAAGGGACGACAGTGCCCATACGCCCGCCACGAGCCGTCTCGAGGCGCCGCCCATCATCGAATGTCAGCCAGCCTATTCTTCGCCAGCTTCGCCTCATCCGACAGGGGGAATTCGTCGATAACCCGCTTGAGGTTTTTCTTCAACTTGGCGAGATCTCCGGTTTCTCCGGCCGCGAGCCCCGATTTGAACAGGGCCGCCGGGACCTTCTCGTTTCCGGGATACTCCGCCGACAGATACTCGAACGACTGCATCGCCCGCCCATAATCTTTTTGCTGATAGGAGGACTCACCCAGCCAATAATGGGCATTCGGCGTGAGCGACGTGCCAGGGAAGTCTTTCACAAATCGCTGAAAGCCCACCACGGCAAGATCGTATTTCCCGTTGAGATAATCGTTGTACGCCAGGTTGAACGCCGATGTCGGGGTAATCGCCGGCACACCGGACATCATCGGCGACATGTCCGAAGGGGAACCAGGCTTCTGAGGCTTGGAGGGACGAGCCGGCTCTCCCAGCGCAGGATCCGCCTTGGGCTGAGCGGGAGCCGCCGAGGCCTCGTCGAGTTTGGCCAACCGGTTCTCGACCCTTTGAATCCTGGAAGAGAGATCATCGAACTTCGGGTCGAACTTCGACTTGGCGGATTCGCTGTCTTTCGCCCGTTCCAGCGACTCCAGGCGTCGTTGCAGCGCATCCAGCCGTTTCTGGTCCTGCTCCTGAGATTTCGACATCGTCGCCACTTGCTCGTGCAACCCCACAAAGTCGGCATGCATCGCACATCCGCTCAGCAGCAACATCGTCCAAGCCATGAGAGCGCCCACACCCAGCAAATCCGTTTTCATGCGCATCACGGCGATCATCGCTCCTTCAACTGGGATAGTTTGTCAGAGGCTTTTTTAGCCTCCGCGCTCCGAGGATACAGAGTCACCACCTGCTTGAAGGCCGACGCTGCACGGGTCGTGTCCTTCATCGCCAGGTACGCATAGCCCTTCTTCAAGAGTGCCGCCGGCACTTTCTCGCTTTTCGGGAAATCACGCTGGACCCGATCGTATGACGCGATGGCCTGACTGTAATCCTTCTTCCCATAGTACGATTCACCGAGCCAATAGCGTGCGTTAGGAGACAGATCCGTGTTCGGATGGTCCTGTAGAAACGCGGCAAATCCCTCCTTGGCCCCATCCAAATCTCCATCGCGAAACAGGGCCAGCAATCGCTCGTATTCGAGCTTCTCGGACCGCCCTCCGCTCTGGCTGACAGGGGCACGAAGCGACTCCCCGGACTCATCGGCCGCCGGAGCCGCATCAGCGGCTTGTCCCGACTCAGCTGGCGCACGAAGCGGGACCGGCGGAAGCTCCGGCGCACCGCTCAAAGGTTCCGATGAAGGTCCTCTGGCTAGTCGATGGGTCGACTTCGTGATTGGCTGGCGTACCCCGGCCTTGCTCCCCCCTCGTGCATGCGCATCCTGCTCAACCGCTTTGGCCAAGACATCCAGGCGATGATCCTGCTCGTCGAAACGGGCCGCAACCTTCTGTGCCATGGACGCCACAGTCTTATTCACCTCGCCCAAGTGGCCGGTCACCGCTTTATTCATCTCATTGATATAGGCCGTTGCCACTTTGCTCGCCTGCTCGTCCTGACTCATCCGCTCGCTCAAGCCTGCCAGCGAATCCCTGAACGCCGTCAAGGACTGACTGAACTGCGCGAACTTCGCGGCCAGCAGTTCGGAGCGGCTCTGGCTATCTCCCGCCGCCCGCCCCTGCTCCTCTAGCCGGGCATCCACATTCTTCATGAGCGCACTATTCGTCTTCTGGACCGCCTCGATCAGCTCTTTCCGCAACGTCTCCATCTGCCGGGTCACATCGTCAAGACGGCTGTTCACCTCCGCCATGAACCGGTCGCGATCTTCTTGATGCTTCAATTCCTGGCTGTCGAGATTTTTCTGAACCCAGGCATAGCGAGTGGAACTATCCGTCTCTATTTTTACAGCCAGCTGCTCCAGCTTCTTGATCTGCAGCTTCAGATCTTCCTGCTTCCCCTGAAGCTCCTGCGTGTGGTGCAACACCCGATCCACATCGCCACGCAACTGAGGCAACTCCTGCTCCCGGAGCGCGGAAATCTCCTGGCCCTGTCGCGCGCGGGTCTGCGCCGACTCGTCGCTGGACTGCTTGATCCGCTGCTGGAGATCCTTTTCCGTCCGCTTGAGATCGGCCTCTTGCGCCACGCACCCGGCGGTCAATACCGCGCAGACCACGCAGAGCGAGATCCGGAGTCCACTCATCTTGCCATCGGTCCACATTACATCACCTGTCTCTCATGGGAGCTTCGCTTCTCCCGGCTTCGGGGACCATTGCCCCGCAACGGTCCCCGAAGAGGAAGCGACTTACTTGCCGGCCTTCACCACCAAATGCCCGCGCCGATTCTGCTGATAGCACGACTCCGTATGCTCATTGCACGACGGCTGTTCTTTCCCATAGGACACCACGGACAGACGCTTGGCGCCAACCCCGAGTTCAACCAGATAATTGCGCACCGCCTTCGCGCGTTTTTCCCCGAGCACGAGATTATAGGCGGACGTCCCGCGCTCGTCACAATGCCCTTCCACCTTCACCTGCGCGCCCTGGTTGGACTTCATCCACTCGGCATCACGCGTCAACACTTGACGGCCTTCCTCGGTAATCGCCCAGCTATCGTAGCCGAACAACACATCGCGCAGCGCCGCTGACGCGGCCTGTTCCGCACGCAACTCATCCAGCTGTCTCCCGGCATTGATGGACGAATCAGCCTTCGCCACCACCGTGCCATTGCCCACACGCTCCTCTGAAGGATTCTTGTTCAGCCCTTGAAGGCCTCCCCCGCCAGACTGCGCTCCGGTGTCCGGGAGGCTCCCGGCACCTGGTTTGGAGCTATCCGCAGCCTTCACCGTCGACTGAGAGTCACCGCCTGATTGCACGGACTTCTTCGAACACCCTGGCATACCAATCAATGCTACGCTCGCCACCACCAGCCCGCACGCACATAAAATCTTCTTCATCAATCTCTCTCCTTTAGTTAAATTACTCAACTCGATTGTCAATCGTCGCCCGCTCAACTCACTCCGTCGCATTGTCATCCTCCCGAGGCCGGAGACCAGGAGGGCGCGCTATTGCGTGTGCCTTCAAAAGTCAGCCGCTCGAGATTCTTGCCGTCCGCATCGATCATATAGATGTGGCTCTTTCCGTCAATCGTCGAGCTGAAGACCAGATGCCGGCCATCCGGCGACCAGGAGGGCGAATCATCCACGCCAGGCCCTGTCGTCACTTGCATCCGCTTCTGTCCATCCGGCGAGATGAGACACAGCTTATATTCTTTACGCGGAGTCCGGCATACATGGGCAATCCAGTTACCGCGTGGCGACCAGACCGGCGCCGCATTGTAGTCCCCTTCAAAGGTCAGGCGACGCACGTTCGACCCGTCTGAGCCCATGAGAAATACCTGCGGCCCACCGCCCCGATCAGACACAAACACCAATTCTCTCCCGGTCGGAGACCAGGAGGGAGACAGGTCGCCGGAGGGATTCACGGTCAACCGCTGAAGGGCCTTCGTCCTGGTATCCAGCAGATAGAGCTCGGAATTGCCCTCGTAACTGGAGGCAAAGGCCAGGAAGGTTCCATCGGGCGACAGGGCCGGCGTAATATTCAGTCCCCCCAGGGACACCAGCGTCCACCGCTTGCCGGTAGCCAACTCAATCATATCAATGTCCTGCGTATTGCGATTGCGATAGGTCGTGAAGACGAGAAACCGGCGATCCGGAGACCAGCGCGGCATGAGGTCCAGAAAACCATCCGCCGTGAGCTGGCGCGCGTCATGTCCGTCATAATCCATGACGAACAGTTCGCGGGCGGCCCCATGTTCGGCCACATAGGCGATCTTCGTCCTGGCAATACCTGGCTCCCCGGTATACCGAAAGACCAATTCGTCGACAAACCGATGCGCCATGAGCCGCAGGACCGATGGCGATCCGACGTACCGCTTGCCCCCGATCACCTCATCGCTCCCGCTGTCATAGACCAGGCCTTCCATGCTCACGTCGGCGTCTTTGCCTGCGTCCGTACCCGCCTCTTTCAGTCCGGCATTTCCCCAGACCAGGACCGCCACCCCGTTCTCCGACGCTTGCTTGAAGACAGCCTTGGCCCCGCTCTCCATCCCTGTGCCAAGATCGTGCGCCTTAATCCCCAGACCCGGCAAATCCACCAGATCGAAGACCAGGGACCGTTTCACATCTTTTTTAAGAACTTCTTCGATCCGCCCCCCCAACCAATCGGGGCCGCCGACATTGCGAATCTCCGCGACAGCCAGGGAAATCTTTTGAAAATCGGGGCGGGTAGCTTCAAGGAACACATCCGCCGCACCGGATTCAAGAATACCCACAGCCCCCGCGCTAAGCAGGAACCCGCAAACCAACAGACTGAGCCATTTCACCTGTCTCATCCGACCGACTCCCCGACTCGAAACACCATCTCAATATCCTTATAGCTGTCCGCCATATCGGCAGGAAACGCTGGCAGGACTCGTGCGCCAAGCACCGCACGCTGACCCGCCATATCAAAGTAGTCATTCCCGGACGACTCTTGCACTACGACGTTTTTGATCGTCCCATCCCGTTGAAGCCGAAACTTCACGATGACTCGGTACGTTTGCCCTACCATATCGACTGGGGGCGGCTCCCACTTGCTGCTGATAATCGCCTGCACGCGAGCCCAATAGGGATTGGCCCCGGCCGCACCGGCAATTTTCAGCGTCAGCTCGGGAGTCTTCAATGCCGAAACCGGCTGGGCCGCCGACTTCACTGACGCCTCGCGTGACCGGACGTCACTCGGCGTCTCCAGCTTGGCCGTCGGCTGAAACGGCTTGATCTTCTTCAGCTCTTCCTCGAACTCGCGATGAAGATCCTCGCTGACCGACGTCCGTGGCGGAACCTTCACCGCCGGGGCTTGCGCCACATCCGGGATAGGCGGGATATCAAGCGACTTCATTTTCGCCGGCTGAGGCTGAGCCGCCGATTTCGCCGGGCTCAGATCCCCAAACTTCGGCGCATCAGGAGGCAACTGAAGGTCCCGGAACACATCCCTCTTCACCTCGCCTTTGGGCGGCGTAGCGACAGGGGTTCGTGCCGTCATCTCCTTGACTGCCGGCGCAGGAGCCGGCTTCGACACTGAAGCCTTCGCTGACACAACCGGCTTCGGCTCCAAAACCTTCGCTGGCTCAACCGGCTTCACCGGCTCGGCTGGCGTCACAGGCGCCGGGAGACTGACCAGCGACACCTCCACCGACGCCAACGGGCGCTCCCCCTGCTGCGGAAGCCGGAACCCTGTCACCACGAACAACACAACCACATGCAGCGCGAGCGACAACACTAGCGTTCGCGTAAATCCAGCGCGCAACCAGGATTGATCATCCTGCTCAAACCACAGGCTTGACTGGACCGACGTCTGGAACGCCATCACCACTAACCCTCCACACGCGGCCTCAACTCTTTCGCGACGGAAGGTGCGGCGCGGACACAGGCTCGTGACCGGCCGGTTCCGTCACCATCCCGATCTTCTCGATCCCGGCTTTTTTGACGCCGTCCATGACTTGCACCACCACCCCGTAGGGCACGTCGCGGTCGGCCCGAAGATACAACGACACATCGGGATGATCCCGCTTCAAGCGCTTCAACTTCTGCTCGAGCTGAGCCACGCCGACCGGATCTTTGTCGAGATACAACCGTTGATCTTTTTCGATCGTCAACACGCTGCGCATTTCCGGCTTGATCGTATTCGTCGCAGAGGTCGGCAACTTAATATCCATCCCGCGATACAACATCGGCGCGGTGACCATGAACACCACCAGGAGGACAAGGACCACATCGACGAGGGGAATGACGTTGATTTCTGCCAGAAACCGGCGGTGCCGCGACTCCAGGGTCATCCTTGGACTCCGAACGGAGCAGGTTTCGTCCTCGAAGATGCAGTCGAAAGGGAAGACAGGAGCTCGATGGTGACCGAGTCCAACCGGAATGCCGTATTGCGAATCCTGGTGAGGAAGTAGTTGTAGGCAATGACCGCGGGGATGGCGGTGAACAGGCCGGCCGCTGTCGCGACGAGGGCCTCTGCCACACCGGGAGCCACCGCAGAAATGCTGGCGGTTCCTTGCGTGCCGATCTCATGAAACGCATCGATGATGCCCATCACGGTCCCGAGCAACCCGACAAATGGCGTAATATTGCCCGTCGTGGCAAGGAAGGGGAGATAGGTCTCAAGCCGTGAGAGCTGGCCTTGCCCGAGATAGGACGCCATCCGCTCTATGACATGTTGATCAACGAGCCCGCTGCCCTTCGTCTCCACGCCCGTTTCCGCCCCCAACCGCTCCATGACCCCTTCAAATACGATCGCGCAGGGGCTCCCTTCGAGTCGCCTGACTTGCCGGTACAACTCGTCGAGGTCTTTCGTTTTCGCCAAGAGCGCAAGAAACCGTCGATCCTCTCGATCGGCTACTCGAAACGCGCGCCATTTGGAGAAAATTACGGCCCAGGAAATGATTGAAAACACGAGCAGAAGCAGAAGTACGATTTTAGAAACCGAGCCGAGCGAGCCTACCAGTCCGGATAGACCTGTCTGAAACATGCGGCGGTAACCTTTCCAGACCCTAGGAAGGATTCACCCTCCTGCTTACAGATTCTTGCAAATACGGGGAAAATGGCGGGGCCGACGGGATTTGAACCCGCGACCTCCAGATTGACAATCTGGCGTCCTAACCAGCTGAACGACGGCCCCTCGAAACTCAATATATAGCAGAAGATGTGGGTGACAAGACAATATCTAGCGGTTGGTCCCGTCCGAAGTTTTTCTCTCTAGTGTGTGATCCGATCCATCCCCCCGAACCAGTACCTTCACTGGTAGGCGGAACAGGGATCGAACCTGTGACAACCACCGTGTAAAGGTGGCGCTCTGCCAACTGAGCTATCCGCCCGATTTCCTTAGCAAGCTGGCCGGATGCTACCAAGTCCACCCGCCCTTGTCAACCGAATCTCGCATTCTTCTTGCATTTTCGAAAATCCCGTCTCCATAATCACGGTTTCTGCCCTCGCCGCCGGGCCGTCCGAGGAAAGCAAGCGTCATGCACCCGCTTCAGGCGCCCCCGCTCCACATGCGTATAGATCTGCGTCGTCACAATGTTGGCATGGCCGAGCATGACCTGCACAGACCGAAGATCGGCCCCGCCTTCGAGCAGATGCGTCGCAAACGAATGTCGAAGCATGTGCGGTGAAATAACCTGTGTAATGCCTGCTCGCTGCGCGCGCCCTCGCAGCAATTTCCAAAATCCTTGCCGCGTCAAAGGCCCGCCACGCCGGGACACAAACAAATATCGCGAGGCCCGTTGCTTGAGAAGCCGTGGCCGCGCCTCCTCCACATACTGACGCAACTGCTGTCGCGCCCCCTCCCCCATTGGCACCAGACGCTGCTTTGAGCCCTTGCCCGTTACCCGGAGATACCCGACATCAAAATTCACCTGGGCCACTTCAACCATCACCAGCTCCGACACGCGAAGCCCTGTCGCATAGAGCAACTCCACCATCGCGCGATCACGCAGATCTTCAAGGGTCGAGACGGCGGGCAGGTCCAGCAGCGCCGTCACATCGTGAGGAGACAGCGTTTTGGGCAGCCGAACGCCTCGGACCATCGCCGGCAAACCGATGGCGGGACTCTCCTCGATCACTCGCTCCTGCAGCAAGAACCGGAACCACCCTCGAATAGCCGAGAGACAGCGGACCGAGGACGCGCGAGACAGCTGCGCCTCCTGTAACGAGCGGAGAAATCCCGTGACCGTCTCCGCGGTGAGCTGCCGACGCGGTGAGGCGCCGGTGCGCTGCAGATACGAATGAAATTTGCTCAGATCCCGACGGTAGGCTTCAACCGTATTGACGGAGAGGCCACCTTCCACTCGAAGATGGCGTAAATATCGCTCGGCCAGCGGATCCAACATCATCGTCGCGATGATAGCCAATCACGCACCTGAACACAACGAGCCAGGCAGAGCTTACCTTGACACCTCCACAAGGTTTCCGATAGTAGTCACCTGGGTATACGCAAGTCTGTCACCCTCTCTAGGAGCCCATGGCCCGCCGTTTGATATTGCCATATTCTCATCGCGCACAGGCCCCCGTAGCATGCTGGTGCCAGGCCCTCGCACTGGCCTGTGGCCTGCTCTGGCCAATGGGGTCCGTGCTCAGTCCTTCCGTCTACGCGCAAACGGGGACGCAGGCCACGATGACCCACTCCACCCTGAACCAGGCGAAACTCCTGATCGAGACAGAACGGGCAGAAGAAGCCACCGCCCTTCTCCGTCGCTTCCTGGCTACCGCGCCGAAGCCCGACCTGCTTGATGACACCTACTTACTGCTCGGCACAGCCCTGCATGACACCCAGCAATATGGGGACGCCCTCAAATATCTGCAGCAACTGCAGGCTGAATTCCCCGACTCCGAGGTCACGGACCAAGGCAAGCTGATGCAGGCCCGCACCCATGCGGCGATGGGCAACCTCGACCTCGCCCTCCCCATTCTGACCAACCTCCGCACCCGCGCGAAAGATCGCGACATCAAACGCGACGCCCTGCGTTTAAGCGGGGACTTCTACGCGCAAAAGAACGACCCCCTCCATGCGATCCAGGCCTGGATCGATGAAATGGCCCTGGAAACCGAGGGCCAACCGAATAGCGCCAGAACCCGCATCCGTGAGTTCATCAACGACATATCGGACCGGAAAGCCCTCGACCGAATCCACGAGACCTTTCCACGGAGCTTTCCCGGCGATCTCGCCTCGCTCCGCCTCATCGACCTCTATATCGGACGAGGGGAAGAGCACCTGGCCGTCCGGCAGATCCAACAGTTCCTCTCGAACTTCCCAACGCACCCCCAGGCAGCCAAGACCTCGGAGCTCCTCGGGACGCTCCAGGCCAAACTCAAATCCCATCAGTTTTTTGTCGCCGCAGTCCTCCCCCTCTCCGGAAAGCTCGCGCCCTTTGCAAACGAAACCCTTAACGGCATTCAACTCGCCATCGAAGAACACAAGGACCGGGCCGGTTCTCCCTCGATCGGGCTCATCGTCAAGGAAACTGAATCCGATCGTCCGTCATTTCTGGATGATTTCTCCGGACTGCTGAGCAATACCCGCCTCCTGGCCGTCATCGGTCCGCTCCTCTCGAAACATTTGCCGGTCATGGCCGAACTCACCGGACGGGCCCACATCCCCTTGATCACACCGGCGGCCACCCTCCCCAACGTCAGACGGCTAGGGCCCTATGTCTTCAGCACCGCGCTCACCTATCAGCTCCAAGCCAAGCGCATCGCGTCCTATGCCATCAGGGAACAGGGATTCCGCCGATTCTGCATCCTCCACCCCGACACGGCCTATGGCCGCGAATTGGCCCGGCTCTTCGCCCAGGAAGTGCGCCAACACGACGGGGAAGTCATCGCCATTGAATCCTACAAGGAAGGCGAGCCCGACGTCAGCACACAGCTCAAACACATGAAAGCGGAGGACCTCAAGCGGTATGGCATGTCCGTGCCGATCGATCAGCGCAAGCTGACCAGAAAAGCAACCAAGATGGACCGGAAAGTCCTCTACACGCCTGGCTTCGACGCGATCTTCATTCCAGGCCGCGCCGCCGACGCAGGGCTCATCACCGCCCAGCTTAATTTTCACGACATGAAAGTGCCATTTTTAGGCGCAAACGGGTGGAACTCCCAGGACTTCGCCCGCACGGCCGATTCTTCGATCGACGGAGCCGTGTTCGTCGATGGCTTCTTTGTGGACAGCCCCAACCCTTCGGTGCAGGATTTTGTCGAGGGGTACAAGAAACGATTCCAAACCAATCCGACAATCTTTGCCATGCAGGGCTACGACGCCGCGAAATTGGTGGTGGATGCCGCGCGAAAAGGCGCGACCTCGGGTGAAGCCGTCCGTGAACAGCTGGCGACCCAACCCGATCTCGTAACCCTCGCAGGGCCAGCGGCGTTTGGACCGGACGGAACCTTGAACCGTCCGCTCTTCCTCATACAAATCAAACGGGGCCGATTCCTCCAAGTGAACTGAGAAGGACGACCCCATGAACTCTCTCCCGCAGATCCTGCACACGATTTCCTACATGGGGCTCCCGCTCCTCTTTGCGATGGTATTACATGAATACGCCCATGGCTGGGTCGCCAACCGATGCGGCGATTCGACCGCCAAATTGCAGGGCAGGCTCACCATGAACCCCCTGGCCCATATCGACCCCTTTGGCACCATCATCCTGCCGCTCCTGTGCCTGCTTCTACCGGGAGGGTTTTTCCTCGGGTGGGCCAAACCGGTCCCCATCGACCCGCGCGCCCTGCATCACCCCCGTCGTGACATGGCGCTCGTTGCCGCCGCGGGGCCTGCCATGAATCTCGCGCTGGCCATCGGCAGCGCGCTCCTCTTCGCCCTCCTCTTGTCGATCGAGCCCACGATCGGAAGCTACTGGTCCAAATCGGAAGACACAACCCTCCCGGATACCTGGCAAGCCAAGTTCCTGCTGCCGATTGCCGTGATGGCCGTCTACTCCGTCTTGATTAACGTGCTCTTGATGCTGTTCAATCTGCTGCCGCTTCCCCCGCTGGACGGCGGCAGGATTCTCACGAGCCTGCTCCCCCCCGCCGCGGCACACGTACTCATGCGCGTGGAGCCCTACGGCATGTTCGTCCTGATGGGGCTGATCATCTTCGATCCGCAAATCCACCTCATCCATACGGTCACCAGCACCTTGACCCATAGTCTGTCCAATACGATTCTCTCCACTGCCATCGGTCTCGGAACAGGAAACACACCATGACCATATCCAGAAAGCGAGTCCTCAGCGGCATGCAGCCGAGCGGGCTGCTCCATCTCGGCAACTATCTCGGCGCGTTGGAAAATTGGAAAAGCCTGCAGAACGAGTACGAATGTTATTTCTTCATCGCGGATTGGCATGCGCTCTCGTCGAACTATGCCGACACCAGCCGCATCCGCGAGTTCGTTCACGAACTCTTGATCGACTGGCTGGCCGCCGGCATCGACCCGGCGAAGGCCACGGTATTCGTCCAGTCTCGCATCCCGGAACATGCCGTCCTGCATCTCCTGCTCTCGATGATGACGCCGGTCTCCTGGCTGGAGCGGAATCCAACCTACAAAGAGAAGCAGGAAGAGATTAAGGATCGCGACATGACCACGTACGGATTTCTGGGCTATCCGGTCCTCCAGGCCGCAGACATCCTGCTCTACAAACCTGATTTCGTGCCGGTGGGCAAAGACCAGTTGCCGCACCTGGAACTCACCAGAGAGCTGGCCCGCCGGTTTAACAGCCTCTACAAGCCGGTGTTCCCCGAACCGGTCGAACAGCTCACCAAGTTCCCGAAAGTGCTCGGCACGGACGGACGGAAGATGAGCAAGAGCTACGGCAATACGATCAACCTATCGGACGCTGAGCCGGTCGTCCGCCAGAAGCTCAAGACGATGGTCACGGACCCGGCCAGAGTCCGGCGCCACGACCCGGGCAATCCGGACCTCTGCCCGGTCTACGATTTCCATAAAATCTTTTCCTTGCCGATAGTGCAGGAGCAGATCAATACGGAATGCCGGAACGCCGCCATCGGCTGCATCGACTGCAAAAAGCTGGTCGCAGACCGGGTCGTCGAACGGATGACGCCGATGTGGGACGCGCGCGCGATCCTGAGCAAAGATCCGGCCTATTTGCAGGACATCGTACAAGAAGGCAGCCGCAAGGCCAGCGAAGTCGCCAAGGCGACACTCCACGATGTCACCGAAGCGATGAAAATTTAGCGTGAGGCTGACACAGTCCGCTGATGCCGATCAGCGATAAGGCAAGAGACGACACGCCGGTTATGCCGTGAAGGAACAGACGATGAGAAGAGTAGCGCTGATCGCGATTCTACTGGGAATGAGTTGGGGCACAGCCTGGGCGGGCGATCCCCCTTGCGACAAATATCCCCCGGCCAAACAGACCAAGTGCGCCGCAGTCTGGAAAGAACTGAACCAGGAAGACGGCCCCTCGATCTCACAGTTCGGGCTGGCCCAACTGAAACGGAGAGAAGAAGGCAAAATCAACGCCGAGCAACATCTCTCAGAAAACATGACCTTCATCAAACAGTCCACCCAGAAACGCCTCGAACGACTCCGCGCCAGGATGGAAAAAGAATAGCGCTCGCAAGTCTCTCGCCTCCGACAAGCCGTCGTTCGTCTCTCGTATCTCGTCGTTCGCAATCGGAATTATCGCTGTCTGCGAGATACGCTTCACGAAAGACGCTTCACGGTCTTTGCGCTGGCAGGATTTTTCAGCGTTCGACTAAAGACGGACGAACTGATTCGTTTCTTTCTCTATCCCGATTTCCGTCTCCGGCCCATGCCCGGTCACGACGATCGTGGCATCGTCCAGGCTGTAGAGCCGCTCGCGAATCGATTGTTCGATCGTATCGAAGTCTCCGCCCCAGAGATCGGTGCGCCCGATGCTGCCGCGGAATAGCGTATCACCGGCCAACACCAATTTTTCGCCGGGCAAGTGAAAGCTCATCGACCCTCTGGTGTGACCAGGCGTATGGAGCGCGACCACCGAGACTTGCCCGACCAGCAGCTTCTCCTCATCCTTCAACCAATAGTCCGGCAGCGGCACCGGCACATAGGCCACGCCGAAAAGCTCGCATTGCACCTCCAGCATCTTCCAGAGGTCCAGGTCGTCGTGATGCAGACAGAGGGTCGCCCCTGTTGCCTTTTTCATGTCACCGGATGCCAGAAAATGGTCGAGATGGGCGTGAGTATGGAGGATATGCGTGACCGTCAGACCGAGCTGCTGCACCTCGCGCAAAATCCGCTCCGGCGCGCCGCCAGGGTCGACCACGATCGCCTGCTTCGTCACAGGGTCGCCGATGATCGAGCAATTGCAGCCGAGAGGCGGAACGGAAAATGTTTTGCGAATCATCCGTGGCGTCATGCCCGCATGCTACAGTTCTGGCCCCTCAGGGCGCAAGGAGCGGAGCCTCTTCCGGTTCTTCAAGCTCCTTCTCTTCTTCTGGAGCTTGGATGGTCCAGACGACTTCCGTGTCGAGGATCGTCCAGTCTCGTCCCCGACGAACAAACCAGAATAGAAAGCCCGCGCCAGTCCCATCAGGACGGAGGATTTCAACATAGAGCAGGGCCTGATCGTTACGAAGATTTCGCGCTACGCGGGAAAAGGCCAGGCGCTCCAAGACCGACGGAGCTTGAACCGGCTGTGCAAGACTGACGATGAGCGGACGAGCCAGGGACACTTCCGGCTCTTCGATCATATCCCCCGTGACGAACCGGTAACCGACGCCGAAATGAAATCGCCCTGCGAGCCGGCTCGGCTGTCGATTGAGCAGGATGAATCCCCTGATCAGCTCCAAGGGGAGTTCGTCGCTGAAATAGCCCCCTTCACGAAAGCTGTCGACCGTCGGCGCTGCCTCCTGATCCGGAGCGAGACGGAACCTCGTCATTCGTTCGATGAGGACGAGCCGGGTTACCGACGTGAGGAACTTGCTCGTCACCACCTGGTCATAGAGCGCGTAATCTTCGGCGGGAATGGCAACGCCGTTCTGACCAGACGCGGCTATCGCTCCCGACAGACAGAGCAGCTTGCTCGCAAGCAAGAGGACCAGGACCAGAACTGTGCGACAAGTCATCATGGCGCGAGCATAGCGCCAGACAATAGTAGGGTCAATTCATGGATTCCAACATGGACAAGCTCCACCGAAGCGTGGATAATCCAGCGCAACAGATGGAGAAACCTGACGTGCGGAACAAGACTCACTCGAGCCAGTGGCCCTGGAGGATCGGAGCGAGCGCGCTCCTGCTTCTCATCGTCCTGGGGAGCCACCAACAGGCGATAGCCGGGGCCAAGTCACCGCCGGAATTGGCCCGCCATTTGGCCGAGATCGCCGAGCTGGCTCACGCCTCGCCAATCGTCACAGTCCCAGCCGGTCCGTTCCTGCTCGGCAGCAAACGAGTGGATGACGATCCCTATGGCAACTGGACCCAGTTCGACAATACGGAGCTGCCGCAACATCGTGTCTGGCTGGATACCTACGATATCGATCGCGATGAAGTGAGCCTTGGAGAATATCTGGCCTTCCTGCAACAGCAGAAACTCCAGCCCTCGGACGAGCTGCAAAAACTCATCTGGCACGTGATCACCATCCACTCCGTCCAGGACCAGACTCTGAGCCGGTGGCCAGCCCTCTACGTCACCTGGGACGAAGCCAAAAACCTGTGCCTGTCAAAAAACGCACGGCTTCCAACGGAAGCGGAATGGGAAAAAGCGGCGCGCGGACCGGACGGCGGCCTGTTTCCCTGGGGGAAAACGGCTCCAGACCAAACCCTCGCCACCTTCGGCCAGCACCACGTCCATGAGATCCCCATTCTCGCGGCGGTGGACTCGCAGGACGCAGGCAAAAGTCCCTATGGGCTCCACCATACGGCAGGAAACGTGGCCGAATGGGTGCAGGACTGGTTCGGGTTCGACTACTACGCCTACATGCCGGCGCGCAATCCTCCCGGCCCGACCAGCGGGCGCTACAAAAGCGTCCGCGGCGGCTCCTGGAAGAGCAACCAGATCATGCTCCGAACGGCAACCCGCGGCGGGTCGGCACCGGATCAACGGTCGGCGACGATCGGATTCCGTTGCGCACAATCCTCTGCTCAGGAAACCAGACCGCTCAACACAAAGTAGTCCCTGCTTGGACCTTCCCGCATCCCATGATACCCTGCAGGCGTAGGTGCTCTGAATCGATAACCGGACGCACAATAATGCCCCGTATGCTCTTCGCTGGATTCCTCATCGCGATCGTGACATTAGTCGGCTGCGCCGGCATCAATCGAGATCGCACACCATCTGTCCCCACAGACCAGCAAAGCTGCTGCCAGAAGGGGGAGGCCTCCCCGCATCGAGCCGCCATTGTCCGCACCGCGACGAGACTCCTCGGAGCCAGCACCATTGAAGTCAACGGCCGGCGCATCGCCTACGACTGTGCCGGGGTCACCCGCGCGATTTTCCTCGAACACGGCATCGATCTGTACGACAGCAACGCCAGGGACCCCAAAGCCAACGGCGTCCGGCTCATCTACGCCCATGTGCGTCAGCATGGCACCTTCCATCAAGGGCCGATGGTTGATCCGGGAGATCTCGTCTTCTTCGACAATACCTGGGACTACAACGGAGACGGCAAGGTGAACGACCCCCTGACACATGTCGGAATCGTTGAACGTCAGGAGCAGGATGGTACCGTGGTCTTCATCAGCCGCGTGTCCGGCGCCGTCGAGCGCTACCACATGAACCTTGCCTTCCCGCACGTCCATAAAACCGACGACGGCAAAATCCTCAACGACTATCTTCGCCGCAAAGATACCCTCAACCCTGCCAATACCGGCTACCTCACCGGGGAGCTTTTTGCCCAGTTCGCCACTCGTGTAGAACGCTAACAGCTGGCTACAGGACTGAACTAAATATACCGATAGTCAATCTAAGGCTGGTATCGACCGTCCGGCTGAGCGTCCTGGGCCGCCAGATTCTTTAATCACTTGCTTGAGCTATCCTATGGCAACGATCTCGCGCAACACATCGACCGAAAAACTATGCCCACTTCGCGCGAAGCTCCTCGACGTGCGAGGCGGCATCTTAAATCTCCATAAAGCCCTCATTCTGGCGGAGCAAGTGACCTACGAACGCATCAATGGCCGCGTCGAATCAACCGGCCAACTGCTGCAATTGGTGTTGACCGATCCCTGGTTTACCTGGCTGCACCCCATCTCGCAGCTGGTGATTTCAGTCGACGACCTCCTGGAGAACGAATCAGAACTCTCGTCGATCGAGACAGAGCATTTCCTGCGAGAGGCCAGAACCTTGATCCGCCCTTCAGAGGAAGGCGACGGGTTCGAACGAAGCTACTACGAAGCCCTGCAACGGGATCCCGACGTCATTTTCTCCCACGTTGAAGTCAAACGACTTTTGGCGAGGGCTGCCGGAGAGTTCGCTCGCCCCCTCGCCTAGCACCTCACTGCTGCGCCTCACAACGCGACCAGAGTTACAGGAACCCCTCGCCTGTTCCCGTGATTGACGCGCACTTCTCGCCGCCCCCTGGCCACGCCGGACAGCCTCCGTCTCATCGCTCACGCCCAGACATTCTGGATCAAGTTTTTTCTGCCGAAACCGATACAGATAAGGGCTAATCATAGGAGAGCGGACGATGCAGCCACGATGTCGCATTCGAGTGCTAGTCGACTACCCGACGAATATCCACACTGATAACGGCACAGGAGAAGGCGTCCTGCTCGACCTCTCGCTCAGTGGCTGCAGACTGCGCAGCGACATCGCACTCACCGCGGGATCCTATCTCGCGCTGCAGATTATTGTTTCACCTGAACTCCCCGCCCTGACTATGGAAGTCGCCGTCATTCGCTGGGCGAAAGACGGCCTTCTCGGAGTGGAGTTTATCCGGTACAACGAAGGAGACCGCGAACGCATCGCCTATCTTGTTGCGGCCCTCCCGCCAGCGGAAGCACCAACCCTTCCTGACCAGGCACTCTCGCAAAAAAACATCACTGGTTCGTAATCGTTCCAGACACCACTTCCCGGAACAACTACGCCATCTCCCTCGCATCTCCAGAAACACGAAGGCGGCCGGCCCCCTAAGGACCGACCGCCTCGTATCGAGCATATCGCGCCCGCGTCACGCTATCGCTTAATGCTTCTCGCCCTTCTCGCCATCTTCGTGCTTGTCGCCATGCTTCTCGCGATCCTTGTGCTTCCCACCCTTCTTATGCTCGCCATCTTTCCGGTGCTTTTCGCTCTTGCCATGCTTGTCCTTCTCCCCTTCGCCCTTCGGCGCTTCCACCGCAGAAGCAGGAGCGGCTGCCGGAGCCGTCACCTGAGGAGCCGGTGCTGCCGCAGGAGCAGTCGGGGCCGGAGCCGGGGCTTGAGCCATAACGCTCGTAAAGGCACATAACACGGCAGCGGCGGTCAATGAAGCAACTGTTCTGATCATGAGATTCCTCCTGAATAGGTTAACAACAAGGTGGTGAACCACCCGTGATGACGTTCACAACGCAAGGTCAATGCCACAATGACCTCGGAAACGTGCTTATATTTCGCAGGAAAACAACGCAACGCACTACGGGCTGAGACAGATGAGCGCAAAGACTGAGGCAATATGGCTAGATGTCCCTCCACCTCGCCCCAATAACCGTGATGCGACAGCCACCCTTTAGACAAGCTCACTCGCATCGGACAGAGAGAGACGAAGGGACAGGAGATTGCACAATCCAACCGCTGATCGTTGAATGGACGGGGGAAGAGGGACAGGGACGGGGGACAGGCTACTTTCAGACGGCACGTTGTCAACCCGGCAAACTCCCATCAGGCCGCTCAAAACGGTCTTCCAACAAGGCCGCAGCGAGCGAAAGCCCTGAGGAGGTACAAACCGCACTTCGTGTGAGCCGTTCGCCCTTATCATGAGTCTTGGCGAACGGAAATCCCCCCCCAGTACTTCCGACCTCCGACACCGTTGAGGGTTTGAGCGAAGCGAGAACGCAGTTGGAGGCCGTTTTCAGCGGCCTGTTTTGGCGGATTTGCCAGCGCGCAGATACTGATCGATCCCCGCCGCCATCTTGCGCCCTTCGGCAATGGCCCAGACGATGAGCGAAGGGCCACGCTTGGTATCGCCGCTGGCAAAAATCCCGTCGAGGCTGGTCATGAAGTTGTCGTCCACGGCTACCGCGCCACGGGCGTCATACTTCACGCCAAGACTGTCGAGCAGGCCGTTCTTCACCGGGCCGGTGAACCCCATCGCAAGGAAAACCAAATCGACATCCAGCTCGAAGTCGCTACCGGGGATCGACGTGAACTTGCCGCCTTCAAACTTTACGCGATTGCCGTGCAGCTTCGTCACCTGGCCATTCTGGCCGGTGAGCTTGGTGGTCGAAATGCTCCATTGCCGGTCGCAGCCCTCTTCGTGCGCATGCGACGTGCGAAGCTGCATCGGCCAGAGGGGCCAGGGAGTCGAGCCGGCGCGGGTCGGAGGAGGCTCCGGCATCACTTCAAACTGATGCGCCTCAAGACAGCCCTGACGATGGGCCGTGCCAAGACAATCTGAACCTGTGTCGCCGCCGCCAATGATCACAACGCGCTTACCCTTGGCGATGATCGGCTCGCCTGTAATGGGCAGGCCCGATGTGCGTCTATTCTGCTGGGTGAGATATTCCATCGCGAGATGCACGCCCTTGAGTTCACGGCCTGGAATCGGCAATTCACGAGCCTGCTCCGCGCCCATAGAGAGGCCGACCGCATCGAACTGTTTCCGCAACTGCTCGCCCGAGATGTCCGTTCCAATCGTCACACCAGTCTTGAACTCGACGCCCTCAGCCTTCATCTGATCCAGCCGCCGGTCGATCACCCATTTCTCCATTTTGAAGTCAGGGATGCCGTAACGGAGCAGGCCGCCGATGCGGTCGGACTTCTCAAAGACCGTCACGCGATGCCCCGCGCGGGCGAGTTGCTGCGCGGCAGCCAAACCGGACGGACCGGATCCGACAATCGCAACGGTCTTCCCTGTGTTGGTGACGGGCAGAATCGGCAGGACCAGGCCTTCATTGAAGCCCCGGTCGATGATGTTCCATTC
>JAPLLI010000178.1 GCA_026387615.1 Nitrospirota bacterium
CAAAACTGTTTGATCCATTCTTCACCACCAAGGGGCAAGGCGAGGGATCAGGGCTCGGACTCACCGTCGCGCGCCGTATCATTAAAAAATTCGGAGGGGACATCAGAATTGAGAGTCAGGAAGGAATCGGCACCTCCTGCATCGTGACCCTTCCGCTGATCCCTCCTCTGCCATCCCCACAGGAGGCTCCATGCACCGAATCACCGTCTCGCGCAACGCCGCAGTCCTCCTCATCCTAGTTTGCGGGATCTGGTGGGGACCCTCAGCCCTCTCCGCCAAGGAACGCCCTGGATCGACCGGCATCCCGCCGGAGAAAGTGGCGGCCTATATCTATGCCGTCATCAAAGCCGATCGCACGGTCTACACGACGGAGATCGTCAATCGGCTGCAAGAAAAAGGCGTCACCACGGCCTCTGAACATTGGGAGCAGGAGAATACCCTCATGTTGCCGGCGCAGTTTCTCCATCATTCGAGCAAACTGGCGGCTGAGAGCGGAAGCGGGATCCGGTATCGCCTCATCAGCCTCTGGCCTATTTACCGCCGCAACGCGCCGGCCAGCGACCTGGAGCGCAACGCGCTGGAGTCTCTCCGGAAGAATCCAGACCGGCCGGTCACGGGAATCGTGACCAGTGGGCGCAAACAATATTTCCAGGCCATCTATCCAGACCTTGCGATCTCACCGGCCTGCATCGCCTGTCACAACGGGCATCGGCTCAGCTCGAAACGGGACTTCAAACTCAATGATGTGATGGGCGGAATCGCCATCACGATTCCACTGGAGTAATGACCGTGCGTAAGAGGAGCGGGACCAGGGGCTAAGACAGTGGGACAGGGCCAGCAGGTCGCGTGGTGTCAGCGTTCTGATATTCTTCCCGGTAAATCTGGATGGTGGTCATCAACAGACTGACCAGGACCGGCCCGACAAACAGTCCAATGAGGCCGTAAAGCGCCAACCCGCCAAGGACGCTGAACACGAGAAAGAGCACAGGGATCTGGACCGCCTGTCCGATCAGCCAAGGCCGAAGAAACTGATCGATCATCGACACCACGCCGAGTCCCCAGCCCCACAGGACCAGCGCTTTCCAGAGAGGACCGACCAAGAGGAAGTAGAGCCCTGCCGGCCCCCACACCAATGCCGTTCCCCCAAAGGGAAGCGGCGCCAGCATCACCGTCACCGCCGTCAGCACCACGGGAAAGGGCATGCCGAGCGCCCCATAGGCCAGCCCTGCCAGGAGCCCCTGCACGATCGCGGTCAGGCCCATCCCCTTCACCACGGCACGAATGGTCTGATCCATACGGTCGACGATCCGCTGCTTATGGGACGATTCCAGTGGAATCACCTCTTGCAGCGCTGCCAGCCACTGCTTCCCATCCTTCAAGAGAAAGAACAGCACAAACAGCATGAGAAAGAAATCCGTCACCAGCAGAAACGCGTTCTTCAACAGATCACCGACCTGGTCGAGAAAAAACCGGCTCAGAAACGTCGAGGCTGCGAGAAGCCCCTGCTCCAAGGAGTCAGGCGTGAGTAACGAGCCGCCGCCGAGCCGTCGCGAAAATATTCCGATGACCGGCCACGTGCGCACTTGATCAAATTGTTGTTGGAGCGCCCCGCTTGCGATCCATTCGCGAATGGTCTGTTCGGCCGTACTGGCTTCGCGGGCCAGCAATAACCCCAGCAACGAAATCGGCATCACCACAAGTGCCAGCACCAAGAGGGTCAGGCAGGAGGCAGAGACGGCCTCCCGGCCGCGCACGAACGCCGTCAGCCGTACATGGAGGGGAAACGTCAGATGGGCCAGGAGCGCGGCCCAGAGAACGGGCATGAGAAAAGGCTGGAACATCAGCGCGATTTGGTAGAGGAGCAACAGGAGGAGCGCGAAAAATACGGCGGTAAAAAGCTGCGGCTTCGTCATAGGTTCGACACGAACAGGAGAGAACCGGCTGACCTATCGGTGCGATTCGCCGCGGGAATCTTTCGTGTCGAGCGCCACGACCTGCTTGGCCCTGTGGGCGGAAAGATCACGGACGCCGCCAGGCAACTTCGGCAGTTCGTCTGGCCAGGCCGTCACCCCCATATCCGTCACCCCTTGGAGCTTGGCGCCTTCTTCCATAATAAGCACCGGTGTATGCACTTCTCCGATCAGCGTCGCCGTCTTCAGCAGCTGCACCTGCTCTAAAGCGGTCACCGTCGCCTTGATGCGACCACTGCTGATCACAATACCGGCCATAATCGTACCCTGCACCAGTCCATCCTCGCCGATGATGACCTGTCCCTTGGTCTGGATTTCACCGTCAAGACGGCCATCGATCCGCACCGTCCCCTCGACATGAATCTCGCCTCGCAGCAAGACCCCTTTCGCCAGCAGGGTAATGTTGTCATCTCCCGCAAAACCGTTCTTCTTCATAGGTCACTCCCTCTTCACACCGATCGCTCAGGCAAGATTACACTATTCGGCCCAGCCGGGCCTAGGAGAATCCAAAAGCATGCCGGAGCCGCTCCCATATTCCCCCTCCATGCACCTCGCAATAGATGGTGGGTTCCGTCCCCTCGATAAACACCTCCGACAGCTGCTCGGGACAACGGAAGGTCGCCAGTTGTCCCGTCTTGGGATCGATGATACGGGTGACCACACCGGGCGGCACCGCGAACGCAGAGACAGTGGGCGGAATCACCCGGCCCGCAAGCTCCATCCAGATCGGCAAGGCCGCCTGCGATCCCGTCAGCCGCAACGGCCGCTCATCGTCGTACCCGACCCAGACCCCGATCACCAGGTCGGACGTATAGCCGACGAACCAGGCGTCCCGATAGCCGTCGGTCGTGCCGGTTTTCCCGGCCACCGCACCAGGCAATCCCAGCACCTTGGCCCTGTTCGCCGTGCCCCGCTGGATCACGCCCTGGAGAAGTGAGGTCAACACATAGGCTCCTTGAGGCGACGTGGCCTGTTGCCGATTCGGCGCCGGATTCCAGACGAGGGTGCCCTGCCGGTCTCTCGTCGAACGCACCAGGGTCGGCTTCACCGCAATCCCTCCGTTGGCGATCGTACCATAGGCGGACGTGATCTCCAGCAACGACACAGCCGAACTGCCCAGGGCCACCGACGAAAGATCCTGGCCGACCGGACTCGTCACGCCAAGCTGATGCAGTAGCTGCACGATCGGCTTGGTCCCCACGGCCTTGGCCACCTGCACGGCCGGCACATTGAACGACTGTTCCAACGCGGTCCGCACCGTCACCTGCCCGTGGAATTGTTTATCGTAGTTCTGCGGCGACCAGGAACCGGCCTCCGACTTGAAGGTCATCGGCTCATCCGCCAACAGACTCGCCACGGTCAGATGGCCAGCCCGGCCTTCGCGCGCCGCTTCCAGCGCCGCAAGGTAGACGAAGGGTTTAAAGAGGGAGCCCGGTTGCCGTCGCGCCTGCACTGCGCGATTTAATTGACTCAGCCGGTAGTTCCTCCCTCCGGCCAAGGCCAGCACGGACCCGGTCTTGGGATCGAGTACCACCACCGCCCCCTGCACCGGTTCCATCGAACTCTTGAGGTGAGGATGCGCGGCCTCCAACGTCGCCAGCCCCTTCTCCAGCGATTCAGTGGCCGCCTGCTGGATCATCGGATCAAGCGTACTCTCGATCCGCAACCCCTCCGGCAAGGGCACCACCCAGGCCTCTTCCACCTGCCGGAGCAGGGCATCAACGAAGTAGGGAGCATCGGTCAGGACCTCTTCCGACTGAGCCACGCCCAGCGGTGCATGCGAAGCATGGACCCAGGCCTCCTCCGTCAGGAGACCGATCTCTCTCAACCGCCGCAACACGACATCGCGCCGCTGCTTCGCCAGCTCCGGATGTTTCGTTGGCGCATAACTGTTGGGTCCCTTGATCAGGCCTGTGATCATCGCGATCTCTTCGACCGTCAATTCATGCAGCGTCTTGCCGAAATACCGATGGGCCGCCTCGCGCACCCCGTAGAGCGAGACGAACCCCGCCTGCCCCAGATAGATTTCGTTCAGATAACTTTCCAGGATTTCCTGTTTCGTATATTTCACTTCCAGAACCAATGCCGCCATCGCTTCCTTGAACTTTCGCCCCATTGTCCGCTGCGGCGAATAGAACAAATTCTTCGCCAATTGCTGCGTGATCGTGCTGCCGCCCTGCACCACTCCG
>JAPLLI010000184.1 GCA_026387615.1 Nitrospirota bacterium
CCTCCGTCTGAAAGCCGGCAGTCTAGCAACGAAGAGGACATTTCTACTGTGGTGAAAGCGGACATTATCATTGTGGGATTACAGGCAGCCGGAGGGGATTCTCTCTCAGCCCACTGCCTCATTGAGCTGGGCAAGACAGACGGCCACAAGATGGTCCCCCGGCACTCTGAGACAAGGCTTCTCTTCACACTGTCTGACATCGCCCCAGGACTGACAACGGCAGGGTTCGCCCTGCAGCAGAATGACATGCACCCCACTGGGAGCCCAACGAGCCGGGTCAGTCGGACCAAACAGAGCAACCGTACGTACCCCCATGAGCCCAGCTAAATGCGTGACACCAGAGTCCTGCCCGACAAAAAGCCGTGCTTGAGCCAACACCCCGGCCAGAGTAAGAAGATCCAGGTCCTTCAGGACGATCGGTGGGTTCGCGCAAAGCCGAATCAGTCGCTCAACCGGCTCACGGTCTGCCGGCCCTTCTACAATCACCGGAACCGCCCCGGAAGTCTGGATGCCGACCACCACAGCGGCCAGGACCTCGGGCGCCACACATTTATGGGCACTCCCACTCCCAGGATGGATGACAACAAGAGTCTGTCCGACTGAAAATCCTGCGGCGTCAAGACCACGCTTTCCAAGGTGGAGAAGCTGGTCCGGTATCGTCAACAGGGCGATCTCCTCACCCTCAGACGGTGCCTCATGGATCGCCTCAAGAAACCGGTCACGTTGATGGATCGCCTGAATTTCTGGCGCGAAGGGAGATCTCACAACCACCTCATGAACGCCGCCCCTCTTGAGCCCCTCGCTCAATGTGCCATCGCGATCCTCCAGCCAGCCAATGGTAAGATCACAGTCCTCCAGCCAGATCTGTACCTGTCCCCTGGCCGACTCCACCCCGGCAAACAAGTCCGCGCAGGCTCGCCCCTGCACAGAGGTCCAATCATCAACGATGCCACAGACGAGAAGCAGCCTCGCGACCTGACCCTCCGCACAAAGCACAAGACGATGGGCAGGGAAGCGGGTGCGCAACCGAATCATGGCAGGGACAGCCAAGAGCACATCGCCAAGGCCGCCGGGATGAATGATGACGATCGTTCGTGCCACAGCAGCACTATACGGGATTGGATGGAGGCAACTGATCCAGCAGCGCCCGTGCAACCTCAAGATCTGCCGGAGTATTCACATTTTGGAAGGAGCGTCCGGAGGGGTCGATGGTACGCAAATCATCCTCCGTCACATAGCGCACATGAAGAGACCGGTCCGATACCATCTCCTGGATCTTGAGCTGTCGAGCCTGAATCATCTGTTCAACGACCGGTACACATCGCTTGCTATACAAGGCATGCATCGGATGCACGCGGGAGGCAAGCTTTGCCATCACGATGTCGGCGCTGGCTCGTCGGCTCGTAAACTCGACGATGACCATTGGATCGAGAAACGGCATGTCGCAGGCCACCACGAATATGTAGGGCGTGGTGGCCTGCATCAGCCCCGTGTAGAGCCCACCGAGGCTGCCACAATCAGGGATCAGATCGCGCACCACGAGAGCCTCGACGACAAGCGGAGGGCTATCCTGAGCAATGACCACCAGGACTTCCTGAAAGATCGAGCGAAGCACGGCCAGCCCTCGATCTAGGAGCGTCTGTTCTCCCACGAGGAGATGCCGTTTATCCTCACCCATTCTCCGGCTTTTGCCCCCGGCGAGCAGAACGCCGGTTACCTCGATCTCCATCCTGTCCTCAGTCCGTAGACCAAAAAGAAAGAGGGGGTGGGTTGCCCCACCCCCTCATGTTTCTTCAGACTCTCTCGTTCACGTGAACGTTAGAGGGTCTTTCCCTTCCGCTTGTTCGAGCGTCTGGTGAGAACCCAACCTTCCAGCAAGACCACCCCAAAGGCGATCACAACCGGATAGATGTAGGCTTCGCGAGGCGTCGGCGGCTCCAGGAACGTGTAGTAGAAGGCCGACACGGCCATCTTCCGTCCTGCGTCACCGTTGTGGCCATCCCAGGCGAAGAACACGGTAGGAATATATTGTCCCATTTCAAAGAAGGTATCTTCGTCGTAATCCTGATCCTTCTTGTTGCCCAACGGACGCTGAATGATTACCGTCCATCGGCCATCCTTCCACTCCGAGTGAAGGATCTTGATGTTCTCTTCGTACGTGTCGCGCTCTGCGAAGTCCTTGTCCCATCCCGTGCCTTCAAAGGCGCGGAGCGAACCATCGGCTTCCCACTTCACAATGTCGACCGGGTACTGTTCATTGCTGCCGAACAAATACCGCGGCTTAATCGGTGCTGGAAGCTCTTTCCACTTCACAGCAGTTTCCATCGCGATCGCATCGTTATACACTGTGTAATTGTTCTGATGCGCGGCAATCGAACCCTCTTCGCCCGTCTTCGGGTCCTGTTCCTTCACATCGATGTTGACCTCGGTCGGAGCCCAAGGCAACTTCTCTGTGGCGACGCTCTTCGTCCGATCGTCCCACTGGAACATGAACACGACATGCTTGTCGTTGTAGAGCGACTTCACCCAGATATCGTCGATCCGGTTCACGAAGTTTCTGGGCTTGTGAGTGATCTGCCCGCCCATCGCGACATACCGGCGAGCCCGGTTCTTCCACAGCTCATGCTCCGGATCGGCTGGAATCTCTCCTTCGACCACCCCTGAGGACACCACGAAGTTGATCTTCGGCTTGTCTGCCAACGGATCGATGGCGAGAGGCGTACCGTCAGCCTCACGCTCACATAGCGAGTTCACGAAGTTGGCAATGTGCCAACGTTCTTCAACCGTGCTGTTATCAGCGAACGAGGGCATCGGAGTGCCGTTGATTCCGGTCGAAAACGTCCGGAAAATGTTCTTGACGTTATAGGGATCTTGCCGGCTGCCTCTGAAGTTCCAGCACTTGTGCCAGTCAGCTGGCTGGATCGAGAAGCCCCAGTCATCCTTCAGATTGAACGCGTTGCCATCACCACGGCCCTCCGTGCCATGACATTCGACGCACTTCTTCTCTTTAACGAGCTCCGCGCCCTTTTTCACGCTTTCCTCTGTCGCAGGAACCGGCTTCAGGTCATCCAACTGCAACACGGTCTGAGCTTCGGACTGCTTGTCGGTAAACTTCCGGTCTTTCACCAGCTGGGTGGTGACGAAAGATAATACTTGGAGTCGTTGTTCTTCCGTCAAAATACCTTCCCAGGATGGCATGGCAGAACCTGGGAGACCGTGCGTCACGGTCTCGAACAGGTCGTTCTGACCGGGAATGGGCTTCTTGGCATCGAACAGCGGCAACTCACCGCTGGCCGTACGCCGAATCTTGAACGTCCCCTGATTGAAGTTACGGGGACGAGGCCAGAGACGATCGGCGCCAGGCCCATCGCCCGCGCCATCGACTCCATGACACCAGACACACTTGGTGAAATAGACGCGCTTGCCTGCTTCGATCATATCGGCAGCAGGCTCAGGCGCTAATTCGCCCTTTTTGAAGCCCTCAGGAAGGGCCTCGTCGGCAAACGCTAGGCTCCCGGCGCTTCCGGCGACCAGGATGACTCCAAAGGCAGCTGTGAGGAGCATTCCTGCCTTCAGATTAAACGAATTCTTCATGGTTTCCCTCATGTCGTAAATCCAGGTTGGCTGTCAATTCCCGTGAACGATTAGTCCCAGGTCCGGGGATAATATCCCGTGTGCCAATATTCGAACAAGATCACTTTCCAGATTTCGTCCACCGTCAAGTGCTGTTCCCACGGCGGCATCACGGAGGCCCAGGGGAACCCTTCGTTCGGCAACCCGATTCCACCCTTGGCTACGCGCCAGAAAATGAAAGTTTCCTGCAGCTGCGCAATCGTTCCCGGATCAGTAAAGTTTGCCGGGATCGGATTGAACGCGAAGGCATGCAGACCACGTCCATTCAGGTTATCGCCGTGACAGAAGTGACAGTTCTGGAAGAAAATCTCTCCGCCCTCACGCACATACTTGAGGTACCCTTGAGCATCCTTATCCCAGGGGTTGGCATTCGGCTTCATCAACCGGCCCATACCCTGCTCCACAATATTCGCGTTGCTGTACTCTTGATCAAACTTACCTTCAAGATTCACGCGGTAAGGATTCTGCGATGTTTGCAGCGTGTAGGTCTTCCCATGCACCTTCGTGCTGGCTGGCGGCGCAGGATGCACCGTCCGCAACTCGATCGGCTCCTCTGATTTTGGAACCATCGCGTTGTAGGAGAACCCACCGATCAGAATCGGCAGCAGGACCAGATAGGCATACCGCAACAGCTTGTTTGCCCCACTTTGAGCATCCAAGACGTTCATGATCGGCTGCTTAAATTTGCTCCAATCCTCTTCGTTCGCAGAGACCCACATAAAGACCGCAATGAGCGAAACGGTTCCGTACATGGCACGAACGCTGAATGGAATCGGCGGATAAACGCGGAACTTCAAATACAGGAGAATGAAACACCAAAAGGCAATCCCCTGCCAGAAGCGTGGGAGCGCCATTCCCATGGTCCCCAGCATGTAGCTGAGCCCTGTAAACCCCGCGACAAACAGCGTGAGCTCAAAGAGCACTTGCATGGGCATATAGCCTTCGACCAGGCGCACGGTATTTGACGGAACGATATCCAGAATCATTCCGGCAAGCAGGAGTATCCCAATTGCTCCCATGAGTGCCCCGACTGACATTAATGCTTTCATCGGCGAACTCCCTTTGCTCAACAAAAGAGGTAGACAGACAAGATTATGAAATCTTCGGTGGCGGCGATCCCGCCTTCACCTGCGACAGATAATCGACGATCTTCTTCAACGCCCCGGCGCTGAGCTTCTGCCCGAACACCTTCGGCATCGTATTGTCCGGGAATGGCTTCACCACATAGGCACTCGGTGACACGATCGACTCCATGATGTAGTCCGGAACGGTCTTGGCACCGCCCTTGTAGTCCGCGCTCTTGATGCGAAGCGGGGCATTCGTCCACTCTTCGAGCTTAGGACCGATGGTGCCGACTGCGCCCGGGATACCGGGAATCGTGTGGCAGGCCACGCACTGGGCCTTCGCGAAAATCTGATCGACCGGCTCCGTGCCGTCCGCCATCAAAGCGCTGGGTGCCCCAGCTGCCTTATCATCCTGCTGCTTCGGCCGATCCGCCACTGGGACAAACTTC
>JAPLLI010000038.1 GCA_026387615.1 Nitrospirota bacterium
TACTTATGGTTCTGATCCTTGCTTTGCTATTCACTGCGGAGGCAGGGGCCGAGTGGACGAAGAGTGGGGAGGACGTGAATGGCACCCACACGACCTATCTGGACTTTACGACGCTCCGGCGCTCAGGCCCAGTTGTAAAGCTGTGGATGCTCTATGATTTTACGACACCGCACACGGTGGTAGGGAGGCCGTATCGATCAGTGAAGCTCCATCAGGAATACGACTGTCAGCTGGAGAGATACCGAATGCTGGCATATTATGATTTTGCAGGACCCATGGGGGAGGGAGGCGCCGTCTATTCCTATGTCTACCCAAGCGCAAGTCCTCACAAGTGGGTAGAGATCATGCCTGGCAGTTTGGACGCGATCAACTGGAAGATGGCTTGTGGGAAGAAGTGACGAGAGGTTGATCGTAAGAGGGAAGTGAGGCTGTGGCGCAGGAGACAGTCGCGCGGATTGCGAGCTGCAAGTCCTTGCCCTGTGGCAAGGATTGGAATGCAACTTTCCCCTTGGCCATCGCCATAAAGAGGAGGTCCTCAATCACGCACAATGAAGCTATCCAGCCATTGTATCGGCATGGAAGAAGGGCAGCGTACCTGCCTTCTGCTCGTCGTACGGGAGGGAGCGGATCTGTCGTAGCGAGGGTTAGTGTCTCGCGGTAATAGGCCGAGGTTCCTGACCAGCGGATTTTCTGCGACCACAGTTCAAACACGCAAACACGTTGATCGCAAGCCCTGCGTTCAGATCTACTGCCCGTTCCGGTAACATTGCCCCACGGCATTTATCACATGTCATCATGGAATCAACTTAACATCTTAAAATATGAAATCCTATCCATCTGAAGTACTAGGCCTTTCGTGTTAATAGACCTTCCCAGGGTGCCAGGATGGGCCGTTTGGGCAGAAAGCCTGGGTAGGGCCAGTGGGCTATCCGTCTAAATCGGTTATCGAGTTTTCTTGACAGAGATGCTGCTGTCCCATAGGATTGTGGCTTCACGCAGAGACCACCACTATGTATAGATTTATCCTCATTCTCGGGCTACTGACGGTTCTGTATTTTCTCCTCAGGCGGGCTCTTCGAGAGTTCAAGGGGCAGGGTCAGCCAGAGCGGCTTTCTCCCGGCAAGGATCAGATGGTGCAGGATCCTGTTTGCCGGGTATTTGTTCCAAGGGGCGTGGCTGTGACGGAGGATATCGGGGGCCAGACCTATTATTTTTGCAGCAGATCTTGCGCGCACAAGTTTCAGGAACAGCTGGCTGGTTAGCAGCCCGAATAACTATAGTCCGAGAGCTTTTCTTCCTTGTCAAACTTGAGCGTGATCTGGCACTGATTGGGCGAGAAGTTAAAGAGGGGTAAGCCGGATTTCCCGCCGGCTATGCGGTAATAGGTCCAGGTTTCGCCGCCGAAAAATCTCGGCGCTTTGCCGCTCGGAGTGCCCCAGTTCTTTTCAAACCAGGCTTTGTCTTTGCCTTGAAGCTCGGCCGGGTTGAGCGATTGTTCAAGATAAGGGTTACTACCGCCGCAGGCAGTGAGGAACAGGCACAAGGACAGCAGCCAGGCAGATCGTTTCATAGCGGGTCTCCTCGTTGTATGCTTCGGTCGGCGAATCAACCGGATGGGTGACGAGTAAATCTTAACTGCCGCGCAGAGACCTGTCAAACCTGGCGATCCGGCAGAAAGTTGCAGCACAGCTCGGGTTCTTCGTAGAGGATCCGGCGAGAATCCATCACACGATTTTTCATCTCGAGAGGAAAGGACTAGACCATGAAATTTTTTCTTGATACCGCCAACGTGAAGGAAATCCAGGAAGCGGCCAGTCTCGGACTGCTTGACGGCGTGACGACGAATCCGTCCCTTGTGGCCAAGGAAGGGCGCAGCTTCAAGGAAATGCTGGTTGAGATTTGCAACATCGTCGATGGGCCGATCAGCGCAGAAGTCGTCAGCCTTGACGCGGATGCCATGGTGAAGGAAGGGAAGGAACTCGCGAAGATCCATAAGAATATCGTCGTGAAGGTGCCTTTGATTGCGGAGGGATTGAAAGCCACCAAGCGATTGGCTGGCGAGGGGATCAAGGTGAACGTCACATTGTGCTTTTCCCCGACTCAGGCGCTCCTGGCGGCGAAAGCCGGTGCCTGGTGCGTGTCTCCCTTCATCGGCCGATTGGACGACATCAGCTCAAACGGGATGGAGCTCATCCGTCAGATTCTGACCATCTACCGCAATTACGATTATAAGACTCAGGTGTTGGTCGCTAGCGTGCGCCATCCTCAGCATGTGGTCGAGGCGGCCTTGGCCGGGGGCCATATTTGCACGATGCCCTTTTCGATCTTTCAGCAGATGGTTAAGCATCCGCTGACTGATAGCGGACTGAAGAAGTTCCTGGCGGATTGGGAAGCCCAGACGAAGAAGTAACATCGAGCAGGATGCTGAGCCGGAAGCGATGAATGCTGAGCGATGACGGCAGAAACAATGGCGCTCCAGCGTTCCGCGTTCAGTCGGCTGGTTTGGTGAGCCGCTGGCGGGCCGTCGCGAAAATGTGCTGAAACATCGGGCGGGTTAAGAGCCCTGTGAAAGTGTTTTGCTGGCTCGGATGGTATGAGCCGATCAACGTGACGCCCCAGGGAAGCACCTTGACGATTCCATGGGAGAATTTCGGGAGCGGTGAGGGGAGTTGTAGCCCCTCATCGCGGCAAGCCTTCAGGTAGTGATCAAACGCAACCTTGCCCAACGCCACCACCACTTGGACGTTCCGTAGCAGCCGGAGTTCTTCACGCAAGTAAGGGCGGCAGGCGATAAACTCTTCCTGGGCCGGCTTATTGTCGGGCGGCGCACAACGGACCGTGGCGCCAATATAACAATCCGATAATTTCAGCCCGTCATCCCGGTGGTGTGACGTGGCTTGATTGGCGAACCCGAATCGATGCAGGGCGTCGTAGAGCCAGTCCCCGCTGCGATCGCCCGTAAAGACCCGTCCGGTTCGATTGCCGCCGTGGGCGGCTGGCGCAAGCCCCAGCACGTAGAGGCGGGCGTGAGGGTCCCCGAATCCCGGGACCGGTTTCCCCCAATAGGTCCAGTCTTCAAATTGCTTCCGTTTCTCTGCGGCAATGGCTTGCCGATAGGTGACGAGACGAGGACAGGCGGTGCAGCCGGTGATGCGATCGTTGAGCAGGGTGAGTGCGTGCATAGTTGGTGCAGTCTAGCATGAATTTGAAAGTCGATCAGACTTGCCGCTCCCTCCCTATGCTGTTAGCATGATCGTTCGACGTTGGATCGTTCATCCCATAATAGGAATATAGGAGATAGGACTGGCATGACGACGTGGGTTTGGCGCGCATTAGTATCCGGTGGGTTGTGGATGGCCGTCATGCTTCCGGTTCCGGCCGGGGCTCAGCAACAGGCTGAACCGCCCGTGGTGAAGGAGAGCGCGTCTCGCGCCGGAGCGAATGGGGAGCTTGACCGTGGTCTGGCCATGCTCGATTCTCTCGAGAATCCCAACGAGTCGGAGGGGCGCCTTGTCATTCTGCCGGAAATTAAACGTGAGGGCGATCGCTACTTCCTCAGTTCGTTCAAGCTGCCGGACAAGCTGACCTTTGCCGGACAGCCGGTCCCGCTCGATAACTGGCAGGTGCGGGAACGTATTGAATATGAGTTTTATCAGTTCTTGGAAGATCAGGGGGAGAGTATCATCCTGGCCAAGCGCACCGGGCGTTGTTTCCCTCCGGCCGAAAAACAGCTGGCCGATGCCGGCTTGCCGGACGACCTCAAGTACATGTTGCTGGTGGAGAGTAAGTGCGTGGCCGCCGCCTATTCGAAGGCGAAAGCGTCGGGGCCATGGCAATTCATTCCGGCCACCGGGAAACGCTATAGCCTCAAGAGCGATGAGGTCCGCGACGATCGCCGCAATCTTGAAATGTCGACGGAAGCGGCGGTCAAGTACTTGCGCTACCTCAAGGAGTTCAAGCAGAACGATTGGTTTATGGCCATGGCCTCGTACAATGCCGGCGAAGAGCGGGTCCGCCGGCTACTGAAGGAGCAGAACATTACCGACTATTGGAAGATGCATGGGCCGCGGGAAACGATGCGCTATGTTCCGCGAATCATCGCCGCCAAGGAAATCTATTCGCAACCGGAGAAGTATTTGGGGTTGAGTAAGAAAGATTTATACATGCCGATGGAAACCGAAACGGTCACGATCAACGTGAAAGATTCTCAGCGAGCGCTGACGTCGATTGCCGAGGAGTTCGGGACCTACTTTCTGGAACTCAAAATGTTGAATCCTGAATTCAAGAAGGATTCGCTTCCGCGCGGGACCTATCAGATGAAGGTGCCAAGACAGAGCTGCCCGACTCGGTGTTTCAAACAGGACAAAACTCCCTAGCGGGGAGGCTGGTCCGGCGAGTTCCCTGTACTCGCGCAACGCGCGTGGGTTCGTCTGTCTGGTCGGTTGGTCTATCTGGTCTGTCTGGTCTGTCTGGTTTTTTTGGATAAATTTCCAGTTCGATCAACCAGACAAACCAGATAGACGAGATAGACCAGATGAACCAAATCTCGTTGGACGCGCGCAGTGGGGAGCTCACAGGACCATCGTAAGATGATCTATCCAGCGAGCCCATCAAAGTCCGATGCAGATTCCTCCCTCTTCTATTAAGCCACTGCTGAAAAAATTACTCAGGCGAGGACTGGATGCGGTCGACGCCAGGGCGGCGGTTGACCGCGCCATGTCCAGAGATGGCGCGGAGCTTATGATCGGCCGGCGCCGGTATGATCTGACCCGCTATGAGCATGTGGTCGTGGTTGGAGCAGGGAAAGCCGCTGCCCCCATGGCCGGATCGGTAGAACGGTGTTTGGGCTATTGGTTAGATAGCGGATTTGTCGTGGTGAAGCGGGGCCATGGTCTGCCGACAAAACGGATTGTCGTGGCCGAGGCAGGCCACCCGGTTCCCGACCGGTCCGGTCAGCAGGCGGCAGCCAAGCTCTGCGCCATGGCGTCAGCACTCGGGCGGCGAGACCTCTTGATCGTGCTCTTGTCAGGCGGCGCCTCCAGTTTGCTGCCGGCTCCGGTGGCAGGGATTACGTTAGCCGACAAGCAACGGACCACAGAGAAATTGTTGCGCTGCGGGGCGTCCATCGGGGAAATCAACACCGTCCGGAAGCACCTTTCGCGCATCAAGGGCGGACGCCTTGCCGAGTTGACCAAGGCGACTGTGGTGACCCTGATTCTCTCCGATGTGTTGGGCGACGACCTCAGCGCCATTGCTTCCGGGCCGACAGTTCCAGACCCCACAACCTATCGGGACGCCGTCGCGATGTTGAAGCGCTATCGCATCTGGCAGGCGGTTCCTCAACGAGTGCGTCAGCATCTCGATCGTGGTTGCCGGGGCCTTGCGAGTGACACGCCGAAGCCAGGCTCCTCTCTGTTTCGCCGAGTCCATCATCACCTTGTCGGGAACAACGCCATGGCGGTGAAGGCGGTGAGCCGCGCAGCCAGGGAGGCAGGGCTGCGAACCCTCGTGCAGGAGCCTGCCTTGGTTGGAGAGGCGTGTGACGCGGGAAAGCGGTTCGGTGCCATGGCGAAGACCATTCTGCGCAACGGCGCACCCTTGCAGAGGCCCTGTTGCATTGTGGCTGGTGGCGAAACCACGGTGACCGTTACCGGAAAGGGAGCAGGCGGGCGAGCGCAAGAATTCGCCGCTGCGGCAGCGTTGGAGATTGCAGGCCTGGCCAGGGTATGGGTGGTCGCCATCGGCACCGATGGCACCGATGGTCCGACTGACGCAGCCGGAGCCATCGTGGATGGCGAGACCCTGGCCCGCGCACAGCGGCTCAACGTGGATCTCAAGGGGGCCCTGAAGCGCCACAATATCTACCCGGCCTTGAAGAAGCTTGGTCAGCTCATCGTCACCGGCCCTACCGGCACGAACGTGAACGACCTTTACCTCCTCCTCATCCTCTAGGTACTATCCATTCAATGGATCGCCCTCTCTTCCTTCCCTTGGCCTCCTGCCTAGAGCCATCTCTCGTTGGAGGGAAAGCCGTAGGCTTGGCTCGTCTGCTCGCCGGTGGATTCCCTGTGCCGCCAGGATTCTGCGTGACGACGGAGGCCTATGATCGCGGGCTCCGCCTGTCGGGCCTATCTCCAACAGAACAGTGGCAGGCAGCCCTGCATTCCACCGGGGCCGAACGTCAAGGGATTCTGTCACATTGTCAGGCCACCATTCGAAACTGCGATATTGCTGCACTGACGGCTCAGATTGTCGAACAGGTCCGATGGCTGGACTTGCCGTTGCAGGGGCTCTGGGCCGTGCGGTCGTCCGCGACGAACGAGGATGGAGCCACTGCGAGCTTTGCCGGAATCTACCGCACGAATCTCGGAATTCCGCTGGAAGAGATCGGCCTGGCGGTGCAGGATCTCTGGCTGTCGATCTGGGATGAGCGGGTCCTGAATTATCATGTCGCCTCTGGCCTAAGCGGCACCGTGCCTGCCATGGCCGTCGTGATCCAGCCCTTGTTAGCCGCGCAGGCGGCCGGGGTGGCCCATTCCATCCATCCGGTTACAGGACGAGCGACTCAGGTGGTGATCAATGCGGTTGTTGGGCTTGCGGAAGCCCTTGTCGCTGGACGAGCGACGCCGGACCAATATGTGGTTGAGGTGGACGAGAAGGGTGAGCCCATCCGGATTCGCGACAGGATGGTCACGGGCCAGATTGCCGCCCTGCTGGTCACCGGTCAAGGTCTTCGCGAGGTGCCGCTGCCGGATGAGGCAGTCGGTCGCGCCACCTTGTCGGACGATCAACTGTTCGACCTGGCCAGGACGGCCAAGCGGATCGAAAAAACGTTCGGCCATCCGGTGGATCTTGAATGGCTCTACGATGATCGTGGGCTGTGGCTGCTTCAAGCGCGTCCCCTTTCTGGTCTGTTCCGATCCCGACAACTGACCGATGACGATTGCGAATGGTCGCGGGCCAATTTCAAGGAAACCCTGCCGGAGCTGCCGAGCCCGCTCGGGCTCTCGTTTCTCGAGCTGTTCATGGAGCGCTACATTCTTGCGCCGTACCGGCGCCTGGGCTGTCAAATTCCCGAAGGGATCTCGTCGGTTCGCACGTTTCAGGGCCGTCCCTATATCAACATGACCCTGTTTCATCTGCTCATCGCGCAGCTGCGGGGCGATCCATTTTTGCTGGCGGAGCAGATGGGAGGGGAGGCCCTTGCCCGGGTGCCGGAGGCCCGCCCGCTCGGATGGTTCGCGTTCGCCCGGGCTGGAATTGTGATGCTGGCCGAGATGCGAAGGGCGGTGCGATATGGGCCTGCCTGGTTCGCGGAGATGAAAACGATGGCGGCCGAGCATCGAGCCGATCGGCTGAGGTCTGTCTCCAGCGAAGACCTTGCGCGGCGTCTGGATGCCATCGGGCAATGGCTTGATGGACATGAACTGACGTTCGGGATTGCCGGAGGCGTATCGCAATGTCTGCAAATGCTGGGCGGCTTTTTGCCTCGCTGGCTGGGCGAAGACTGGAGGGCCTTGCTGAACGGAGCTCTCCAGGGCCAAGCGGCGGTGATCAGCGCCCAGCAGATTGTCCGGCTGGCGGAATTGGCGGACCGAGCTCGACGGGATCCTTGTGTGCTGTCCCTGTTTACGGCAGAGGGCTGGGACCAGGCCGAGGTCCATCGCAAGCTTGAGGGGACTGATTTTCTCCGTGCCTTCAATGTGTATCTTGCGGACTATGGCCATCGCGGGGTTGGTGAGTCGGATCCCCTGTCGCCAAGATTTTCCGATCAACCGGAATTGTTGCTAGCGGTCTTGCGAGCACAGATCCTGGCTCCTGCCAGCGCCACTCCGGTCGATATTCTTCAGCGCCAGACAATAGTGAGGGAGCGGGCGTTGGCGGAGATTCGCGCCAGGTTCGGCTGGCGCCTCCATCGGTGGGCCATTTTTTCCTGGTGGTATCGCAGGCTCTGCCGGTTCTTCGCTCTGCGAGAGGCGAACCGGCACCATTTGATGTATTACTCGGCAGCGGTCCGGAGTCTTCTGCTTCGTCTCGGGGAGCGCTTGGTCGAGCAAGGGCTCCTCTCGTCGCGAGAGGATCTGTTTTTTTTCACGAACATGGAACGAACCGACTTGTTAGTGGGGGGATCCAGGGATTGGCGAGGCGTGATTCAGTCTCGCAAGGCTGAGCGAGCGCGTTTCGCCGCGATCAGCGTTCCTGACACGATTCGGGATTGGACAGACAGGGTTCGCGGGACGGACCAGTTTCCCTCTACGGCTCCTGAGGGAATGTTGCGGGGTATTCCGATCAGCGGGGGAAAGGTTATGGGACCGGTTCGTTTTGTTCGATCGATGGAAGATTGGAGCCGGGTCAGGACTGGCGACATTCTTGTAGTTCCGGTTATCGACCCAGGTTTGGCGCCCCTATTCGGTGTGGCGGCAGGGCTGGTTGCCGAGATGGGCGGCACCCTGTCGCATGGGGCGATCATCGCCCGCGAGTATGGATTGCCTGCCGTCGCGAATGTGCCGGGCCTGACCGCCAGGCTCAAGGAAGGCGATCGAATCAGTCTGGATGCGGAGCTGGGAGACATCCTCATCCATGAGCGGGCTGGAGGCGAGGGGTGAGATCTCCTGTGCCAAGCAGTTCTATCGAATGGCGTGACGTCCAAGGTTGTGCGGCTTGACCTTTCAGGGTTGATTCCGTACTCTTCAAAATCATTCTTTCCTCATCGCAACAGCCAACAACATGCTTGATAGAGGTCGGCGACATGACGTGGACGGTCACCTATGATTGATGGGGCGGCCTTTGCTGTAGGGTTTCTCGCGGGAGGTCTGCTCGGCGCGTTGATTGTCGGGGTTTGGATTGCCGCCCGCGTCCGCGCGAACTCGCAAGCGGAAGTCTTGACTGCCGGTGAACGGGCGCAGCGGGCAGAATCGCTGGCAGAGGAGTTGCGCCGCCAGGCTCAGCAAGATCGCCTCGATCTTGACCGGATCAGACAGGATCTTTCGGAGGCCTCCCAGGCTCGTGCGGTCGCGGAGACCAGGGCTACTGAGGCATCGCTCCATCTCAATGAACAAAAGACGCTGCTGGGCCAGGCCAGACAGGAATTGGCTGAGACCTTCCAGGCCCTTTCAGGCGAAGCGCTCAAACAGAATAACGAAGCCTTCCTGAATCTTGCGCGCAGCTCATTCGAAACGCTCCAAGCCGAGGCCAAGGGCGATCTCGCCCAGCGGCAACAGGCGATCGACAGTTTAGTCAAACCGCTGCAAGACTCGCTGTCTCGATACGACGACCAGCTCCGGCAGCTGGAGCAATCGCGGCAGGCAGCCTATGGAGGCCTTGATCAGCATCTCAAACTCCTGGCCGAATCCCAGCAGAAACTGCAATCGGAGACGGGCAACCTCGTGAAGGCGTTGCGCGCGCCGGCCGTGCGCGGTCAATGGGGCGAGATTACGCTCAAGCGTGTGGCCGAGTTGTCCGGCATGGTGGCCCATTGCGATTTCTTCGAGCAGGAATCCATCACGGTCGACGGCAGCCGGCTCCGCCCCGACATGGTGGTCCAGTTGCCGGGCGGGCGGCAGATCATCGTGGATGCCAAGACCGTGCTGGCCGGTTATCTGGATGCGCATGAAGCCTCGACGGAAGAACTGCGACTCGAAGGGATGCGCCGTCACGCGGCCCAAGTCCGGTCCCGCATGGACGAGTTGAGTCTGAAAGCCTACTGGAATCAATTTGCGCAGGCGCCGGAGTTTGTCGTGCTGTTTCTGCCGGGTGAACAGTTTCTGGGCGCCGCGTTGGAGCATGACCCCAGACTGATCGAAGACGGATTTCAGCGGAGCGTGGTCCTCGCGACCCCGACGACGCTGATGGCGCTCCTTCGGGCGGTGGCCTACGGATGGCGACAGGAGAAAATGACCGAGCATGCCGAGGAGGCCGGGCGGTTAGGGAAGGATCTTTACGAGCGGATGGCCGTGTTGACGGAACATCTGAACGACGTCGGACAGGCGCTGGGGAAGAGTGTCCTCTCGTACAACAAGGCGGTCGGGTCGCTTGAAACCAGGATCTTGCCGGCAGCCCGCCGGTTCAAGGAGCTGGGCGTCTCGTCGGAGAAAGAGATTCCCCGGTTAGACCCGGTTGAGTTTGTTTCACGCAAGGCCTTGCCCTTCGAGGCGGAATAAGGAGTGCGTATGATCGACGAGCAGGCGATGGTGGATGATTTCCATCGGGCATTCGATATTGTCGTCAGTCCCGCTCCGACGGTCGTCGACGGGCGGACGCGCGAGCTCCGGGTCAAACTGATTCAGGAAGAATTCGACGAGTTGAAAGAGGCGATGGAATCAGGCGATCTGCCGTCCATTGCCAAGGAGATGGCCGACCTTCTCTACGTCGTCTATGGCACGGCTGTGTCCTATGGCATCGATATGGATCCGGTCTTTCGGGAGGTTCATCGTTCCAATATGAGTAAAGTCGGCGGGCACAAGCGTGAAGATGGGAAATGGGTGAAGCCCGCCACCTATTCGCCGGCGCGCATCGAACCGATCCTCGCGGCGCAGGGGCCGGCAGAGGGTGAGGTCCGCTCCGGTTCATAGCAGAACAGCATCGTCTCTACAGGGATTGCGCTTCGTCCTCGTAACCTGCCAGCCGACTTCTATTTCAGCCACAGTTCTGAGCAAAACGCTTCCGCAGGGTTTACTTCGCGGCACGTCTTACTTGATGTGACGCGGGGACGACCACATTGTCGAGGAGCCGAACTGTGCCGATTTTGATTGCGCCGAGCAATAGGACGCGGCCTGTGATGTGCGTGAGGGGTGCCAGGCTTGCCGGATCGCAGAGGGCAAAGTACTCGATGAGCGCTGCCGGCTCCTGTTCGACCGTCTGCCGCATGATCCGCTCGACCATCGACGCATGTCTTCTTCCCGCCTGGATGGCCCGGCGACCGGCCTGGAGAGCCTGGTAGAGGATGGTGGCGGCCTGGCGGTTCTCAGGCGAGAGGTACCGGTTGCGAGAACTCATCGCGAGCCCGTCCTGCTCCCTGATGGTGGGCCGGACGTCGATGGTGACTCCCAGATTCAAATCCGTGACGAGTCTCTTCACTGCCATGGCCTGTTGATAGTCTTTCTGGCCGAACAGGGCCAGATGGGGCCGCACAATCCCGAAGAGTTTCGTCACTACTGTAGCGACGCCAGCGAAGTGATGGGGCCTGGCTACTCCTTCCCATCGCTGCGCAATTTCTGGAACCGTCACCATGGTTTGAAAGCCCTCCGGATACATCGTGTCGGCCGTCGGCTCAAAACAGACATCCACCCCCTCTTCGCGGCAGAGGGTCCGATCGGCGGCAATCGGGCGAGGATATTTGGCGAGGTCCTCAGTCGGGCCGAACTGGGTCGGATTCACGAAGATGCTCACGACGAGCGCATCGCATTGTAAGCGCGCGGCTCGGATAAGGGCACGATGGCCATCATGCAGCGCGCCCATTGTGGGTACGAATCCGATCGTAAGGCCTTCCCTGCGGAGCCGTTCACTCCAGGCAGCCATGGATTGTGGGGAGCGAATAATCTTCATGTGTCCTGGGACTGGCTGCAGACAGGGCGTGAGCCGTAGCGGGTCGAGGGCTGGGGAAACAGGAGCCGGACTTCCGGCTGTTTCCCCGCCTCGGCAAGCAACTGGCTAACCGTGCGTTGAAGTGAGGGATGGAGGAAGAGCGGATCGAGTTCGTTCAAGGGCATGAGGACGAACCGGCGTTGGTGCATGCGAGGATGAGGCACAGCGAGATCCGGCTCGTCGATGATCCGTTGGCCGTAGAGCAAGATGTCCAGATCGATAGTCCTGGGGCCTGACCGATTCTCCTCAGCCCGGCCGAGCGCCCGCTCGATCTCTCGCAGGATGGTCAGGAGGCTGTTTGGCGTGATATCGGTTTCGATCTGCACGACGCCGTTCAGAAACCATCCGTCTCCCGGCTGGGCATGGTCGTTCACCGGCTCTGTCTCATAGAGCAGCGACACGCCCAGGAGCTGGGAGTGGGGCAAGAGGCTCAGCAATGTCACGGCCCGATCGCAGAAATCCAGCCGATCGCCGACATTCGAGCCAAATCCGATGAAGACTGTCTCGCGCATATTCAGTGATGGGTGATCTGTGAGTAGTGATGGGTGAAGGGCGAAATGAGGCCGGCTTGGCGCTCGTCACCCTTCACCTATCACGCATCACTAGAACCCTGCCTTTCTAATCCGCTCCACCGCTTCCGCTAATCGTTCTTTCGTCGTGCAGACGGTCATCCGGATATAGCCTTCGCCCGGCGCCCCGAAGCCGTTGCCCGGCGTCGTGACGATTCCCGCCTTCTCCAGCAAATGAGCGGTGAAGGAGGCGGAGGTATAGCCCTTCGGCACCGTGACCCAGATGTAGAAGGCGGCAGGAGGCGAATCGACTTCCAGCCCGAGCTGCTTGAGGCCTGGGACGAGGGTGTCGCGCCGTTCCTGATAGATCTTGCGCAGGCCGTCTGTGACTGAGTCATCCAGTCCCAGCGCCGTGATCCCCGCGGCTTGCACCGCTTCGAACACGCCTGAGTCCAGCTGGCTTTTGACCTTGCCCAGCCCGGCCAAGACGTCCTTGTTGCCGACGACGAATCCGAGCCGCCAGCCCGTCATGTTGTAGGTCTTGGAGAGCGAATGGAACTCCACGCCGACATCCTTCGCGCCGTCGATTTCCATGAAGCTGACAGGAGGTTTGCCGTCGTAATAAATCTCCGAGTAGGCCGCATCGTGACAGACGATGATCTGGTTCTCCCGGGCGAATTCGACGACGCGCTTGAAGTAGTCTTTGCTCATGATGACCGAGGTCGGGTTGTTCGGGGAGTTCAGCCACATCAACTTGGCTTTCTTGGCCACGTCTTTCGGAATCGCATCGAGGTCCGGCAGGAATCCGTTGGCCTTGGTGAGGGGCATGATGTGCGAGATGCCGCCGCAGAAGCCGGTGCCGACCGGATAGACCGGATAGCCGGGGCTCGGGACCAGGACGATGTCGCCTGGATCAACGAAGGCCAGGTGGATATGGCCGATCCCTTCCTTCGAGCCGATCAGCGTCAGCACTTCGTCGGCAGGGTTCAGCGTGACGTTGAACCGGCGCTTATACCAATCGGCCACGGCGGTCCGGAACGACAACATGCCTTCATAGGAGGGATATTGATGGTGCTTCGGATTCTTGGCGGCTTGCGCCAGGCTCTCGATAATCGGGGCAGGCGTCGGCAGATCGGGATCGCCGATGCCTAAATTAATGATATCGACTCCCTTGGCCATCGCTGCCTGCTTCATCTTGTCGATGGCGGCGAAGAGATAGGGGGGGAGGGTCTTGATTCGGGTGGCCACTTCAATGGGGAAACCAGACATGCGAACAGGCTCCTTTCGTCAATCGATCGGTAAGTCTAAAGTCATCAAGTCGTCACGTCATCACGTCTTCAAGTCGGGGTGGGATTTCCGCAGACTTTCGACTTGATGACGTTCGAACTTTTCGACAAGAGGAGTTAAGACTACAGCAGGAATGAGGCTGCAATCAACGTTAAGAAGTGAGGAGGTGACTGATGAGCCGGTCCGCCGCCTTGTGCAGGGCAGGAAGGTGCGGTAGCGCCGTCGCTGTGATTTCCTGCGCCGTTACGCGCGCTTTCGTGAGGTCCGGCGCACATTCGCGGCATAAGGATTCGATCCCGCGCTCTTCCACTTCCAGATGGAACAGGAGCCCATAGGCGCGAGAACCATAGCGAAAGGCCTGGAGGGGGGCGACGTCAGATCCGGCCAGGGGAATAGAATTTTGGGGGAGGTCAAAGATTTCCCCGTGCCACTCGAAGACAGGAAAGGTCTCGGGGCATGACCCGAACACTGGATCTTGCTGACCTTCCTCGGTCAGGTGGATTGGCGTCATCCCGATTTCCAGTTTCTTGCCGGGCCGGACCGTCGCTCCTAAGGCCTTCGCCATAAACTGACTGCCTAGGCAGATGCCGAGCACCGTCTGGCCAGCCAGCAGTGCTGATCGAATAAACGAGGTCTCTTCTGCAATCCAGGGGTCGGGATCGTTCACCGACATGGGTCCGCCCATGACGATCAGCAGGTCGCCGGCATCCTGAGGCAGCCCGACCGCGGGAACCAGATACTGTTCGATCGAAACCCCTCGTTTGGCGAGCGCGGTGGTAAGGGCGCCAGGGCCTTCAAAGGGGACATGTTGGAGGCAGACCGCGCGCATTGACACCTTAGGGTCGACGAATTAGGATTTGGCTGCGACAGGTCCGAGTGATACCCGATTCGGGTGCCGACTTCAAGCTGAGGCTATGGCGCTGAACCTCATATCGAAGGCGCGATGGACGCCCGCTCGTTCTGGTCATATACTAGGCACAAGGCTGTTCTTCTTGTAGAGTAAAACGATATGGCATTTCCGTCAGACGATCCCGCGCAAATTCAGATCCAGCTGGAGCTGGAGGGGTTGAAGCGAACGTTGCAGTGGACAGAGATTCAGCAGGAGCAGCTGTTGAATCGGCTGGACCTGCTGCGGATCGAGAATACCCGTTTGCAGGATCGTGTGGAGGAGTTGGTCCGTGAGGTCGAAGGGCTGAAGCAGCAGCAGCCGCTCTTTTGACCGGTCGTTACGCCAGGGCTTGGCCGTTGTGTTCTGAGAGGTGCGTGCCGTTGCTGTGCGTGTAGGCCGCGGCGCCGTTCCCGTTCTTTACGGCGCTGACAGGCGTTTTCCCGTTTTTCCCGTTCACACATTCCACTAACACCCAGAACCGCAACGGATTCACATTCTGCTTTCGGGCTACGTGCAGTGACGTGCCTTCGAGCACGGTTTGGAGCGACAGGTCGGTCCGCCATCCCAAGTGTTTCGTGATAGGGGAGATGACTCGCTCCATGGCGGCGATGAATTTATTGTCGGTGCTGAAGTGGTTCAGCATGATGATGCGCCCGCCCGGCCGGCAAACGCGGATCATCTCATTGACCACCTTGCGGTAGTCGGGGACGGCGGTGACGACGTAGGCTGCGACGACGGTATCGAAGCTATCGTCCGTGAAATCCATGGCGCCGGCATCCATCCGATGGAGTTGCACATGATCCATCTGGTGCTCTGCCGCTCGCTGCTTGGCTTTATCCAACATGCCTGCTGAGAAGTCGATTCCGACGATCTGACAGTGGCGAGGGTACATCGGCAGGGCCAGCCCGGTGCCGACTCCGACTTCAAGGATTTTTTCGTCAGGCTGGACATCCAGATTCCGGATCACGGACTCACGTCCCTCGTGGAACACTTTGCCGAAAATCCGATCATAGATTCCGGCGTAGGACGTATAGACTCGTTCAACTTTCGCTAAATCCATGGCACCTCCGGCTCCCCATCTCGTGCGACCTGCGCGCCCCGACAAGGCGGGGATGGCGCGGAGGGTCGCAGCTCCAGTAGGGAGAAATTTGATGGCAGAGCATTTGAATGGAGCGAGGAAGCCCCGCCTGAACAAGAAACCGCGCTACTGTAGCCAACTCGCTGTGGTGAGTCAACAGATACCCTCGGTTCGGTGACTTGATTCGGCCTGGGCCCCTATGGGATAGGTACGAGCATGATCCTCGCAGGTTTCTTCGCCGGTGCTTTGTGTCTTGGCCTCATTCTTGGAGACTGGCTCTATTTCCTGCGTCTCACGCCGGATGCGAGCCGGTACGGATGTGGGGTGGCCCGTATGCAGGATCGGTTCACCCAGATAACGATGACGCAGCTGGCGGCTCGGTTCGATGCAGGCGGCCTCTTGACCTTGCCGCATGGAACCGCGCGGTTCTTTCCTTCTCTCAACCAGATCGTGATTCGTCAGAAATACCGGCTCTTCGCAATCGGCTTTCGAACCTTATGGCCCTTGAAAGGGTTGATTGCTCTCTCGCCGGAAGACGGGGCCATTTCGATGCTGTGCCGGAAGCTTACGCCCTGGTCCTCGGTTTTGTTCACCGGTCTTTGGTTTGTCCTGGTGCTGGTGGGCATGGTGGGCGCCGTGATTGCCTTGTTTCTTGAAGGCGAGCTGGCCTCGGCCGGCGGCATGGTATTGGCGCTCGGGATTGTCGGGTTGGGACTGGTATTTGTTCTGTCAGGAGCGATTACGATAGTGTTCGCGTATCGGCTGGAGAACGCCAGGTTGACGACGGTGTATCAAGAACTGCGGGAAGTGCTTGAGGGGACTAGATCCCAGTCTTGAGACAAGCCTGGTCTATCTGGTCTTTCTTGTCTGTCTGGTTTCTCTGGCCAGTCTCATTTAATTAAACTAGCCAGACAGACCGAACAGACCAGATAGACCAAATGAACAAGATTAGGAACGATAGAGGCTCAGGAACTGATCATATTCGGCGGGGAGATTCAGGTCGGACCGGTTGCGGGCAAGTCCGGCAATAATGCCGCGGTGTTTTTTGCTGAGGCCGGAAGATTCGAAGGCTTGGCGGAACTGTTGCCACTTGGCGGCGGCGTCGGTTGCCAGGTTCGCACGTTCTGCTGGCGGCAAGGAATGGAGCGAAGTTGTGAGGCCACGAATGGCTTTCTCGACGCTTTCATAGGGCGGCGCCAGCTTGAGCTGGGCGTAGAAGGTTTCGAGGTGATGACGGAACTCCTCTCGGAGCGTCAGGGTATAATCGGTTGGGGTTGCAGGTTCAGACATCATGGCTTGGACGGATGATACGGGAAGAGCGGTCATGGTGACAACAGGCTAGCAGGTTGCTGGGAAAGTCCGCCAGCCAGGAAACGCTGAACGGTGAGCGATGAACGATGGCACGATTGTCGCTTCGGTGTTCCGCGTTTATCGTTCAGAGTTCACAGTTGTGTATTGCATTCTATATACAGGGAGGATCGTATGAAACGCATTCAACGGTATGTGCTCGGGCTCGTGGCAGTGTTTGCCTTGGCTGGTTGTTCGTCCCACCATCATCATGAGATGGGCGGTGAAGGAAAAGGGGAGAACTATTGGCAGAAGGGGCAGCAAGACATGGCCTCTTTGATTGATCGTACAGTCAAGGATCCGGCGAAGGCCCAGCAAGTGAAGGCGATCGTGAGCGATGTTGTCGCGGAATTGAGATCGAGCCGCGAACAAGCTCGTGCATCCCACCGCCGGCTATATGAGTTAAACGCGAATTATGCGGCGACTCCCGAAGAGTTCACCCAGGCGTTAGATGACGCGAGCAATCAGCGGATGCAGTCGGCCGCGAAGATTCTTGCGCTCCGCTTCAAGATGAAGGACCTGATGACGGGGGAAGAGTGGAAGGCCCTGTCTGACCAGATGCTGTCTTACAGCAGCCGGTATCGGCATAGCGAGTCGTCGCCCAAGAGCAGCTACTAGCGGGCTGCTGAAAATGGGATGGGGTGGCTGAGACGATCCCCGTGCTCGCGCAACGCGCGGCCTCAGAAGGCCCTCGTTGGACGCGCGCAATTGGGATCATCTCAGCCGCCCTCTGGTAGGTGATGGCTTGCCGGGGCTTTGATGGATAGCCCTTGGAACGTTGAGGCTAACTTCGAGTTGGCGTGGCTGTAAGGGGGATCGGAGTCCAGGTCGTGCCGGCGTCGGTCGAGCGGTAGAGACCGCTGCCGTTCGTGCCGACATAGAGGATGTGCGGGTCGCGTTGGCTCATCGCGAGGGTGCGAATGTTCAATGAGCCTAGTCCTGTATTGATTGCGGCCCAGGTTTGTCCGCTGTCGGGGCTTTTCCAGACGCCACTCGGCCCTCCGATGTAGAGAGTCTGAGGCTCGATCGGGTCGATCAAAATACTGCTGACGAACAGATCGGGGAGCGATTGCCCGATCCGCTCCCATTGCTCTCCACGCGTGCCGGTGCGGAAGAGGCCCTTCGTGGTTCCGGCATAGACGATGTCCGGGTTGATCACATCGAAGACGATCGCATTGACCCCCAGCGCCATCCCCCCCATCAGCTCCTGCTCAGGAATCAGCCCATTGTTGATTTTTTTCCATCCCGCTGCGGCGTTGTCGGACCGGTAGATCCCTCCCGTGGTGCCTGCATAGAGGACTCGGGGATCGCGGGGATGAATGGCGATGGAGACCACGATGTGGACCTCCTTCATCCCGGCCATCCGCTCTTCCCATTCGCGCCCTCCGTCTTTGGTATAAAAGGCGCCGACGGTCGTGGCCGCGTAGATCTGATCGTGGTCGGTCGGATGAAAGACGAATTCATTGATAAAGGAAACGTGTTCCTTGAGCCCGACGTTGTGCGGGAGCCAATGTTGCCCGCCATCCGGACTCTTGTAGACGGCATCGGCCATGGTGCCGGCATAGATCGTGGCCGGGAACTGGGGATCGATCGCGAGCGTCGTCACTCGTCTGGCGCTGAAACTGGGGAACCGCTCCCACAGTTGGCCTCCGTCGCGCGACTTGTAGACCGCATCGTTCGTCGCCACATAGAGGATGTTGGCGTTGGTCGGATGGAGGGCGATGGAGACGATCGCCTCGCTGTCCTTCTGGCAGCCGAGGTTGAAGAGGAGAAGAGCCAGCGCGGCAAATGTGGCGGCAGTGCGAATCAGCATGACAGTCGTGGACCTAATCATAGGCGTCGCCGTTGAGTCAAGGAGCGGGGGAGCGAGGCGGCAGGCAAGTCTCTGTGCTCGCGGAACGCGCGCCCTCAGAAGGGCCTCGTTCGACGCGCGTAGTTGAGACTCCGCCAGCCGCCTCGCTGCAAGGTGAATAGGGGGTTAGATTCTTTGTTTATATTCCGTTGAGTCAAGGGGCAGAGATTAAGAAAGGAGCGGCCCGGCCAATCTCCCGTGCTCGCGCACCCCGCACGCAAGATTGATCGAAGTGTCAGATTAAGGGCGGTGCTCGGTGCATGCGCGCAATGGGAGATCGACCAGGCCACTCCTTTCAGTCTGTCTGGGCAAGAGAGGTTTGACATCGGCTCGCAAAGGATGAATATTGGGGCGAAGTTCGACGAAGGGGCTACGAGTTTACGGGGGGATATTCCGTAAGTTTCGTTAGCTGGTCCAGCAGTCCTTGATGCGATAAATAGGGGTTCATCATCTGTGTATAGTCTGCTGGTGTCTCAGCAAGTTGAGGATCGGGCCGATGGGACTTTCGAGGTTTCTAAGGATCGTTTCCTTGAGTTCACGAGTGAAGCGACTGCAGCCCAGTTACGGCCTCTTTCAGTGGAGTCGATTGACTGTATCAAGTCGTGGCCATGCGTCTATATGCAGGAGGGGCGGGGCGAAGAGCGGGCCTATGTGGGACGGATCACTGCAGTTCACGACGCAGGTGGAGACATCAAGCTTACGATCGTGTCCTTGCCAATGGAACCACCGATTCTCAATGACGATCTATGGAGAATCCGTACGGAGCTCGACGTCGAACAATTCGAGTTCAGCCGTAATCACTGGGCTATAAAAGATAAGGACCTCTTTCACATACTTCGCGATGCGGGCCACGAGTTTAATCCCTCTGTAGTAGCTCTATTCGAGGGCAAGTCACTGCCAGCGCCGTCCCGGCCAGATCTGATCCGCGCACGGAACGTCATATCGGAATGGAGCCACACCAAGATCGACGATTTTCTGCTTGAGGCCGGAGTGGATGGCTTGGTCGCTGCGCGCGCCATCGGCGGTCGACGAGATCGAGCCAATGCAATTGTTGAGTTCGCGCTCGCACACCCATCCGCCACCACCGCAGAGAACTCCCTACTCTCTGTCTTCATTGTGCGGGCAGCCGGGCCGACAACTCAGTATGATTCGGACGCGAAGAGCCAACTTAGCGTCGCGCCTGAAGGTGAAGCTCAGACGCCTCAGAGACGAGCGGAAGCAGGAACTCCCAGCCGTTCGCCGAATCGAGTTTTCGTCGTGCACGGCCAGAACGACACTGCCAGGTCGGCCGTTCTGTTGTTTCTTTCGAAGGTTGGTTTGATTGGGATAGTTCTACATGAGCAACCAAATATGGGGCGCCACCTATTGACCAAATTCATTGAGGAGGCGGAGCTTGTAACTTTTGCAATCGTTCTGATGACCGACGATGACATGGGTAGCTTGAAGGGCCACAAGTTAGCGCCACGTGCCCGCCAGAATGTCATTCTTGAGCTAGGATATTTTATCTCTCACCTCGGCCAGGAGCGGGTTTGTGCCCTGATTACTCCGGGTCTCGAGACCCCGTCAGATTTCGACGGGATCGTGTATATCCGAATGGATGCCGATGCTCGATGGGAAACGGAGCTACGGCGTGAACTGTTGGCGGCGGGCATGCCTTTGATAGAGAAGTGGAAGAGGCATATAGACTCAACCCCGGGCTAGCTCAGTCAGGCCCCCTTATATTTTCCAGCAGTTCATTTAGTGGTTTATGCCCCACGAAGAAATGTCATCGATCCCGTCCCTTTATAGCTTGGGGCCACTCCCGTGGAGCGACGAGGTCCTGGTCGCCGCAGCCTGGAAGAGCTTCGAGGATGCACGGCGTTTGGTTAATGAACATCCAGGCCGAGACCTTGCCGAGCGTTCTTTATCGCTTAAGTCGGTACTCCATATATTTGAGGGTGCAGCTGAATCGTTCGACGAACTCCTCGTACGCTTTCATGCAGAAGCGCATGGCAGCCACCTTTTCCGCAGGAATCGGCGTAGCGACCTCGATGCTTTTGAGGTAAAGCTCCAGGAGCGGCTCTACCTCTTTGCCTCCAGTGCCATGACACTTGTAGATCAGGCTCGTGCACTTCGCAAGAAAGTCGAGCTATCAGGGTATGAGGAGCGCGTTAGCTCATCGTTCGCGAAGAATCCTCGCCACCGATTTATCCAAGACCTTCGCAACGATTTAATCCATGTGACCCTTCATCAGCCAAGCTGGCAGCTCACCTCGGGTCGAAATGAAGAGCCAACTTCTAAGTTCATGCTGTGGCCGGATCAGCTGACTCGATCCAATGAGTACACCGCACTTGCTAGAGCCTATGTTCGCGACCATCCCAAAGGCATTGACCTCGGCGTCCTCATTGACGAGTACGTCCGCGACGTAACAGAATTTCACGAGTGGTTGAACGACGCGCTTAATAACTCAGCGGGATCGCTAGTCGCAGACTATAGGCGCTGTTCAAATCGGATCAACGCGGTCAGTTCCTGCTCTTGGTGGAACATCATCTTTCGGCAGGTGGTCCTGGCTGGTAAACGAGATCCCTATCAGTATCTCGATCAGTACCTAACACCACAGGAGTTGGTCGATGTGAATTCGCTTCCCGGCAGGAGCAAGGCTCAGATCGATCGAATAATTGAGCTTGTTGACGAGTTCGGCGCATGTGATCTCGAACTTCGAGCCCTCATCTATAAGGCGTTTGGTGCCAGTGACGACTAACCTCCCTATTGAGAGGACGTGCTTTGGTCGGCAAATGCATGCCTCTCATGTCAAGCGTCAGCTAGCAGAGCGACATAATCGAAGGGTGGCAGCGTTTGTTCCTTCCTTCTTTTAGGGAATGGGGTCTGATTGATCTCCCACTGCGCGCATGCGATGAGCACCGACCATAGTGTCAAAGTGCAATAGGTCTTGCGTGCGCGTCGCGCGAGCACAGGAGATTAATCAGACCCCGTTCCTCTGAACTGTCGGTCAGTGGGAATTGGCGGATCACATTTCGGTTTGTCGGCAAGGACGCAGAGGTTGTCGATTACGAGGATTATCACTGACGAGGTCGTTCCATGCGCATGCACAATCCCCCGCACCCAGGGACCATCATCAAGCATTTGTGTTTAGATCCGCTCGGCTTGAGTGTCACTCAGGCTGCTCAAGGATTGGGAATCAGCCGGAAACCCCTCTCTGCCATTTTGAACGGCCGAGCAGGGCTGAGTCCCGAGATGGCGGTTCGCCTGTCGATGGCGTTCGGCACGTCGTCCGAGAGCTGGCTGAGTCAGCAAAGCCAGTATGACTTGTGGCACGCGGAGCAGCGCCGCAAAGAGCTTCGTGTCACCAAGCTTGCGGTGTAGCAACGATCATTTCCGCTCTCGCGGTAGTCGGGCGCCTCATGTAGGCAATTGCTCACCCCTGATGTGTCAGCCCATTTCTTCATCATCCGGTTAACAGGATGCTGAAAAAGACCGCCAGCTGCGTTCTCGCTTCACAAAGAGGCTCAACGTACCACAAGGGTACGCCTCGCCTATTTGCTCGCTGCGGCCTTGCTAGACGGCCTTTTTGAGCCTCCTGAGACTATTGAAGTCTCTATGCCATATGAAGCATTTCAGCCATATTCTTCTCTTTCACCGAGTTTTTCGCAGCTGGCTACAGCTTCTTCGCGAATCGTTCCGCGTAGCCCGTTAACTCCATGTACCCCTGGCCCTTGATCGGCTTCCCCTGCGCGGTGCCGGTGGCCTCGATGGCCCCCTCCCAATAGGTCACTTGCGTGCTGCGCGTCGTGGAGAGTTCCTGCTCTGCCATTCTGGGAACAAGTTCTAGCGCGAGTTGTTGCGAGGGAATGGTCAGGCGCCAACGTTGCGGGTATCGGGCCTGGCTCGTGGGACTGGTCCAATAACTGGTTGGCTCCAGCGTGAAGTCTCCAATCGAAAGGTGGTGCCCCTGTCCCTCCCGGTCGATGAGGGTCCCGCTGGAGACAGGATCGGCCGATCCATCGGCTCGGCGGAGGCGATAGAGCATCAATTCCCTCTGGTCGTCGAGTTGTAGGCTGAACCAGTCCCAGCCGACCAGGTTCTTGTCGAGATCGGCCGAGCCGAACTCATGGTCCATCCAGCTCGTACCGGTCACGTCGAACGATTCGTTCCCGATCGTGAGTTGGCCGGTCGTGGCCAGTCTGGTGAAGGAATAGTAATGGGAGGCCTGGCCAGCAGCAGAGCCTTTGCGGCTGATGCCGCCGCGGCCATGCAGGATGAGCGGTTTCTCAGGCGCGAGGGTGAGTTGAAGGGCCAGGTCCCCATCCGCAGCCCGGAGGGTCTGGGTGCCTGGCGTGGCAGCCGGCGATTCGGCGCTCCATTGATCGACCCAGACGTGGAGGCGATCATGATCCGCACCGGCCTTACCTAAACCGGCCCTGCTGATTTTCTCTGCATAGTGAAAACGGCCATGGTTGAGATCGCTCATGGCGAAATGGGCCAGGTAGAGTTGTGTGACGGCCCACTGGGACGGGAGGGTTTTCACATGCGCGCGCGGCAGGCCACGGCGGAAAAAGGTGAGTTGATAGCCGAAGGGCCGACCGTCCTTCGCCGTGAGTTGGCCCGTGTAGTACCACCACTCCGTGCGAAATGCCTCGTGCGCTCCGTGGTCGCGCGGAAAGGAATAGCGATAGCCCTCTGTGGCGACGCGGAATTCCGGTGCGAGATCTTCCGCGAGGCCCGGCACGACCAGCAGCAGGCTGCCAGCCAGCAGCAGGAGGGATCGAAGATGACGCCGCAATTCGTACATGCGTGATGACCCGTCCGTGCCGCAATGGAATCGTCGTTCGCGCTTATAACATGCTTCGGGCGGTGGTACAAATCTCCTGTATTGATAAGGGTTTTCGTGAAGTTTACAGAAGGAAAATAGCCCGCGCTCGCCGTTGACAATTTTGCCGACCATCAGCTATCGTGAGTGATGCAGACTGATCATGAGCGAGAGCCTCAGGGGCGCGACCAGGTAACGCCCTTCCCCATTCCCTCGCGGATCCCGTTGTTTCCGCTTCCGAATGTCGTGCTCTTCCCCAAGACCTATCTTCCTCTGCATATTTTCGAGCCGCGCTACCAAGCCATGGTCTCAGATGCGGCGAGCCACGGGCAGTGCATCGGCATGGTCCTGCTGAAAGATGGATGGGAAGCCGACTATTATGGCCGTCCGCCCCTGTTTCCAATGGGTTGTGTCGGCCGACTGGTGAGCGTGCAGCCCCTGGCCGATGGTCGCTCTAACATCCTCTTGCAAGGGCTGGAGCGGTTTGAGATTGAGAGCGAGTGGCATGACAAGGCCTATCGTGAAGCCACGATCACTGTCACGGCGGGGAAGAGAGGGGCGGCATTGGATCCCCTGGTCCGTCAGCGCCTCGTGACTCTCATGGAGTCCTACCTCCGGCTTCGCGATGATGCGTCGACCTGGCAAGAATTGTTTCGGGAAGAAGTCAGCGATGAAATTTTCGTCAATACCCTGTCCACCTATTTGGAGTGTACGCCCTTGGAAAAGCAGTTTCTCTTGGAGGCAGAGAGCCTCCATCAACAAGCCCGCCGTCTCAGCGACCTCATCGAGTTTATGATGCATGACCAATCTGGTTCGAAGGGCTGGGACTGATGGATCGCACAGTTGCTATTGAGGTCTCCCGTCTCACCAAAACCTATGATGGCCTTCCGGCTGTCTCTGATCTGTCGTTTCAGGTCTATGAAGGCGAGATTTTCGGTCTCCTCGGACCGAACGGAGCGGGGAAAAGCACCACGCTTAGGACGCTCATCACGCTGTTGACGCCGACGTCCGGCACGGCCAGCATTTTAGGCCATGATACAGTGCGTGACGCGGATGTCGTCCGGCAATTAATCGGCTACGTGCCGCAAGAACGGGCTATCGATCGCTTTCTCACCGGCCGGGAACATCTCGAACTTCTCGGCGCCCTCTATCACTTGTCGAAGGCGGAAGCCGCGAAGCGCATCGCCGAGCTGTTGAAGCTCGTGGAATTGGAAGAGGCGGCCGATCGTCCGGCGAAAACCTATTCCGGTGGCATGAAGCGGAAGCTCGACATTGCCTGTGGTCTCCTGCCGAACCCCAAGATTCTGTTCCTCGACGAGCCGACCCTGGGCCTGGATGTGCAGAGCCGCCTCCGCATTTGGGACTATGTGCGGATGTTGAAGGGGCGCGGTATGACGATCGTGATGACGACGAACTATCTGGACGAGGCGGACCAGCTCTGCGATCGCCTGGCCATCATTGATGGCGGCAAGATCAAGACGCTCGGCTCGCCGACCGAACTGAAAATAGGGCTGGGCGGCGATATCGTATCGTTGACCTTGAAGGATCAGAGCAAGATCCCTGTGTTGGTCTCTGCATTGACGGGGCAACCGGCGATGCGAGCGGTCAAGGCGACGCCGGCCGGCCTGGATATCCGGGTCGATTCGCCGGAGAAGGCCCTGCCCTTGATTCTCGAGTCCGCCAATCGATTGGATTGCTGCCTGGAGTTTATCGAATACCACCGGCCGCGGCTGGACGACGTGTTTATCGCCCATACGGGGCGGTCCATGACCGAATCGGTTCAAGACATTCAGACAGGATCATAAGGAGATACGGTGGCCCAGTACTGGCAAGAAATTCATGCGTTAACGATGCGGTGGGTCCGGCGGCTCAGCCGCGAAAAGTTCAGCATGCTGTTTACCCTCGTGCAGCCGATGCTGTTCTGGCTGATCTTCTTCGGCAACCTGTTCCAGAAGGCCGCGGATGTGCAAGTGACCCAGGCCCCGAACTACATCAGCTTCCTGACGGCCGGCGTGGTCGTCATGACGGTGCTCAATAACGGCCTGGCCGGCGGCGTCGATCTGTTATTCGATAAAGAGAACGGGTTCCTGGAACGGTTGATGACCACGCCGATCCACCGGAGCTCGGTGATTCTGAGCCGGTTCATCTTCGTGATGACGATTACCTCGCTTCAAGTGCTCGTGATCCTCGGGGTGGCCTTTCTGTTCGGCGTACAGCCGGCGACGGGGCTCCTGGGCGTCGCGGCGATCTTGCTGATCGGAATGCTTTTCGGCGTCGGGCTGACGGCGATTTCCATGGCCATGGCCTTTTCCGTGAAAAGTCACGGCGACTTCTTTTCGGTCCTGGGCTTCCTCTCGCTGCCGATGATTTTCTTGAGCTCGGCCCTGGTGCCTTTGGCGGGGATGCCGGCCTGGATGGGGTTTTTAGCGCGGTTCAATCCGATGACCTGGGCGATTGACGCGGTGCGGCCGCTGATCCTCTCCGGCTGGACTGAAGCTCTGCCCCATGTCGGGATGGTTGTGGTGGTCATGGTGATTTTTGACGCCATCTGCCTCTACGGGAGCGCCAAAGCGTTCCGCCGGGCGATGGGCTAATGGGCTTGTCAGGGAGTCCCGCCATGCTGGTCAACGAGAGCCAAATCAAGGCCTTGATCCGACTGCTGTCCGATGAGGACGAGAGGATCGTCCGGACCATCAGCGGCAAGCTCATCGATATCGGCCCCTCAGCTGTGCCCCTCCTGCAGGAAGCGGAAATCGAACAGCCGGAAATGGCGGACCGCCTGCTCGCCGTGCTGGAGGAAATCCGCGGTGGCAATCTCGAAGATGAACTCACGCAGTTGGCCGCGCTGCCGGACGGGGCGATGGACCTCGAGCGGGGCGCCTTTCTGATCGCCCGCTATGCCTATCCCACCCTCACGGTTTCTTCCTATGCCAGGCAGCTGGATGAGATGGCGCAGGAAGTTCAGGATCGGATCGGTCCGCGGGCGTCCGGCGAGGAAACGATCAAAACCCTGAACCGCTACCTCTTTACGGAGCAGGGCTTCAAGGGCAACACGAAGAACTATTATGAGTTGGAAAATAGCTACCTCAACTGCGTGATCGATCGGCGAACGGGGATTCCCATCAGCCTGTCGACCGTCTACCTCCTGATCGGGAAACGGCTGGGCCTTCCTGTGCACGGCATCGGGATGCCGGGTCATTTTCTGGTGAAGTATGAATCGGACCGCTACAAGGTGTTCGTCGATTGTTTCAACGGCGGCGCCTTGCTGACCGAGAAGAATTGCCAGCGGTTTCTCACGGAAGCCGGCTATGGATTCGATGAGAAGTATCTGCAGCAAAGCCCCGTGCGCGCCATTCTCTCCCGCATGGTCAAAAACCTTTTGGCCATCTATGCCAAGCTCGATGAACCCCTCAAGAAGGCCCGCCTCGCGAAGTTCATTGAGATTCTGGGCTGCGACAATAAAGAAGGCGGGTTGTAGGAGTCTCAGTCGTCACGGCGGAAGTCTGCAAGTCTACAAGTCATCAGTCCTCAAGTCGAAAGTCATCAGACTTGATGACTTGATGGACTTTCGACTTTTGATCCTTACAGCTTAATCGTCATCAAGTCTTTCCCTGTCACGATCTTGCCCCCGAACGCTTCCCCGGCTTGCTCCCTCACATCGTATCGATCAGCAATCGGATAGAAATGCGAGAGGACCAGGCGCCCGACACCCGCTTCCTTCGCCACCAATCCACATTCCCCCGCATGGAGATGTCCGACCCCCGGCTTATTGGCTGGAAACGAGCAATCGAGCAGGGCCAGGTTGGCGTCGCCGCAGAGGCGGACGAGGCTGCCGCAATATTGCGCGTCGCCCGAATAGGCCAGGGCCTTGTTGCCATATTCGATTCGATAGCCGACCGAGTGCAGGCTGGGACTATGGACGACCGTCTTCGGGAAAATCTTTGTGCGCCCGATCCAAAAGGACCGGTCCGCTACCTCTTTGAAGCGCACCGAAAAGCGCGCCTTGTTGAATCCCGGCAGGGTCTGGATCAAGGTGCGGAAGAGTTCTTTGGTGCCGCGCGGCCCGATCAGGGTCAGGTCAGGCCTGGTCCCGAGGTGATTTGAATAGAAGACCGCATCGAAGAAAAACGGGATGAAGTCGGCGAAGTGGTCCGCATGGTAATGGGAAAAGAGGATATGGGTAATGCTGTGGCGATCCACGCCGGCCTTCAGCAGATTCATCAGCGTGCGGGGACCGAAGTCGAGCAGGAGTGGCTGGTCGGTGTGCACCAGATAGCCGGAGGCGGCGCGGGTCGGGTGGATATTCGTGCCGGATCCGAGAATCGTCAGACGCATAGAGCTCCATCGCATGAGACCCGTCGCACGAATCGATTGCGACGTCGGCCCTGCGGGAGAATAGGCTGCGCGAGCACAGAAGATCAATCGGGCTCCATCCCACTTCGTGCTTGGACTATACTGTGGCCTATGTTGTTTCGTCCTAAATTGTCTTTTGCCGAGTCGCTTACCAGTGAACAGCGCCAGATTTTCTACGAGGGCCATCGGTCTCTTGCGATTCTGATGATCCTAGTCGTGCTCCTCTTCCCTTTCGCCGGGCTCTATGTCACCGGGTTGCTCGGGGCTGGGCTTGGTGTGCTGATGTCCCTGGTGGCGTATTATCTGATGCCCTATGTCTGGCTTACTCTGGGTCGATGACGGCGTTTCAGGAAAGATAAGTGATCGGGGTGGATCTCCCCTGAGGGACTCGGCGTGAGAGGGGTGGCTGGTTGGTCTGGGTTATTGGGGCTGCCTGGTCGGCGAGATTGGAGGGACGACTAGAAGAATGAGACAACCGAAATAGACGGGATGAACCGGTCTGACTAGATGGATAGCGCCTATAATTCGGGTTTCGTGGGCTCCTGGTCCATTTTCTGCTCAGGGGGTGTTTTGGCGGGATGATTTTCTAAGCTGTTGATTAACTTAGAATATTCACTCTTCTTTCGCGGGAATGTTCATGGTATGATTTGCGTGCTGATTTCTTGGTCGCCATGGGCTCTCCCCTGGTGCAAGATAGTCGGGGAGGTGATGTGGCCATCACCTCCCCATTTTTTTGCCTTGCGGCCTTCTTGTGTTGCTGAGCGTAGCCTGCCAGGCATCTTTTCCGCTTCCTCTGACCCTTCATCCTGACAGCGTCAAGTATTCGCGTCGACGGCAGAGCCGGTTGCATCCAGACAGACTCGTCCCTCCATACCGAGGGCGGTTTGGTTTTGGACGAGCGTGTGTATTCCGTGACGAATGGTCTCTCGGATGGCTGAGCGCAGGGGAAGTTCTTCGGGAGAATCTTTCGAACGATCAGATGTGTGTGAGGTGCGGATCAGGTCTGAGGAACATCGAGGAGGAGAGAAGTGAGGAGGCGACGTGGCCGCCGCCCCCTCAATCGCACTACTTCTTCTTCTTCGCCGCCTTCTTCGCGGGCTTCTTTGCTGCTTTCTTCGTTGCCATCTGAACTCCACCCCCCTTCGGTGTGAAAATGTTGACCAGTGTGTTATTGGTATATCAGAGTTTGAGCGGCGAGTAAAATTTTCTCTTCAAGTTTTTTCAGGCAGGATGGGGAGGGAAGGAGGAAGCGGGTGAAACGTCAGACGTAAAATGTGAGACGTAAGGACCGGGATCGTCGATCTGGTTGGTGAGACCGGAGAAGTGCCGGACGAACGAGATAGACCAGACAAGCCAGAGAGCCGAATCCCTGCCGTCCCTCCGTTGACGGGGTTACGCCTCTCTCCCTATGATGCAGGTCTTATGCGACGAAACGAATCAGGACGGACCAGCCCGACTGCCCTCGTGGTCCTTATCGGATTGATCATCACCTGCGTCTGGGTCTGGAAGCGTTTAACGCTGGAGACGCAGGAATATGTGATCGATCAGGCGATCCCCATGGCGTTTGCCGGGTTGGTGATCGTGGCAGGCCTATGGATGGTGGTTCGATCGGTGAAGCGACGTCTGGCGAAGCGCCGCGACCGGGCGACGCTCCTCGCCTTGTTCGAGCAGGCGAAGGGGCGGGAGAAGAAGCTGGAGATTGCTTTTGCCCTGATTGAAGTGAACGAGTATCGCATGAAAGGGTTGGAGCCCGTGGTCCCTGCGTTACGTGATCTGTTCGCGACGACCTTGCAGCGGGCCTTGGACGATAAGCAGCACCGGATTCGCGGGATGGCAGCCAGCTACCTGGGCGTCTTGAACGATAAGACCGTCATCCCCATGTTGCTAAAGGCGCTGGAGGACGACCATGCCTATGTGCGCTCCAGTGCTGCCTTGGGGTTGGGGCGGCTGCGCGCCAGTGAGGCGAAGGAGAAGCTGACGACGGTCATGAAAGAGGATTGGGATCAAACCGTCAGGAGCCGATCGAGGGAGGCGCTGGACCGGATCAAGTAGTTAGGGTTGGTCTGGCGGCTCAGTTTGTGAATCCTTCCTGCATCAGTGCAATGGCGCCGCGGCCTTTCGGCGTTGTCTCATCCCATCACTCGATCCAGCTCGACTCGGTCGGAGGGGGTTACGCGATAGCCCCGTCCATAGAGGTCGTTCATACCTTGGATCACGGCATCCATGTTGCGGCTGCGGTACCAGTTGTCGAATCGTTCCGTGAGTGATGCAGCCTGCTTCTGAATCTGCTCCCTGTCATCGTACGAGAGGGAGAGGGCGCGGAATAGATCTTGAAGCTCGGCAGGACTGTAGCTCTTGTCGTCGTTCCGGTCTGCGACCAAGGCGAATTCGTAGAAGGTCAGGCTGACGGAGAGCATGGACTGGGTCTTGGAGAAGTCGTCTCGCGCCTCGTCCATTCCTCCCGGGTAGAGGCGTGGGCAATCCACTTCCGGTTGGGATGCAGGGGTGGCGCGCCAGCTGATCCCCTGTGCGGCAGGGGGCGGCGTTTTCGCTTTGTGATAAAACCAGGAGACGCAGCTGCTTGCCTGGGCAAAGGCCTGTTTGTCTTTATGGATCTGCCGGTTGATATGCTGGGTGAATTGCTGAAAGATGGTGTTCTCTTTGCCGGATGCGGCAGTGGAGAAGAGCTGACTGATCAGAAGGGCCACGACGAGCCCTGCTGTGAAGAGGCAGGCCTCAGGCCGTTGAACCATCAGCGAGTGATGGTTCGGACAGATCGCGGGGCCGGAGGTTGGGCGAAAAGACATGGGCTAGTATACCATGGGGGCTTTCTCACCCTTCAGTGAGATTGCTCCGGCGGTGAACACGATGACGGACGAATGAAGAAGGGGCCTGTTGCACCATGACCATGCCGTTTTTGACAGCAGCACTGCCGGGCATCGGAGGACAGATGCGGACGCTTCCGGAGGACTTCCAGGTTGAAGAGCGTCCGCTCTATCTGCCTTGCGGGGAGGGGGAGCATCTCTACATCAAGATCACCAAGCGTCTGCTCTCAACGCCGGATCTGGTTCTGCGGCTCTCCTCGACCCTGGGTGTGAAAGCGCAAGGGATCGGCGTGGCGGGTCTCAAGGACGCCAGGGCCGTGACGACGCAGATGATCTCGCTGCTGGGGGTTACGCCTGACCGGCTGGATCGACTGAAAGTCGACGAGCAGCTCTTGTCGGTGGAGGTGCTGGGCCTACATCGTAACCGGTTGCGGACGGGACATCATGCGGGCAATCATTTCCGGTTGGTGATCCGGGATGTCGCCTCGCATGCCAGCGAGACGGTGCCCCAGGTGTTGGACATCCTGGCACGGCGGGGCGTGCCGAACTATTTCGGCCCGCAACGACAGGGGCGGAGCGGCATGAACTACCAGACCGGAGCCGAATTATTGGCGGACCCTGTTCGCCGGAACAAGCTGGGCCGGTCCAAGCGGATGTGGTACCTGAATGCCTATCAATCGCACTTCTTTAACGACATGTTGGCCCGACGGCTGGATCGGATTGATCGTATCCTGGTGGGGGACTGGGCCATGAAAATGGAGAATGGCGCTTGTTTTCTGGTTGAGGATGCCGCGGCGGAACAGCCCAGGGCTGACCGGTTTGAGATCAGTCCTACCGGTATCTTGTTCGGGTCGCGCGTGTCGTGGGCCAGCGGAGAACAGGGCGAGATCGAACGAGCGGTCGTCTCCGAGAGCGGGGCCACGCCGGAGAGCCTTACGGAAGCGGCAAAGGCCTGCGGGTTTCGCGGTGAACGGCGTTCGCTTCGAACCCCCCTGGCCGATTTGGATTGGAGCCTGGAGGGCTCCGTGCTCACCGTCTCATTTTCACTGGCTCCCGGCGCCTATGCGACGAATATTTTGCGGGAGTTGATGAAGGCCGAGTAGCAGGCTGCCCCCAAATGCCCGCTAGCTTCGTTCTCGGCTCGACAAGGTCCTCGACGTACCGCAAGGGTGCGCCTCCGGCCTTGTCATCGCCTGCGGCCTTGCTATCGGAGCATTTTGAGCAGCCTGCTAGGCGGTGGATATGAGTGAGGGTATCCTGTCATGCGGCGCTGGGGTAGAGAGTCAAACGTCGTCAAGTCTAAACGTCTGAAAGTTTTAGGCGTGACTTGATGACGTGACGACTTGTAGACGTTCGACTCGTTTTCAGGGTTTTCGACGGAAGAGGAACGAGCCGTAGAAGCCGGCAATGGCGATGGTGACGAGTTCGATCGTCAGCAGCAATCGGCTGATGATGGCCTCCGGCGTGGGTGGCGTGAGGACGAAATGCATGCCGAGAAATTCTGGCGCTTGAGACGGAGGGGTTTCCCAGGGGGGAAAGAGGATGGCGAGGGAGAGCGCTGCCACCATACCGTAGAGGACTTGGATATTGAGTTGATCCGGTTGTGACTCGCTCTGTGGTGGCGGCGGTGTGGGGAGCTCGACCGGGTCTGCATGCAGCCGTTGGCCGCATTGGGTGCAGTAGCGATTGATCTCCGGAAGCTCTCGTCGACAGGATGGGCAAATCTTCATACGTGCCGCTAGGCTACACGGAACCACGTTCGTTTACTAGATGGCGGCCTGTTCATTGACAGAAGAAAGAACGGCTTCCTATAATCCGCGCGCCAGATGATGATTCAGAAGCCCTGAAGATAACCCGTCCCTTTTTAACATGATGCAGACCGTCAATCGTATCGGAGTGATCGGTGCCGGCGCCTGGGGCACGGCCCTCGCCAAACACATGGCGGAAAAGGGGCTGCGCGTCAGGCTGTGGGCTTATGAGCGGGACGTGGTCGATGCGATCAACCAGACGCATGAGAACCGGGTCTTTCTGCCAGGCGTGACGCTACCCGCCTCCCTTACTGCGACCGATTCCCTTGCGCAAGCCGTGAGCGATTGCGATGGCCTGCTCTTTGTCGTGCCGTCGCATGTGGCTCGGCTCGTCCTCCAGCAGCTCGCGTCTCTCTTGCCCCCCTCCATGCCCGTGATCAGCGCGACGAAGGGTGTCGAGGAGGAGACGTTCAAATTGATGACGCAAGTGATGCAGGAGGTCCTGCCCGCATCGCTGCATGACAAGCTGATGGTCTTGTCCGGGCCGAGCTTTGCGGCTGAAGTGAGCCAGAGGCAGCCTACGGCCCTCTGTCTCGCGGGGCAGGAGGCTTCTCTGGTGAGCGCCTTTCAAGTGGCCTTGATGACGCCGGCGTTACGAGTGTATGCGGATAGCGATATGATCGGCGTCCAATTGGGTGGGGCCTTGAAGAACGTGATGGCCCTGGCTGCCGGGGTCGTTGATGGGCTGGGCCTCGGGCATAATGCGCGGGCCGCCTTGATTACGCGAGGCTTGGCTGAAATGGTCCGGCTTGGACATGCCATGGGCGCTGATGCGAGAACCTTTTACGGACTGTCCGGCGTGGGAGACCTCGTCCTCACCTGCACCGGGTCCTTGAGTCGGAATCATACGGTCGGCGTGAGGCTGGGACAGGGCGAGAAGCTGGAGGCGATCCTCGGCAGCATGAAGGCCGTAGCTGAAGGGGTAAGGACTGCCAAGGCGGCGTTCGGGCTGGCCCAGCGCCACGGAGTCGAGATGCCGATCGTGCGCGAGATCAATGATGGGTTGTTTGACGGCAAGTCCTGCCGCCAGGCTGTGACCGATCTAATGGAGCGCGATGCCAAGCCGGAGAAGGGGCAGGCATGAATCAGAAGACGCTTGAACGACTGCTGACCAAGGTGCAAGCCGGCACCCTGCCCGTGGCGGCGGCGCTCGACCAGCTCCGCACCCTCCCCTATGAAGATCTCGGGTTTGCCTCGCTCGATCATCACCGGTCGTTACGTCAGGGATTCCCCGAGGTCATTTTCTGCGAGGGGAAGACGACGGTTCAGATTCGCGCCATTGCCAAGGCCCTCCTGAAACATCATCGCCCCCTGTTGGCCACGCGGGCGACTCGCCAGGTGGCGATGCTGATCAAACGGCTGGATAAGCGTGCGGTCTATCATGACGAGGCGCGCATTGTGTCAATCCGCGATCCCCGGCAGCGGCTCCAGGGCCATATTCTGGTGATTACCGCCGGCACGTCGGACATTCCTGTCGCGGAAGAAGCGAGAGTGACGGCGGAGGTGATGGGGAGCAAGGTTGAGACGCTCTATGATGTGGGCGTGGCCGGCATTCATCGGTTGCTGGAGCGTCAAAGCCGTCTGATGCAAGCCCGGGTGGTCGTGGTGGTGGCGGGGATGGACGGAGTCTTACCCAGCGTGGTCGGCGGGTTGGTGCCCTGCCCGGTCGTCGCCGTGCCGACGAGTCGGGGTTACGGCGCGAGTTTCGGCGGGCTTGCCGCTTTGTTGACGATGTTGAACTCCTGCGCCGCTGGGGTCGGGGTGATGAATATCGATAATGGATTCGGGGCCGGCTGTTTGGCGCACCGGATCAACTTATTGGGAGAGCCGCGCGAAGGGCGAGACGAGCGGGAAAAGTAGATGCTGAACGAGTGACGGTTCTTACTTCTCCCGCCATTCTCGCCTGCCTCGCGCGTCCCGCACAGTCTATTTCACTTCGATCGTCCCGCGTTTCGGCCAGCCCACCATCTGCGTTCTGGGACCCTTCTCGCCGTTTGCCAGCAACTTGGGGCGCACTTCAAAGCGATAGAGCCCTGCTCCCGAGGTGACGTTCTTCTGGTCCAGTCCATCCCACGTTAAGACGACAGTGACTTGTGGTGGGGCGGTGCCATCGGTCGAGGCTGCATGGGGCTCCAGGGCTGTGCGCTTGGTGAGAAAACGGAGCGAATTTTTCGAGGGTGACGTGATGAAGGAGGAGACCTCCAGCAGGGTGGCTCCGTTCAACTCTTTGGGCAGTTGGATCAGGACGGAAAACTGTAAGGCGCCGGACGAGACCGTATAGGGATTGGGAGAGACTTTCAGGTCGAGAATCCTGAGCTCCGGTTCGTGGCGCGGACCCTGGTGAGGCTTTGGTTTTGCCGAGGCGATAGACGGGGTCCAGAGGAGCAGCGCGGCGCAGAGCAGCAGGCAGGAGAGCCGGCCAGTCCATGATCCTGGTAACTCCGAGCAGGGCATGATAAATGAGCGGCAGATTGTCATAGCGTCACGTGTGGTGTCAGCTTGTTGGTATGAAGCGCTTCATCGGGGGCGCCAGAGCAGTGGGGATAACATAGCGCTGGTAGGCTGTCAATGCTCGCACTCCGTCGATGGTAACGCTCCGGAAGCGGCGAGTGCAGCGAGGGGCGATTCATGCCACCAAAGTGGACGTCGTGATTGCGACCGGGTTGCGCAAGCCCCTTTCGCTTCGCCGGATCCACGCGATCCTCGCCGCGAGTCGACTCTCGGACAAGATCAAGCAGCAAAGCCGAGCCGTATTCGATCTTTTGGCCGAGGCGGAGGGGCATGCTCATCGTGTGGCTAAGGACCATGTGCATTTCCATGAAGTGGTGGTTCTGGATTCGTTTGTCGACATCGTGGGCGGGCTCATCGGTTGTGATTTGTTGGGTGTGACGCGGGTGACGGCTTCCCCTGTCAATGTCGGAACGGGGATGCTGCAATCGGCGCATGGAATCCTGCCAGCCCCTGGTCCGGCGGTCGCCATTCTGGCGAAAGGGATTCCGATTTACAGCGCCGGCCCTGCCAGGGAGCTGACCACGCCGACGGGCCTGGCGCTGTTGCGTATTCTGACCTCGGAGTTCGGTCCCATGCCGGTGATGACGACGACGGCTATTGGCTATGGAGCGGGTGATGCCGATCCCGAGGGCTGGCCGAATGCCTTGCGGGTGTTTCTGGCGCGCTCCTCATCCGCCGGTACGCGCGAACGTGATAGGGTGCTGCAGGTTGAAACCAACCTTGACGATGTGAGCCCGCAAATCTATGAACATGTGATGGAGCAGTTGTTGTCCCGTGGGGCGCTGGATGTGACGCTCGCACCAGTCATCATGAAGCGGGGCAGACCCGGCGTCGTGCTGACGTGCCTGGTGGCTCCGGCTCTGTTGGACCAGGTGCTTGATGTGCTGTTTCAGGAAACGACGGCGTTGGGAGTCCGGGTTGGTGAGGTGATGCGGCAGATCCTCCCCCGGCGATTTATGTCGGTGAAGGTGCCGGGAGGAGTCGTGAGGATGAAGATTGCCGATGTGAATGAGACGATGACGAAGGCGGCTCCGGAATATCTTGATTGCAAGCGGATTGCCGAACGAACGGGCCGCCCTCTGAAGACCGTGCTCGACGATGCGGCCCTGGCCTATGCCAAACGGCGGGCGGCCAGGACGACAGGCCGGCGATGACAGTCTTTCTCTACAGCCTGCTCTTCCTCGTCTCTGTCGCGGTGACGTTGGGCGCCTGCACGCTCTTCACGAACGCCATCGAGTGGCTGGGCAAGCGATTCAATCTGTCCGAAGGCGCGGTCGGCGGCGTGTTGGCTGCTATCGGCACCACGTTGCCTGAAACATCGATTCCGATCATCGCCATTTTCTTCGGGGCCAGCCGTGCCGAAGCGGAGGTGGGGTTGGGGGCAATCCTCGGCGCGCCTTTTATGCTGAGCACTCTAGTGATTCCGATTCTGGCCATCTTGCTGGTGGTCTATGCCAGATTGGGGAAGCGCACGGCCGCGTTCCGTTTGAACTACAAGGATGTGACGAGCGATCTCTCCTTCTTCGTGGTGGCCTATAGCGTGGCGTTGGCCTGTGTCTTTGTTCCCTCTCGGCTGGTACATATCTTGGCCGCTGTCGGGTTAGTCAGCCTCTATCTCTATTACGTCAAACTAAAGTTCAGCGAGGTAGCCGATGAGGAGGGCGGTGAGGGTGGCTCGCTGGAGCCTCTGTTCTTTGCCAGAAATTCGGCAGTCCCCTCGTTTGGATTCATCGGCCTTCAGGCAGTCCTGGGCTTGGCAGGCCTCGCGCTCGGCGCGCATCTCTTTGTGCTCGCCGCAGAAACCATTGCCAGAGCCTTGTCGATTTCGCCCTTGATCCTGGCTCTCCTTGTCGCGCCGTTGGCGACCGAGTTGCCCGAAATGTCGAACAGTTTTCTCTGGCTCTATCGAAAGAAAGATCGTTTGGCGGTGGGGAATGTTACGGGCGCGATGGTGTTCCAGGGGACGATCCCTGTTTCAATCGGTCTGTTAGGCACGGATTGGGCTCTGGCCCCGACCGCACTGATCACCATGGTGCTGGCCGTGGTCGCAATCACCTTCTTATTGGCGCAGGCTGCCTGGAGCGGTCTCTGGCGACCCTGGTTGCTGGGTGGGAGCGCCGTCCTGTATATCGGGTATGTGTTGTATCTGTACTGGGTCTAACGAGTGAAGAGTGATGGGTGAAGAGTGATGAGTGTGAAGACAAGCATGACGAGAACGAAAAATAAACCGCTCCTTGGTATCACGATGGGAGATCCGGCTGGGATCGGCCCTGAGGTGATTGCGAAGGCTTTGGCCGGGACGAAAGTGCGACGGCTGTGCCGTCCGCTGGTCATCGGCTCCTTTCCTGTGATGCAGCAGGTGGTCAAGAGTCTGAAGCTCAAGCTGGATGTGGTTCGAGTGGAGGGTCACGGGACGGTGCCTTCACGGTCGAATCAGCTGGCCGTGCTGGATCCGCTCGATCGGCCCCTTGGACGGTTTGCTCGTGGAATCGCGGCGCCTGAGACTGGGGCCGCCTCCGTGTTGTTCATCAAGAAAGCCGTCGAGCTGGCGCAGTTGGGCTGCATCGACGGCATGGTCACGGCCCCGATCAATAAAGAAGCGATGAACATGGCCGGTTGTTATTTCCCTGGCCATACGGAATTGCTGGCAGACCTGACCAAGACGCAGGACTCCGGCATGATGATTGTCGGCGGTCCGCTCCGAATCATGTTTGTGACGACCCATGTTGCGATTAAAAAATTGCCTTCACTCCTCACGCAGGCCAAGATTGAGAAAGCCATCAGGCTGGCTCATGTGGCCTTGAGGGATCTGTTCGGGATTAAGAAACCGAGAGTCGGCGTTGCCGCGCTGAATCCCCATGCGGGAGAACATGGCCTGTTCGGGGACGAAGAGAAACGGATCATTCTTCCTGCGGCCCGTGCGGCGCAGGCCCAGGGCATTCGTGCTAGCGATCCCTTGCCGGCCGATACCCTGTTCGGCAAGGCGGCGAAGGGTGAGTACGACGGGGTGGTGGCCCTCTACCATGACCAGGGCTTGATTCCGTTAAAGCTCGTCGCCTTCGGCACCTGTGTGAACCTGACGGTGGGGTTGCCGATCATCCGGACCTCGGTCGATCACGGGACGGCGTTCGATATCGTGGGGAAGGGCATCGCAGATCCTGGCAGTTTGATCGAGGCGATCGCGCTGGCTGCCACGCTGGCCAAGGGTCGATCGGCAGCAAGGTCCAGTTCATTACGGAAGAAGGGGGCCAGATGACAGACGATGTGAAGCGGGGGCTTGCTCTCGTGCAGCAGCAATTGAAAGAGTTGGACGTGATTTTCACGGATACGATGGAGACGCTCAATACTGTGGCCGGAGCTGAACGGCTGGCAAAATGGAAAGCCAAGACGGTGGCGCTGCTCACGGAGTCCCTTGGTCAGAAGGAAGGGCAGAAGTTTGCCTCTCTGCAGCCAGGACCCTCGTTCACGAACGACCTGGTGGAAGAGTTTACCGACCTCATCGACTATTTCAAAACGCCACTGGTCGATCTGTCGAAACAACTGGCGCAAGCTACCCCTCGTCCTGCCGGCGGGAATTAACTGGTGTCGATTCCCGATCTCCCTCCACCGCTCAAGCGGCTCGGCCAAAACTTTCTGATCGATCCCAACATCGTGCGTAAAATCGTCGCCCTGGCTGAATTGACCCCCAGCGACCATGTGCTGGAAATCGGTCCAGGTCGCGGCATCCTGACGGAGGCGCTGAGCCAGGCGGTCGGTCATGTGACGGCGGTCGAACTGGATCCACGGCTCCATGCCTATCTTGAGACCAGGCAGGCGGAGTTTCCTAATGTGGAATTGGTCTGTGCGGACGCGCTGGCCTATCCAGTCGAACATCTACCGATGGGGACGGTCGTCGTCGCCAATCTGCCCTACTATATTTCGACCCCTCTGCTCTTTCGATTGCTCGATCAGCGGGGCCGGTTCCCCAGGCTGGTGCTCATGCTGCAATCTGAAGTGGCCGATCGATTGGTAGCCAAGCCAGGCGGATCGGACTATGGCGTCCTCTCCGTGATGGCCCAGTATGCAGCCGACATCACGAAATCGTTTCGTGTCTCGGCCGAATGTTTTCGCCCCAGGCCTGATGTCGCCTCGGCGGTGGTGCTGCTGCGCACGAAAGCCCATCGGGGGCTCAGCCAGGAAGAAGAAGTCGCCTTTCGCGCGCTCGTGAAGGCGGCCTTTGCACATCGGCGGAAAACGCTGGTCAATTCCTTGCGGGATGAAGGGTATGAGCTTCCCCGTATCACCGAGGCGTTGCAACGATTGGAGATGGCTCCAACTCGCCGGGCCGAGACCCTGTCGGTCGAGGACTTCCTCCGGCTCGCGGCTTCGATCGGGTGACGAGGCGCGAGACTAGCCTGTGGCTTGCTTAGCCCGCTCCCCCGCGTTCCCTCCACCGTCTTTAGGAGGTGGTCTGGATTGTCCCCCATTGCGCGTTGAGTGACCAGCATCATATAGAAATGATCCCTCTAAGCTCGCTCGTTATCTCCAGGGATGGGGGCTGATTGATCTTCCACTGCGCGCGTCCAACGAGGGGAGTCCGCGACCGCGCGTTGCGCGAGCACAGAAGATCATCAGGCGCCATCCCCTCCTCTCGTTTGAAATGACTTGTCCCCTGTGCTAGCATCGCGATCATGGCAGTTACCACCTCGGCCAAGCGGGGCGAAGCCCGCCGCGCCGCCTCCCCCCCGTCACACATTAAGCGAGAAGTGATCGGAATTGTCCTGATCGCGTTGAGCCTGCTCACGCTCCTCAGTCTCGTATCTTTTGCGCCCGCTGATTTGAAATCTGCGGCATTGCCCACGGCAGCCGGTTCGGCTGCATCACGTAATTTGATCGGGTCCGTTGGTTCATTTTTCGCGTCGACGCTCTTTACGCTGATCGGTGGCGCGGCCTATCTCTTTCCTCTTCTGCTCGGTCTGATGGGCGTTCGTTGTTTTACGCAGAGCGATCTGTCTATTCGTGTGCGGAACGCCGGTGCATCGCTGGCGGCACTCCTCTTTCTCAGCGGGTTCCTCCATCTTGAAACCACGGCGGTGCCAACCCTCTCAAGCGGGTTCATTTATCGAGGGATGGCGGGCGGTCTCTTCGGGCAGGTGTTGGCCGGGGGCCTGCGGGCGTATTTTGCGAGCACCGGTGCTCATATTTTGATTATCGCGGGGCTGCTGGTCTCGCTGCTCTTTACGACACCCATCTCGCTTTCGGAGATTGCGCAGAAGCTTCCTGGCTTGGGCCGGTGGCTATTTACCACGGTACGTGGCTGGGTTCCGGCACGACCGGTGGAAGCACCAGTTCCTGAGTCCCCCAAGAAAACCAAACAGAAATCCTCAAAATCCATTCGGGCAGTCATCGAGGAGGCGCTTCCTGGGGTGGCCGCTGAACCGAAATTGGATTGGCCGGTCATTCAGCCGTCACGACCACCGGCTCCTGAACCGGTGGAAGTGGTCGAGGCGGAGCTCGACCAACCGGCCTTTGTCTCTCAAGCGAAGGCAGGGGACTATACCCTGCCGGATCCGGTGCTGCTCTTGAGCGATCCCTCCGCTCCCTTGGGGCGTGTTACGGAGGAAGAAATCAAGGCGCAATCCGATGTGTTGACCCGCGCCCTGCTGAGCTTTGGCATCGCGGGGAAGGTGACGGAAGTTCGCCCAGGACCGGTCGTCACGATGTATGAGTTCGAGCCGGCGGCTGGCACCAAAGTCGCGCGCATTGTGAATCTGGCCGACGACCTGGCCTTGGCCCTGAAGGCGGTCAGCCTCCGGATCGTCGCGCCGGTTCCTGGAAAATCGGTGGTCGGGATCGAGGTGCCGAACCTCTATCGCGAAATGGTGTCGATGAAAGAAGTGGTGATGAGTGAGGCCTTTTCACGCGCCAAATCGAAGCTCAGCTTGGCCCTGGGGAAGGATATTTTCGGCGCACCTTTGATTGCCGACTTGAAAACGATGCCGCATTTGCTGGTCGCTGGCGCCACTGGAGCAGGGAAAAGCGTCGGCCTCAATACGATGCTCCTAAGCCTGTTGTTCTCAGCCAGGCCCGATGAGGTCAAGCTGCTCCTGATCGATCCCAAGAGGCTGGAGTTTCAAACCTACGACGGCATCCCGCACCTGCTACGTCCGGTCATCACCGATCCGAAGTCGGCGGCGCGCGGACTCAGTTGGGTCGTGGCGGAAATGGAGCGGCGCTATCAGTTGCTGTCCGAGGCAGGGGTGCGGAACATCGATGCCTACAATCGAAAGGTCGCAGGGGCGCAGGGGGTGCTGGAGACGGAGGCAGCGGCCAAGGTGGACCAGCCGGAATTGCCCATTCAGTTTCTGTCCGAGGAGGAACGGCTTTCTGCCGGAGAAACGGCCCTTCCGGAGGGGAGCCCCGGATCGTTCATGCCGCCGAAGACTCCGCCGGAGCCCCTGCCCTATATCGTGGTGATGATCGATGAGCTGGCGGATTTGATGATGGTGGCGCCGAAGGAAGTGGAGGACAAGATTGCGCGGTTGGCGCAGATGGCCCGCGCCTCCGGCATCCATCTCGTGCTGGCGACGCAGCGTCCGTCGGTCGATGTGTTGACAGGTTTGATCAAGGCAAACTTTCCTGCTCGCATTGCCTTTCAAGTCTCGTCGAAGACCGATTCACGTACCATTCTGGATGCCAACGGCGCGGAAGCGCTGTTGGGTCGGGGGGACATGCTCTATATGGCTTCGGGGACTGGACGATTGATGCGGGGACACGGATCATTCGTGTCGGATGACGACGTTCGCCGCGTAGTCGAGTTCGTGAAGGATCAAGCCAAGCCTGCGTATAATCAAGAGTTGCAGATCGCGCTGAAACAGGAAGATGCGAAAGAGGAGGAGGCGCTGGATGAAGTGTACGAACAGGCCAAAGAGTTGGTGCTGTCGACCGGCCAGGCTTCCGCGTCGCTGATTCAGCGGCGGTTGCGGGTGGGTTATCCTCGCGCGGCCAGGATGATCGAGCAAATGGAGACAGATGGTATCGTGGGTGCGGCAGGTCGCGATGGGCGGAGAGAGGTTGTGGGAAGGCGGGGGCCGGTGGGAGAGGCGGAAGAGGCGTAAAGGGGAATGACACCTGCGCGAATCCCTTGCTCCCGGAGCGCGCACGATCAGAATGTGCTCGCTCGACGGCCGCAGTGGGATTCGCGCAGGTGCCATTCCCCGAGAGCGGTAAGAGAGCTGAGCGGGAGCATTAAGAGGAACGATGGTTGCTCAAAACGTGCAACGGCTCCTCCACAGCCCGTTTCATGTGAAGATGAAGAGATTGATGATGAAAGAATATATCCGATGAAGGTACACGTGTTAGACAGACTCATGAGCGGGGCCCTGTGGTCCGTCTGCCATGTTGTCCTCACAGGATTCCTGCTGCTGACTCCGGCCCTTGCTGCTGGGGATGAGGAACATGCGATCGCGGTGAAGGAAGTGCGTGAGGTAGTCAAGCAGCTCCAGGCGCGGTATGAAAAGACGAAAGATCTTCAGGCGGACTTTGCGCAGAAAACGATGATTGAGGGATTCGATCGACCCATCACATCCTCGGGGAAAGTTTCCATCAAAAAGCCTGGACGGTTGCGCTGGAATTATCTCGCCCCGTCGATCGAGGACATCTATGTCAATGGGGACGATGTCAAAGTGTATGTGCCGGAGCATAAGCAAGTCCTGGTGGGGAAGTTGACGCAGATGTCTGCCTCGAAGGCTCCGTTGGAGCTGTTGCTTGGCGCGGCGAAGCTGGGGGAGTCGTTTGAGATTGAGCCAACGCCGGGGAATGGTCGAGGCGTGGGAGGCATCAGATTGCTCAATCTTCTGCCGAAGTTGCAAGAGGGCGAGGCGGGCCGATCTCTGCAACGGATCGTGCTGGAGGTGTTTCCTAAGACCTACTTCATTCGGACGGTCACGTTGTATGAAATGAGCGGCAATGTTGCAAGTTTTGAATTTTCGTCGCTCCAATCCAACGTGGGGCTCGGCGATGCGCTCTTTGTCTTGAAGCTACCGGACGACGTGGAAGTGGTGAAGGCTCCGGTGTTCAGTGCGCCACAGTGAATCAGGCGGGAATATGTTTGACGGTGCGAGCGGGGCAATGGAAGGGCAGGTGCATTCATGAGTCAGCCAATGGCCAGTGCTTTAATTGAAGCGATCGATAAAGCAGTCAAGCGGCTGGATGTCGAGCAGCTCTCTCGTGAATATTGGGACCAGAACGAGTTTTTGTTCATTCCGCAGTTTCTTCCCCGGTCGGTGGTGGAGGAGTGCCTCGTCCCGCAGGCGCAAGGGGTGAAGGGCGAGCTGAATCGCAACTATATTCCCGGCCATAAAAAAGGCGGGAGCGTGAGCTACTACACGGTGATGGAAAAGGCCCCGCGTTTTCTCGATCTCTATCGCTCCAAGGCCTTTATCGAACTCTTGAGCCGTCTGGTCAAAGCCAAGCTCAGCCTCTGCCCTGAGAACGATCCCCATTCCTGCGCGCTCTAGTACTATACGGAGCCGGGAGACCACATCGGGTTTCACTATGATACCTCCTACTATAAGGGGGCTCGCTATACCATCTTGATGGGACTCGTGGATCAGTCGACGCAATGTAAGCTGGTCTGCGAATTGTTTAAGGATGACCCGGTCAAATCACCCCAACGTCTGGAGCTGATCACTCACCCTGGCGATCTCGTCATCTTCAACGGGGACAAGCTTTGGCATGCGGTGACTCCGCTTGGTGAAGGGGAAGAACGGATCGCCCTCACGATGGAATATGTGACGAACCCGGAGATGGGGACCTTCAAGCGGCTGTATTCCAACCTCAAAGATTCCTTCGCTTATTTCGGCCTCCGTACGGTCTTCAAACGGGCACTGACGGCTTCGAAGCGATCGCGCCCGTAGCAGGGCTGCCAGCCAGGAAACCCTGAACGGTGAGCGATGAACGAGAA
>JAPLLI010000201.1 GCA_026387615.1 Nitrospirota bacterium
TCCGCGAGACCCAGCCGACCGCTTCCCTCGCCCATCTCCGCCGCCTGCAGACGCGCTGGAGCGGCGACGCCATGCATCTGGACAGCGCCACGATCCGCAACCTGGAACTCGTGCGGCCATTCGGCGCAAGCGATCGATCGGGACAAGACCAGCCGACAGTCCTATCGGTGTTGGACCGGACCGCGACCGCCATGGGCAGCCGCTTGCTGCGCGATTGGCTTGTCCGACCGCTGCTCAATCGTGATGCCATTCACGCCAGACTCGAATCGGTCGGCGAATTGAAAGACTTGATTCATCAACGGGTCTCGCTCCGGACCACGCTCCGCGACATACAAGACATCGCCCGATTGAGCAGCCGCTTGACCCTCGGCGTCGCAGGGCCACGCGAGCTGCTGGCATTGAAACAATCCGTCAGCGCCCTGCCGGAATTGCGGTCCTCCCTCCAGCCGTTCACCGCCTCGTTGCTGACAGAAATGCGCGAATTCTGGGACGATTGCCGCGACCTGCATGACATGATTGAGCAGGCCATCAAGCAGGATGCCCCGATCTCACTCCGTGACGGTGGCGTGATTCAAGAGGGGTACCATGCAGGGGTGGACGAGCTGCGCAAAGCCAGCAGGGAAGGCAAAGGCTGGATCGCCTCACTGGAAGCCAAGGAGCGGGAACGAACGGGGATCGAATCCCTGAAAGTACGCTACAACCAAATATTCGGCTACTACATCGAAATCACCAAAACAAATCTGCCGCGCGTCCCGTCCGATTACATTCGCAAGCAAACGTTGGTGAATGCCGAACGATTCATGACGGCAGAACTGAAAGAGCTGGAAGAGAGGGTCACGGGAGCGGAAGCCAAGCTACTGGCGCTGGAGCAGGAGCTGTTCGATCAGCTACGTAGTCGACTCGCGAACGACGTGCCTCGGCTTCAAGCGATGGCCAGAACTGTTGCGTTGCTCGACGTCCTCGCCGGCCTGGCCGAAACCGCGGCATTACAGCGCTACGTCAAACCTCTCGTCGATGAGAGCGGCATGATCCTCATTCGGGAGGGCCGGCATCCCGTCGTCGAACAGCTCAGCAGCGATCTGACCTTCGTTCCCAACGATACGGACCTCGACTGTGACGGCAACCGGCTGGTGATCCTCACCGGCCCCAACATGGCGGGAAAAAGCACCTACCTCCGCCAGGTCGCGCTGATCGTCCTGCTGGCGCAAATCGGAAGTTTCGTGCCGGCAACCGAGGCCCGCATCGGATTGGTCGATCGAATTTTCACACGCGTCGGAGCCTCGGACAATCTGGCAGCAGGCCAGAGTACGTTCATGGTGGAGATGATCGAGTCCGCGCACATCTTGAACAGCGCGACCTCCCGCAGCCTGATTCTCCTAGATGAAATCGGCCGGGGAACCAGCACCGACGATGGACTGAGCATCGCCTGGGCCATTGCGGAACATATCCAAGACCGTCGACATGTGGGAGCCAGAACCCTGTTCGCCACGCACTATCATGAAATGACACAGCTGGAAGGGTTACGGGAGGGAATCAAAAACTATTGCGTGGCGGTCCAAGAACGGGATGGAGATGTGGTCTTCTTACGCAAGATCATTCCGGGCGGCGCAGACCGCAGTTACGGCATTCATGTGGCAAAACTGGCGGGACTTCCACCAACGGTCATTGAGCGGGCTCAACAAGTGCTGGCCCAACTGGAGCAACCGGATAATACCATCGAGGGCGCTTCCGTCTCTGTGAAGCAAGAAGCACCCCTAACCTCACTGCCAAAGCCCCATCCGCTCATCGATGAAGTCAGGCAGATCGACCTCTTTTCCATGACCCCACTCGATGCGCTCAATCGCCTGGCAGACCTGCAGCGACGGATCGGCCAGACCGGCCAAGACGATCAAGACAAATAAGAAAGGCGGCATCCCTTTCGGAGATGCCGCCCTTCTAAACATAAACTAGCTCAGCTCAGTGATGAGCCGCAGCCTTGTTGTACTCCGCGGTCCAAGGAATCAAGCCTCCAATAGGCTGACCACCAGGGATCAACACATCGTACAGCATCGGCGGCACAGCCTTCGGTGAGGTGTTGAGCACCTGCTTCGCTGCGGCGCAACCTGTCTCATTCTCGTTCTTCCCAGCACAGTCCTTCAAGCGCAAACCAGAGATGCTAAGCGGCTTGCCCATGGCACCAGCCACTTCCGGAAGCTTCTTGACTGAGGAAATGACCCGGTGATTCTGCTCTGGCTCCGTCACGGTAAACTCAACCAAATCGGTCGTGCTGGAGGGCGGCACGTCCTTCGCAGCAGCTGGTCCCGCATGGGGACGGCCCATCTTCTTCAACTCTTCCCAGGCTCCCTTGTCCGCGTAGAACTTCAAGGTCTTGCCCGGGTGAATCTTCTGCCAGAAAAAACCGCTCTCGGCATTTCCGCCGAACACGGCCACGTTGATCCAGACCGCTTCATCGTAATGGTCGAGCACGATCACGCGACCCTGCAGGGTCGTCGGCTTGCTCAAGTCTCCCCACTCGAAACGCTCCTGGAATGACTCGATGGCCAAAGCGGTGGAGGCAATGGAAACCCCCAGCGCTACAGCGGCCACCATGGCCCAACCTTTCGCATGAAACTTCATAATCGCGTCCTCCTTGCTGGACATAAAAGGATTAAAGCTTGTCGAGGTCGATTACTTAATAACCTTAAAGCCGGTGATCGTCCGACCCTCCAGGCTCACTTCCATGGCCACGAGTTCCTGGGAAGCCTTGATGATCTGGTCCATAAGGGCCTTATCCTTCACAGCCAACCGGACGGTCGTGGCGGCATGGTACCAGCCGGAGTAGGGATTGTTCTTATCGGTCCCGCCCACAAAACCCCAACCGCAGCAGCTGACCAATGGGTCCGGCGGCTTCACGTCGAGGTCGGAAGAGGAGCGGCCATTCGGGGTTCCTGAGGCTGGCTCGCCGGTGTTCCAATATTGGATTCCGAAGAGCAACTCGCCATCTGGATTATCCGCCCATTGCGACCAGACACGACCCTTGAGGGTCTTGGTGACTTCACCCTTCATCGGCTTGCCACCGACAATATTGTCGGTTGGACCAGCGACGCTAGGCGCATCGGCTGCAACGGCAAATTCGGCCGTCAACATACCGAACATGGACAACATTGCCACGGAGGCTAAAACTGCGACCCTTTTCATACCTAGTCCCTCCTTCATAAAAATAACAACCGAGATAACCGATGAACACTAGTTAAGAACGATGACGCGGCAAAAACTGTTTCAGAGATTTTTCAACCAATTCACAATGAGTTTCTCGATTGAAAATCATTGTCAAAAAGTTCGCTCATGGTACTGAAATCATGAAAACCTGTCAAGGAAATGTTTGGCCTGTGCATAATATTCAAAAAATTCTTAAATGCTTCGCATAATCAACGCATTACGAGCAATCATGCGGATATTATTTTTGTCGTTTTCTAATGCTCAGCTCTCATCGATTAGAAAATTCTCATCTAAATGACTGAAGCGTACGAGGCGCAAGAGGCCCCAACCCGGTGATGGCGAGCGAGTCCAGCTTGAAAAATTGACGCCCGACATTGAACATCTGCTCTTCGCTCACGCGATCGATATGAGCCAGCATGGCGTCCAACGACGTATGCCGCCCATAGATGAGTTCGTCCTTCGCTAATTTGCTCATGCGGCTGTGCGAACTCTCCAGACTTAACATCAGGCTCCCCTTCATCTGGATCTTCGCCCGCTTAAGCTCTTTTCCGCCGATGCCCTTGCTCCCCACCCGTTTGATTTCCCGGCAGACGAGATCGACCACACGATCCACTTCTTTCGGCCTGGTCGCCGCATACACAGTGATCATGCCGCCGTCTGAATAACCGGACAAGTAGGAATAGATCGAGTAAACAAGTCCACGCTTCTCCCGAACTTCCTGGAAGAGCCGCGAGCTCACACTGCCGCCCAACACGCTGTTGAGCGCATAGAGAGCATAGCGGTCCTTATGTCCAGCGGGGACGCCTTTGAGTCCGAGACAGAGATGGACCTGCTCCAGCTTCTTCTTCTTCAGCAAGATACCACCACGCACCTCAGGCGGGCGGCGCCCGTCGGTAGGGGCCGCCTTTGAGGCTCGGCCCTTACCGAAATACTTCGCCACCAAACGGTCTAGTTCGGCCTGCTCAAAATTCCCGGCAATCGACAGCACGGTCTGAGCAGGCTCGTAGTATGTCTCCCTGTAGCTCAGCAAATCCTGACGGCGCAGCCCTCTGACCGTCTTCTCTCGACCGAGAATCGAGCGGCCGAGCGGGTGGCGCCCCAGCACTTGGCCCATGTGAAGCTCTTGCACGAGATCTTCAGGATCGTCCTGGACCATGCGGATTTCTTCCAGGACAACCTGCTTTTCTTTTTCGATATCTTTGGGGGCGAAGCGAGAATGATGGAACAGATCGGAGAGGAGCTCGAGCGCATGGTGCAGTTGCTGATCCAACACCTTCACGTAATAGGTCGTCGTCTCACGCGAGGTGAAGGCATTCATCTCTCCGCCGAGTGCGTCGATTTCACGCGAAATCTCGGCGGAGGAACGTTTGCGCGTCCCCTTAAAGAGCATGTGCTCGATAAAGTGAGAGTAGCCTGCTTGGGAAGGCTGCTCGTCCCGCGACCCGGCGTTGACCCATATCCCGACGGTGACCGACTTCAACGTCGGCATCCGTTCGGTTACGACCCGCACCCCGTTGTCCAGGACGAGCTTGCGATACAAGACAGTTACCCGGCTGACGGATCCGGTGCTGCACCCTCGGCCGGAGCCGGCATGGCTTCCTTACGGCTGAGGCGGATCTTGCCTTGGCGGTCCACTTCCATGACCTTCACCAGGATTTGATCCCCTTCCTTCACCTCGTCCGATACCGCTTGGACCCGGTGGTGGGCCAACTGCGAAATATGCACCAGTCCATCGGTTCCCGGAAGCACCTCGACAAAGGCGCCGAAGTCCATGATCTTCCGAACCGTGCCCATGTAGATCTTCCCGATCTCAACCTCTTCGGTAATCCGGCTGATCATGCCCTTGGCCTTCTCAGCCGAGGCTCCGTCCACCGAGGCGATCGTCACGGTTCCGCTGTCATCCACGTTAATCTTGACTCCGCAATCGGCAATGATCCCGCGAATCGTCTTGCCGCCCGGCCCGATGATCTCGCGGATCTTGTCCTGCTTCACCTTCATCGTGAAGATCCGTGGCGCATAGGCCGAGAGGATGGTGCGTGGCGCCTGGAGGGCTTTTTCCATACAGCCCAGAATGTGCAAACGGCCGGCCTTTGCCTGCTCCAACGCCTTCTGCATCAGGGCCGACGTAATGCCGCCGATTTTGATATCCATCTGCAAGGCTGTCACGCCCTGCCTGGTGCCGCAGACCTTGAAGTCCATGTCGCCCAGGTGGTCCTCCAGACCGAGAATATCGGAAAGGATCATGACCCGGTCGCCTTCTTTGATCAAGCCCATCGCGATCCCGGCCACGGCCTTACTGACCGGCACGCCGGCGTCCATCAATGCGAGGCTTCCTCCACAGACGGTCGCCATCGAAGAGGACCCGTTGGATTCGAGAATATCCGACACGATGCGAAGCGTGTAGGGGAAGGCTTCCTTGCTCGGAATCACCGGGGCCAACGCCCGTTCCGCCAAGGCGCCATGGCCCACTTCCCGGCGTCCCGGTGAGCGAAGCGGCCGCGCTTCCCCGACACTGAACGGCGGAAAATTGTAATGGAGCATGAAGGTTCTCATGTACTCCCCTTCCAACGCATCGATCCGCTGTTCGTCGTCCGCGGTTCCCAACGTGACCACGGCCAAACTCTGGGTCTCGCCACGGGTGAAGATCGCGGAACCGTGCGTGCGTGGCAGCGCGCTGACTTCACAGGTGATCTGACGAATATCAGATGGACCCCGTCCATCCGCTCGCGACCCCTTCTCCAGAATCATGTTCCGGACTTCCGAATATTCCAGTTCATGGAACACCAGCTTGACGTGCCGCTCCCGATTCGGATCGTCCGCATTCTTCAATTTCAGAACAGCGTTGCCCTTCACCTCGTCCAGCTTCTCCTGCCGGGCCGCTTTGTTCGGGATCATAATGGCATCCCGGATCCCTTGCGCCACCAGGGCCTTCACTTGAGCGGCCAACGCCTCGTCGATCTGCTCCTTCGCCACCTTCCGCTTGGGCTTGCCAGCGAGGGTTTGCAGTTCGCGAATCTTGGCGACAATCTTCTTGATCTCAGCATGGGCCAGTTCGATCGCCTCCAGCATGATGGCTTCGGACAATTCGTTCGCCCCTGCTTCGACCATCATAACGGCATCGGCCGTCCCCGCCACGACGAGATGCAACTCGCTCTTCGCCACCGTCTCGAGATCAGGATTGACCACGAACTTGCCGTCCACCCGACCAACCCTCACGCCTGCGATCGGATTGTCGAAGGGAATATTCGAAACGGTCAGGGCGGCGGAAGACGCGATGATGGCGAGAATGTCGGACGAGCCGGTCTGATCGGCTGAAAGGACTGACGCGATCACTTGGGTCTCGAAATAATAGCCTTCGGGAAAGAGTGGGCGGAGCCCCCGATCGATCTGCCGGCTAGTCAGCACGGCCTTTTCAGAGGGACGCGCTTCCCGCTTGAAATATCCTCCGGGGATCTTTCCAGCTGCGAAGGATTTCTCCTGATAATCGACGGTGAGGGGAAGAAAATCGATGCCCGGCTTGGCAACCTGTGAGGCCACGGCTGTCGCCAGCACGACGGTGTCGCCGTACGTGGCCCAAATCGACCCGTCTGCTTGTCGTGCGACACGACCGGTCTCAAGTCGCAGGGTGCGACCGGCAACCTCTATTTCAACTGTGTGTACCATCTGACTCTCCTCTGGTTAGGCCCCACAGATGCCCACAGAGATAGGCTGACGCCACGTGCAAATTCAAAAGGAAAAATTAAACATAAATAAGGGCTCGCCCCGTTCACTTTTCATTTTCCACTTTCAACTTTTCACTTGGCGTCAGCCTATCTCCGTGTTCACCTGTGCGACTGACGTACTACTGCCCGCTGTGGCGCCCTTTGGCGCGACAGCGAGACGGGATACTACTTTCTGATGCCCAATCGCTCGATCACCGCACGGTACCGTGCGTCGCTGACGCCACGAAGATAGTCGAGCAATCGACGACGACGGCCAACCAAAAGGAGGAGGCCACGTCGCGAGTGGTGGTCTTTCTTGTGGAGCTTGAAATGTTCCGTCAGATACGTGATCCGGGTGGTCAACACCGCGATCTGCACTTCCGGCGAACCGGAATCCGTCTCATGCTGCCGATACTGCTTGATCAACTCAGTCTTTGCTTCTTTAAGTAATGCCATGGGTTCCTTCCTTCCTGTTCCTTTCCTTCATCCGCAACGGAGGATCATAGATCCTGATCGCTGAACACCTTCTCTACCTTGAGCACATCTGTCGACGTCTCCGGACACTTCCCGATCGCGACCAACCGTCCCTCGTGATCGTGGATACGGACCGGCGCAAACGGCCGGCGCGCCCCGTCCCAACGAAGAATCTTAGCCGCAGGCACCGGCGCGCCATGCCGTACACGGTCGGCGGTCGGCTCATCCACCACCGCGATCGCCAGTTGGTCCAACGCCTGATCCATCGACAACAGATCATCCCCCAAACGGCCGAGCGCCTGGCGGGTCACCACCTCGTCGACCGTCAAGGCCTGCTCGATCGTCAAGGGACCGACTCGCCGCCGCTCCAGCGACAACATATGGCCGCCCACACCCAGCGTTTCGCCTATGTCCGCACAGAGCGTCCTGATATAGGTCCCCTTGGAACAGACGATGCGCAACGTCACATCCCGCCCCTCAATCGCCAACACCTCAAGGGTATGGATGACGACGGTTCGCGCGTCCCGTGCAATCGTTTTGCCGGCACGAGCGGACTTGTAGAGGGGAACTCCCGCAATCTTCACTGCAGAATACATCGGAGGCATTTGCTCGATCGGCCCGCGGAACCGGCCGACCGCCTCATGAATCGCCTCTGCCGTGACCTGATCGGTCGCCTGGCTCGTCAGAACCGTTCCCGTCGCATCCTGCGTGTCCGTGGTGTCGCCGAGGCGCAGCACGGCACGGTATTCCTTATCCCATTCAACAAGGTATTCGGCAATGCGGGTTCCCCGCCCGATGAGCACAGGCAAGACTCCCGTGGCGGCAGGATCGAGGGTCCCGGCATGGCCAACCTTCACGCCACCAAGAAGATGCCGCACTTTTGCCACGACATCGTGGGAAGTCCAGCCGGCCTCCTTCTTGATAATCAACACGCCGTCGACAACGGCACAGCCTTGCGCGAGATCCATCATCACGCCCCCGATGCTACGAACTCGTCTGCTCTTCGGACGAGCTGCCCTCGGCTTCCGTCGTCACATGGAGTTCGTCCAACAACTTCAACACGCGATCGGCCCTCGGCCCGCTGACATCCATGACAAAGACGATCTCCGGAAGATACCGGAGTGAGAGCCGACGGCCGAGCTCGCCGCGCACAAACCCGCTGGCCTGCTCCAGCCCGACCAAGAGGTTTCGCTCTTCGTCTTTCGTGCCCATCGTCGTCACATACACGCGGGCAATCCGCAAATCACTAGTCAGCTTGACGTCGGTCACGGTCACAGCCTGCACACGCGGATCTTTGATCTTCCGCATGAGGATGTCGGCCACTTCCATGCGAACTTGGTCGGCTACACGATTGGCCCGATTGTATCCCGTCTTGGCCACCGTGCACTCCACCGGGCATGCCGCCGTCATAAGAATTCCACTCGCGACTGAACGATTTCCACTGCCGGGACGCTCCGAATCAGGTTCAGCGCCTGATCACAGACTTGGGTGACGTATCGTCCTTCATTGGCTACGCAGGCCAGCCCCAACACAGCCTTTTGCCAGAGATCCTGCCCATCCACTTCGGCGACGGAGAGATTGAATTTTTCCCGCAGTCGATCTTTCAGACTCAACAGGACCCGCCGCTTGTCCTTCAGCGACTGACTCTCGGGAATCAACAACTCGACCGTACAGAGTCCGACGATGATACCCACGGGACTGACTTATGCCTCAGAGCTTTGCCGCAATCTTATCGATGGCATAGGCTTCGATGATGTCACCAGCCTTGATATCGTTGAAATTCTCGACGCTGATTCCACATTCGTAGCCCTGCTGCACTTCGCGGACATCGTCCTTGAAGCGGCGCAAGGACCCGAGCTTGCCTTCGTACACCACCACGTTGTCACGAAGCACACGGACTCCGACCGCCGCGCGGCTGATCGTGCCGTCCACCACATAGGCTCCGGCAATGACGCCGGCCTTGGACACCGTGAAGACCTGCCGCACCTCGGCCCGTCCCAAGATCCGCTCCTTGAGCGTCGGCTCGAGCAGCCCTTCCATCGCCGCCTTAATCTCGGTCATCGCATCGTAAATAATGCTGTATTGCCTGATATCGACGCCTTGCTGTTCCGCCAGGGCGGACGCCTTCGGCTCCGGCCTGACATTGAACCCGATCACAATGGCGTTCGACGCGGACGCCAACAGCACGTCGGACTCCGTAATCCCACCCACACCGCTGTGAATGACGCGCAGCTTGACTGCCGCGGTCGCCAGCTTCTCGACGCTCGCGGTCAAGGCTTCTGCCGACCCCTGAACGTCGGACTTGATCACCAATGCCAGCTCCTTCACGGAGCCTTCTTTAATCTTGGCAAACAAATCGTCGAGGGTGACTTTCGCCGACCCGGACAAATCAGTCGTGCGCTGCTTATGGGCGCGATCTTCCGCAATCTCTCGCGCAACCCGCTCATCCTTCACAACTTGGAAGACATCGCCAGCAGAGGGCACACCGGGAAGTCCCGCCACTTCGACAGGGATAGAAGGACCGGCCTCCATTACCTTGGCGCCTGTATGCGTAATAAGCGCGCGCACTTTCCCGCTAAATACTCCGACAACGAACACATCGCCGACGCGCAAGGTCCCGCTCTGAACCAGCACCGTCGCCACCGGGCCACGGCCTCGCTCCAGCTTGGCCTCCACCACAACGCCCTTGGCCATCCGATGCGGGTCAGCCTTAAGCTCTAAGACTTCAGATTGCAGGAGAATCATTTCCAGCAACGTATCCAGGCCGGTCTTTTCCTTGGCCGATACTTCGACCATGATCGTGTCGCCGCCCCAGGACTCGGAAATGAGTCCATGTTCGGACAGGGCGTTCTTGACACGATCGATGTTCGCGCCCGGCTTATCGATTTTATTGATGGCCACAATAATCGGAACGGATGCAGCCTTGGCGTGGTTGATCGCTTCAATCGTTTGCGGCATCACGCCATCGTCCGCCGCCACGACCAGGATCACGATGTCGGTAATCTTGGCGCCGCGACCGCGCATGGCGGTAAAGGCTTCGTGACCCGGCGTATCCAGGAAGGTCACCTGTTTTCCGCGAACGGCAACCGTGTAGGCGCCGATATGCTGCGTAATCCCGCCCGCCTCGCCTTCCGCCACCTTCGTTTGCCTGATGGCGTCGAGCAGCGAAGTTTTGCCGTGGTCGACGTGGCCCATGATCGTCACGACCGGTGGCCGCGACTCAAGCTGGGCATCCTCCTCCGTCTGCACGACGGACTCCAACAACTCTTCTCCGACTTTCTCCGTCGAGAGATCGATCTTGATCCCATATTCTTCCGCAATGATCACGGCCGCGTCCGCATTCATCGTCTGATTGAACGTGAGCATCTGGCCCATATCCATCAACTTGCGCATGATGTCGGCCGGGCGTTGTCCGATCAGCTCGGCAAACTCCTTCACCGTCATGCCAGGCGTAAACTTGAAGCCCTTCCGGCGCGGCTTCGTGACTTCCCCCGCCGTGCTGTGATGCACGTGCTTGCTGCGGTCGTCACGGCGCGGCTGTAACGGAATCGCACGAAGGTCCTGCCAACGAGCGGCATCCTCACGAAGCCGGAGCTCTTCCTCTTCCTTCGTACGGCCTGGCTTACGAGCCTTCTTCGCTTTCTCTTTCAAACCCTCAGCTTGAATCTCTTCAAGGGAGAGCGCTTTCTTTTTTCCGGCGGTCAGATCGATGATTGGCGCAATGGCGGGCTTGGCGGCAGTCAGTGAAGGCGGAACGGTCGCAGTCCCAACGAAGGGCACCGGCTCCGACATGACCGTCAGCTCAGGATGTGGCGCGCGCACGGCCTCAACTTCAGGATGCGCGGAAGGCGGGCTGACATGAAGGGTATCGACAACCGCATCGCCCGTCTCGGCTGTTTCCGACAGGGGTAGGGATGCAGGCTCCTCAGCGGGAGCTTCATCATCACGCTTGCGCTTGATCAGAATACGACGCTTGTCCGTCTTGGACGCGTCCTCCGCCACCGGAGCGGCATGGGCCGACCCGGCCTTCGCTCCCGTCACAGCCTTGCCCCGGCCCGCCTCAGCCTCTTTGCCCGTCGTTTTCGCGGGAGCCTTCGCCTTCTGGCCGAGCTTCGCCAACGCCTTCTGCACCACATCGTCATCCAGCGCACTACTGTGCGATGTGACAGCGACTCCCATCCGCTTCAATTCCGGAATGAGTTCGCGGTTTTCCATTCCGAGCTGCTTAGCCAATTCGTAAACACGCATGAGGATTTGACACCTGTTCTTCGTTACCCGGCATCCGACTCCGACTCTACCCGGGCTTGTAATTCCTGCTCCCGGGCTTCTTGTTGCTGATGCAGCGCCTCGGCTTCCTCTGCAAACGCCGCCTTGATATCTTTATCCCGCTCGGCCTTTTCCTTTTCGTATTCCGTCGCGCTGATAATGTCGATCTTCCAGCCGGTCAGACGAGCGGCCAACCGTACGTTTTGGCCGTTCTTTCCGATCGCCAGCGACAGCTGGGAATCTGCCACCACGACTAACGCCGACTTCTTCTCCTCATCGACGCCGACCTTCTCGATGCTCGCAGGGTTCAAAGCCTCGGCAATGAAGACGCGGGGATCGGAGGTCCAGGTAATGATGTCGATTTTCTCTCCGCGCAGCTCCCGGACGACCGCTTGCACCCGCGAACCCTTGATGCCCACGCAGGCCCCGACCGGATCGACGGCCTTCTCGCGAGACGTCACGGCAATCTTCGTCCGATCGCCAGGCTCCCGCACAATGGACTTGATCTCGACGATCTTTTCGAGCACTTCAGGCACTTCCAGCTCGAACAGTTTCGCGACAAACTGCGGATGACTCCGCGTCAAAATGACTTGCACGTCCTTCGGGGTCCGGCGCACTTCTAGGAGCATGGCCTTCACCCGATCGCCGCGGCGATACGTTTCGCGCGGAATCTGCTCCTGAATCGGCAGGACCGCCTCGGCCTTGCCCAGATCCACCAGATAATTCCGGCGCTCCATCCCGAGAATGATGCCGTTGACCAGGTCGCCCTGCCTCGTTGAATATTCTTTTTGGACTGCTTCAAATTCGGCTTCACGCACCTTCTGAAAGATCACTTGCTTGGCGGTTTGGGCGGCAATCCGGCCCAAGTCGTTCATTTCAATGAGCGACCCGATCTCATCCCCGACCTCCGCCTCGCTGTCGAACTGGCGGGCCTCCTGAAGAGAAACCTCGGTTTTTGGATTGGTGACCGTATCGACGATGGTCTTCTTCGACACGACGGAGATTTCTCCGGTCTTGGAGTCGATCTCGACTTGAATATTCTCAGCCTGGCCAAAACGCTTCTTGGCGGCCATGAGCAGGGCCGCCTCGATCGCTCCGATCACTCGGCTCTTCTCGATGCCCTTGGACCGGCCAAGTTCGTCGATGACGGAAATCAATTCTCGATTCATAATTTACTCTCCGGCGGCTACCCCTGCAGCCACCCTTCAATGCGGCGGTATGCTCATACCGCGGTGATCGAATCCGGCACGGCCTAAAATGTGACGACGCGACGCGCTTCAGCGATCGAGTCGAACCCCAGGATGACCGCCCGCTCGGGACGCGGCTCGCTCACCATGACCGTGATTCCCTGTTCATTCACTTCCGTCAACAATCCGATCACACGCCACTGTCCATCGATCGGCTGCCGGAGCTTCACGCTCACTTGCTTCCCCATGGCCCGGCGATAATCCTGAATCCGTTTGAAGGCCCGATCCAGACCCGGCGAGGAGACTTCCAGCGTGTAGGCGTGGGGAAACGGGTCAGCCACATCCAGAGCCGGACTGATCTCAAGATGTGCGCGCCCGCAATCTTCTACGGTGATGCCGTCCGGCTTATCAATATAGACACGCACGATTGACCGCGGCCCCTGCCCCACACACACGACGTCGACCAAGTCCAAGCCCAATGCCCAGAGGATGGGCGAGATTACCTCGCTGATACGGTCGACAACCGGTCGGGACTCCTTCACCGGCACCCCTAGCCCTGCTTCTTCAGATAGCACGTTCAAGAGATCAAACAAAAAAGTGGGCCTGAGCCCACTTCCAACATTGGGACCATAGCATGCCCCCTATACCAAAGCAAGGGGCTAGGCTAGCCGACAAGGCCCGTGAAGTCTGCGGCGAGCCGTCGAGTGATCGGCCCCGGCCGCCCATCGTGAATGACCCTTCCATCCACCCGGACGACAGCTAACACCTCGACCGTGGTTCCCGTGAGAAACACTTCATCGGCACTGTAGAGTTCTGCTTGGGAGATACATCGTTCCTGAACCGGCAGCCCCCCGCTTCGAGCCAACTCCAGCACAACGGCCCTCGTGACCCCGGATAAAATGCGCGGTCCTTCCGGAGCCGTGACCACCGTGCCTCCCTGAACCACCATCACGTTGCTGACAGCCCCCTCAGTGACCAGGCCCTCCTTGACCAAAATGGCCTCGAAGGCCCGGGCCTGCTTGGCCTGCTGACGCGCGAACACATTCGCCAGCAAATTTACGCTCTTGATGTCGCAACGGCCCCACCGAATGTCCTCGGTCGTCATCGCCTCCACGCCGGCTTCCTGCACTGACTTATCGAGCGGGTGGAGCTCACGAACCGTCATGACGACCGTAGGGGCCACATCAGCCGGGTAGGTATGCTCACGGGGCGCGACGCCTCTGGTCAGCTGCATGTATATTTTGGCCTCAGGATAGGCCGCCCGCCTAATCCCTTCCAAAATATGGCCTGTCCACTCGAGACGGGAATAGGACGGCATGAGATCAAGCGCCGCGGCGCTCCGCTCAAGGCGGGCCAGGTGGGCATCGAGCGCGAACGGGCGTCCCTGGTAGGTGCGGACCACTTCATAGACGCCGTCGCCGAACTGAAAGCCTCGATCTTCGATCGAAACTGTTGCCTCGGCCAGCGGCATAAATGTTCCATTGACGAAAGCCACATCCGGCACGATTACGCATTCCTCCGAGGCGAGGAATCGGAAACGGTCACCTCGAAGACCCGGCGATCTTCGGCGGTGAACTTCCATCCCATCCGTTTCTCGAACAAGACCCGGTGAGTTCCCGGCTTGAGGACCTTGAACTCGAACGTCCGCCGCCCATTGTCGACGGCATTATTTCCGGCAATGCGCAGGTAATCGTCTGCCAACATCGACAGCCCCGCCGGATCGTAGGTCGGAACCCACAGCTCTCCTCTCGTCCGATCCTCCCAGAGATGAATCTGGACAGGAGACTCAAGGGTCGCCTCAATCACCTTGGCCCCATCTGATAACTTGAGGCCGTCATGGTCTTGGCTGAACGTCATACTCATCGTCAATTACGCGGCAATCCGCTCCCTCTCCGCCTGATCTTCTATGTTTTCTTCCTGGGCCCGACGAAAATCTCCGCGCCCTCCACCCGCACGTCATAACTGCCCACGCAATACCCGCCCCCGTCCGTCCCCTGCCCGTTTCGGATATCGAAAGCCAAATCATGCCAGGGACAGGCCACGACAAAACCTTTCACGCGCCCTTCGCTCAAGGGACCACCCTCATGAGGGCAGAGGTTATGAATCGCGAAATACGCCCCCTGGATATTAAACAGAGCCAGCTCGCGATTCTGTACCGTCACGACTTTTGATTGCCCGGGCTGTAGCTCTTCGACGCGGGCCACGGATTGAAATCCTTCTAACATGCGACACCGACCCCTCTTTCCATGCGCGCCACCACGCCGCAACCTTACATCACATCCGAAGCGTATATTTCAGCTCCTGCCCGACGACAATCCCTTCCCGCTCGATAAAGCCGGCTTCCGTTTGAATCGCGTAACGGACCGCATCAGGAGCGGAACTATATTGGGGGCAAACATCTTCCACGCAGGGAGCCACCTGCGCCCTGAGCCCCACAATATGATGGCTTTCATCAATCCAAAGCAGGTCGACCGGAAACCGATAGCCCTTCGTCCAGACATGGTTCTGGCCGGTCGACTCAAAGATATAAAGCATTCCGCTATTTGCTGACAACGTCTCTCGAAAGGCGAGACCGAAAAGCAGCTTCTCCGGCGTATCCGCCACCTCCGTCTCGAGCGTACGGCCATTCGGAAAGGACACGACAATGATGGTCTCGTCTTTGCGATCGATGAGGAAAAACGAGGCGCTCATCAGGAAAATCGCCATCAGCACAAGCGTGATAATGCGCTTCTTTTTCTGCTCCCGATCGTTTACCGATGGAATGGCCATAGCTATTCTCTCTCACGACTCGTAATGGTTCACTGGGCCCAAAGACCCATAAAACAGGTCGTCTAGGCCTTCTGAGCAAGGACCGTTCTGTTGACTTAGAAAAGAACGACGGACTAGAATGGGCCTCGCGTCGCGTCACGCACTATGTCGTGGCGAGACGGGCTTGTCAACCATCTGTGTCTCATTGTGGTGAGAAGGAGGCGAGGGTCATGGCGCTGCTGATTACCGATGAATGTATCTCTTGTGGAGCTTGCCTGCCCGAATGTCCGAACGAGGCGATTTTCGAAACGCGCAGCGACGCGGAAGCGAAGGGCCATCATGTCGGCGACGGCCAGGGAGTCGGCGATAGTATTTATATCATTACGCACGATCGCTGCACCGAGTGCGTCGGACACTTCGACGAACCGCAGTGCGCCGCAGTCTGTCCCGTCGAC
>JAPLLI010000181.1 GCA_026387615.1 Nitrospirota bacterium
TGTAAGCGCCACTGTATCCTGAAACACCGAAGCCGCTTCTTCAAATGAAACACCGTGCTTCCGGCGGTTGGCTTGAGCTTTCTTCGAATCCCACTCGTATATCACGCTACTACGATAGCATGGCTCGGCACCCTAAGGTCACCCGCGACACACCGCATGAGCGCGCCCACGCTCAACTCACGTCAGCAGCAGGTCGGGTCGGCGGAGGCGGGGTCGAACGATTCCGCTCGGACGTCCAGGATCAGTTCATAGGGGGCCATGGGCGAGAAATTCGAGCGGAGGTTCACGCACTTCCCGACCACATTGTCCTGGGCGCTCCGCTCGATGAACGTCGCGAGGCGGAGCAGATCCGCCAAGGGACCGCCGATCCATTGCTCGGTGATTTCCGTTTGATGCGAGGTACCGATTTCAAGATTCATGGCCGGTCCGAGTTGGGTATATTCCGACAGCCGATCGTTCGCCGGATTGGACGCATACGAGCGGATCTCGGCCGCGAACTTCCGCAAGCCCTTCACCGATCCGACAATGCGCCATTCTTTCGCCGCATCGCTCTTCCCGCAATAAAAACCCAACTCGCGCCAAGCCTTGCGCGTTGCCTCGCTTGCCATGCCTTACTCCTATTTTCTAGCGTTGATTCTCAACGTCCGTGAATCGTGAAGCGTATCTCGCAAACATGCCGGAACTGGACAGCAACGCGTAAGCTTAAAAGCCCAACCAATTTTCCCACTCTTTCACTATGCTTTACTACGATTAGCTACCTCAGTGAGGTACCAAATGAGTTTCTGTGACGCATTATATATATAAACGCGGGTGGTAAGTTTCTCACATTCGTCACCCCTTAGTGCACTTTCAACTCGCCGCAAATCTCTTATAACATTCCGATCAAGAACCCCTGCCAATGCGTCCACTTTATTGAGATAGCCCTCTGGCGGCCTTGCCTGAGAACCCGAAAGATTAGATTTGATCCAAATCCTGTCAAGCAGCTGCGCAATGATTGATTGGTTGCTTGAGAGCCCATTAGTAATCAAGACCAAGAAAGCATCGCCAGTCGATTTAGGCACTTTCGCTTCTTCCTTGGGCGGCACAGCTTCAGGTGCTTTATTCAGTAATATTTCGGGCCCCTCCCTTGTCGATACTTTGTCCTCCCCTTCATAAAGCGGAAGCTTCAATGAGCCACCAGGGAATACTATCTCTGCTATACGATCGATCAATCGTCCGATAGCTTCACGTTGAGAGCCCAGGAAATACAGAAGCATAATACCAACTACGGGAGGCCAAGCCAGGAGAACACTGAGGTACTTCAGCAAGATGTCAGCAACAGACATATTCAGCCACCCCAACGCACAGATACTGAGCACCAAGACGCAAACACTAGCCCACCATTTCCATTGCGAATACATGGCTACCTCTCAGTAAATTGATTCAACTTCTGTCTTCCTGGCAGAACCTGCGCGCAAACAGAGATACTTAAGTGGCCTGACCGCTTAAACTACTGCGAACCGCTGCAGCAATAAATCTTGATCAGGAAACCCGTCCTCCTTCGACTACTACTTGCTTGACCTCGATGTATAACTCGTCCCGGTCCCAGAATGCTCGGATGCGCTTACCAAGCTCGTTGATCCAGCCAGCTCTTCCCATTTCATCTTCATACTTCTGACTAACGAGAATGATGGCCTTAAAACTCGGCTGCTGCCCTTGTTGCAAGGTGCCCATCACTACATCAATTCCTTGCAGCTCCATGGAATTTGGCAGTACGGACTCAACGATGTTCCTGAGCTGAAGCAATTCCTTCTCCATTACCACCCTCCATAACTCACCTGTGCCATCATTATTCGTGAAATTACTGAGGCCTATCGTCATGACTCAAAATCAGTAATCATTTACTGGCGGGCAAGTCTACTGCAACTGCCTACGCTTAGCCATCCATATAGGGGGAGCCGCCAGGCTGTCCTTCACTGCGCGCGTCGAACGAGGGGAGTCCTCGACCGCGCGTTCCGCGAGCAAGAAGGATGGCCTGGCGGCCCCCCTCCCCTTCCTAGGCCGCGCGTTGCGCGAGCACAGGAGATCAACAGGCTACCCTCCAGATCTTTCTGAGCGTGCGCGGTCGGCGAGCAAGAAGGATGGCCTGGCGGCTCCCCTTCTTTTCTTGGAGTGCGTGATCCGAGTCTTTATATGGTGATAACAGGGGAAAAGGTGACGGGATGGAATTCGCGAGGTGTGGAGCCGGCGATCCGGATTGAACGGACGACCTGCTGTTTACGAAACAGCTGCTCTACCAACTGAGCTACGCCGGCCCTCGCGAAGGAACCCACAACTTACACGGGTTTTTTCCCAGCCTCAAGGGGTTTTTCGTTCCACGACAGAGGATCGAGAAAAAACCGGCTGACAAACCAGCCAGAAGGCAGAAATCGCCGCTATTTCAGGCGAGCCATGATCTGCAGCCTGGCCAACGACCCATGGCCCGGTCCTGGCAGACAGAGAGGCTCCTGCTCCTTGCCATACTGCTCCTGCGCCACCTTCAGCACCTGCCGCTTGGTGTAGGTGCAGAGTTCGCCGGCCAGGATCAGTCCGTCCCGATCCAGGTCTGCCGCCCCCCCCATCCCTTTGAGCAATTGATAGGCAAACAGCCCATGCTGGCCTGGGTCATAACTATAGGACTCCTGGACTGCCCGGTTGCCGACCATCCAGAGAATCTTCTCTTTTCCGGCACCCTCCTGGTCCCACTGCGGAGCAACCGCGCCCGCCGCCTCTTTGCCAGGCGCCAATTCAAGCGACAGGTCGAGCATCACGATGGCCCGCTGAATCGGCAGCTTCGCCAAGGACTCCTGCAAGCGACGAAGCGAATAGAGCCGCGCACTGGACGATGTCGTTCCGTCGAACAGCAACATCGACACGGCGCCGGTCGCGGCATCCACCACCCCGCGCCCCGTCACTGAAACATAGACCACCGTGGCTGGGTCCACCTGCTGAGGCAGCCATTCTTCCAAGACTTCGGCCAGGTCGCTCTTGAGGGCATTGGTATCAAGAAGAATGCGCACTCGCTCGGGAGGAATCCCTCCGACCGACTTGAGATAGCCGGCCAGAACCTCCGCATCCCGAGCTGCATACTTGACCCGGGCCATGCCGCTCTCCCGGAACTGCCCCACGCCGATGACAATGGCCACGGCCTTGGGCTGTTTGAGCAGGCCGGTCCGTTTCGGCACCTGATCGACATCCAGCGGCTGCGACAGAGCCCCTGCCGCAGAGGCAGGCTTCATCGCCACGAGAAACTTCTTGGCGGTAGGCAACTGCACCGAGGAGGACCCGGCACGCAAGACCAGGGTCAGCTCCGCCTGCATGGCCTCATTGATCGTGCCGACCTGCCCGTCCACCGTCACTCGCTTGACCTCGCCAGGCTGCAGATCCCCGATGGAGACCAGGCCTGGGATCCGTTCGATCACGGGCGGCGTGGAGACCACCGACAACTCGACCGCCCTGGCTGTTCCCGACCCTTCATTTTTGACTTCAAGCTCAATGGCGATCGCTTCGCCGCTGTGGAGCACCTGGTTCCGATTCTCGTCCCGGATGATCGCCCGGAATATCACCCTGACAGTTCCCTCGACCGAAGCCGGCAAAGATACGGCGGTAGCCGATTGCTGCGTCACAGCCTGAGGCGAAGCGGTCCCGCTCGTCACGATTGGAGAGGGTGGCGGAGTGGTCGCCGCATGCGCCTTCGACCCATTAGCCTTACTCGCGTCTGCGGCATTCAAAATCTTGCTGGCCGTCCCGAGTTGCTTAGCCATCCCATCCGTTACAAGACCGAAGGCCTCTTGGGCAATCTTATCCAGGCCCTTTACCTCGCAGGAAGAAGCCGTGACGTCGACCTCTCCACGACCGATACTTTGAATTTTCTTACTGTACAGGACCGTGCCATCGGCTGCCGTATAGGCAAAGTCCAATCCCACTGTGACCGTGGCTGGATAGCTCTTGTTGGCCTGTCGCACGATCGCCAGATCGAGATGGATAATACCCAATGCGACATCGACATAGCCGTCCGGCGCCGGGGAGGAGCCCATCTCGCCGGTCAGGACCTTTTCAAAGACGCGGCCGGTTTTATGCTTGAGCACGTCCTGGAACGGAGCGCCCAGCGACAGGGATTGCTGCTGCCCACAGGCATCCTGATAGGTCAGCTGTGCCACGGCGAGACTGGGATCGGAACGAAGCTGAACGGTCAGGGGGAGATAGTAGCCGATGGTCGCGCCGTTTCGACTCGAGAAGAGCGAGCAGCCAGTCAACGCCACGATACAGAGCCCCGCACTCACCCATGAGGTTGCGCGAAGGAGAACGGATGGTCTTGCTGAATCAATCACATGCACCACATTCTTATACAGAAAAGCAGTCAACCAGCACAACCAGCTGAACAAAATGGCGAGACGAGTTCATCTGGTCTATCTGGTCTGTTCGGTCTTTCTGGTCGGTCTGGTTAGACCAGACAGACGAGACAGACCTGATAGACAAGATGAACCCACACAATTGACAGCCCCTCCCCCCTCGGCTAAGTTCACGCCCATGATCGAATCTTCTTCGCATATACCGGGATCGCCGCCACAACTCTCTTGGTCTGCCATCGGCCGACTCATTCGCCTGCAGAGCCAAACCGGAACCTGGCTGCTCCTGCTCCCGACCCTCTGGTCCCTGGTCTTGGCAGCTCGCGGCCTGCCTCCGCTGCACCTCATCGCCATCTTCGTCGCCGGGTCCTTTGTGATGCGCAGCGCGGGGGTCGTCCTGAACGATTTAGCGGATCGCTCCTTCGACCGGCATGTGACGCGCACAAGAACACGGCCGCTCGCCTCCGGCGAACTCAGCGTCCCTCAGGCCCTGCTGATCGTCGCCCTCTTCCTGTCACTGGCCGGAATCCTCGTGCTGCTCCTGAACCCCCTCACGATCCTCCTGAGCCCGATCGCCGTCCTTCTGGCTGCCCTCTATCCCTTGGCCAAACGAATAATCCACATCCCGCAAGCGATGCTGGGGATCGCCTTCGGCTGGGGCACGATCATGGCCTGGACCGCCTCACGGGGAGCCCTTGATGCGCCTGCCTGGTGTCTGTTCGCGGCGACGGTCTGCTGGGCGATCGGATACGACACAATCTACGCGCTACAAGACCAGGAAGACGATCGCCGGATCGGTATCAAATCCTCGGCGCTGCTGTTCGGTTCGTCCACCTGGCTCGCTGTTGGCACGGTCTTCTGCGCGATGCTCATACTGCTGGGACTTGCCGGCTGGCTCGTCGAGATCGGATGGATTTACTATGCAGCGCTTACGGGGATTGGATGGTGGTGTCTGAGACAGGCCCAGCAGCTCAGAGAGCCTGTGACGGCCCCCACCGCCTGCCACCTGTTTCAACAACATGTGTGGGTAGGAGCCGCAGTCTTAGCGGGACTTATCGCGGGATTTCTACTCTAGCAAGAACGCTGAAAAAGCCCGCTCGCGTCGTTCTCGCTTCGCTCAGGCCCTCCACGCACCGTACTGGTGCGCCTCGGGACTTCACTCGCTATAGCTTTACTCGACGGCCCTTTTGAGCACCTTGCGGCTGCGGCGATCAGCCGGCTGGCTTTTCGATCGGTGCATCCGGCTTTGGCGCACGCAATGTCCCCAAGTACATCGTGACGGCCTTCGCATCGGCATCGCTGAGCCCGAGCGCCGGCATTCTGGTTTCCGGCTTCATCGCCTGCGGGTTCTTCACCCAGCGATAAATCCAGGTCCCGTTCAAGCGGAATCCTGCACGGTCGAGCGCCGGTCCGACTTTGCCGCCCTCTGTGCCGATACTGTGGCAGCCGTTGCACCCATACTTGTTCGAATAGAGCCGCTTACCGAGCTCCACCATTTCCGCCACCTGCTCCGGCTTCACGGTGAGGTCTGGCCTGGCTACGTTCACGCCTTTTCCTGGCCTGGTCGCGAAATTGGTCAGCGCAGCCTGGGCGACGTCGAGCTCTTTTTTCGCCTGGATCATGGCCGCCAGTTCTTTGGCGTACGAGGATTCGTCGGCGTCGACGTCCTTCTTCAACTCTTCGCTCTTCTTTTCTGCTTCGTCGCTCGCCTTCTTTTCAGCCGCCTCGTAGGCCTGCTTAGCCTGGTCTGACTTGCTCTGAGCCGCTTGGAGCGCTGCCGCCAACTCGTTCTTCCGCTCCTCGACCTTAAACTCCAGCTTCATGCCGTGAAGGCCGCGGACATAGCCGACGATCGCCCAGATTTCGTCTTCCGACAGGGTGTACTTGAAGGTCGGCATGGTGGGCACGGCGAAATCGTCATCGCCGATCTTGTCGCCACCGGGACTCGTGTCCTTCATGTCGCGGGAAATCGTATTAAAAATGTCTTCGTCCTTGAAGGTGCCCATCTCCGACTTGTTCGAGAGATCTTTAGGCTTGGGATCGGACATTGAGGACCAATTAAATCCTTCGTTCTGGCGTCCGTTCTCACCGTGACAATGCATGCAGTAGTGGCTGTAGAGTTCGTGCCCCTTCTGCTGCTGCTCGCTGGCGCAGCCGCCCGCCACCATGGCCCATACGCCGATCAGTCCACCCACCGTTCCTAGTGCAAAGAGCCGAGCCGCCTTCATGCTGATTGCCCTTTCTTTAGCTTGCGGATCAGAATGAACTGAAATCCGAGAGCCAGGCCCACGGCGAGAGCCGCGTAGTAATAGCCGGAGTAGTCCGGTGGCGCTTCCGCGCGGAAATACCACCAGGAAGAGACCGCTTTTTGCGACCCCTTTTCTTTCAGCTCGCCGCTTGCGTCCTTCTTCCCGTCCCAGACGGCGAAGGCGATGTTAACAAAGCCACCGGTCGTGATCTGCGCATCTTCGTCCAGATGCCCAGTCGCGAGTGGCCGCGTGAACACGACCTTCCAGGTGCCATTGGCATAGGCGCCCTTGGCTTTCACGTCCTGGTGTTGCTGCACGCTGAGCGTGCCGAAGCCCTTGGCATTCATGTCCACGCCTTTGGCGTCTTTGTTCTTCCAATACCAGATATTGACCGGGCCGCCTTCCACCTGCGCCATGGGCTGGCCATGCGCGAAATGGGCTTTCTTGTCACCCACCATGAATTCAATGGCGGCGGCATCGTCCGGATCTTCCGAGGGATCGGCATATTCCAAGAGGATGGCGACGTTCGTCCCGTCATGCAAGGCGCGCACATTCAAATCTCTGACGGTGGCCTCCAGAATGCGGTTCGGCCAATGGACTTGCGGCGACATTGGAAATCGTGACAGGGTTGCGCTGTTCCAGACTGCGGCATTCGGGTCATCGACAGGCAGGGTCCCCTTCACCATCGGAGCGCTGACCGACACGCTTTGCAGGGTTGACTCAGGCTGAGCGGTGGCCTCGGTTTTTTCCTCGGCTGAGACAGCCTGCGCAGTCAGCAATCCCATGGCGAGCCATACACCGGCAACGACGTTCGGAGCGATGTGCTTCAGTCTCTGTGTCATAAGTTCTGTCCTCTCTCTACTCACTTCTCAGAGGGGAGGGCTGTGGCCTTCCCCTGCGCGCGTTCACCGGTTGCCTTCTACCCGAGCGCAATGCGCGGACACAGAAGGCATACAGGCCAACCCTCGTCTACTCCCACGTCCTCGGTGATTGATGTGCGCCATCATACTCGCCCATGATGATCTTCCAGATCCATTCGTCGGGAAGCTCGACTTCCCAGCGAGGCATCGCGGACTTCCAGGGCATCCCTTCGATCGGGAGGCCGACTCCGCCCTTCTTGATGCGCCAAAAGAGGTAACTTTCCTGGAGCATGGCAATCGTCGTCGGGTCGGAGAAATTGGCCGGGGGAGGATTGAATCCTCTGGCGGCCGGACCCTTCCCATCGAAGTTTCCTCCGTGGCAGGGAGAACAGAACGCGGCATAGAAGCCCTTCCCCTGCTGGATGGAATCTGGTGTCTTGGCGACCGGATTCGACAAGCCGGTATATTCACCTGGCGGGGCCGGGTGAATCGTCCTGTTTTCTGATGGCGGCGCATCACTGGTTGCCGTGCTGTTATAGGTCTGCCAGCCGACAATCAACGGGAACAGCAACAAGACTCCGTAACGCAGCACTTGTAATCCACCGATATTCTCTCCGGTCAGGAATCGCTGGATCGGCCCCCAGAAGGCGTCTTTAGACTCTCCGCTCAATGTGGCAAAGATCACAATCCCTGACGTTGTCAGCATCAGATACAGAAAAATGAGACTGGATGGCAGCGGCGCCGAGCCAGGGATATTCGGCACGATAAACTTCAAGATCGCATAGACGATCCCGATCAGGATAACCGGCTTGAGCAACGAGCCCCCCATACGTTCCTCCTAGCGCGCTTGCGCCACGTCGACTGGACCGGACTGAGCGACCTTCACCGGAGCGGCAGACGCCTGTCCCGGCACTTCGAGTTCAGCGATATTCACGGAAATCGGCTCCCCGCTCATTTGCTGCAGGAAGGCGATAACCGACAGAATTTCATTCTTGGACAGCCCGATCGGGTTCTTATTGATGTAGGGCATCCGGGCCGGATATTCCTTCGGCTGGCCTTCATGGCGGTAGTCGAGATAAATATAGGCCTGCGGCTGCGTCAAACTTTCAAAGAGAAATTCTCGGCTCAGCTTGGCGCCGATCCCCTTTAAGTCAGGGCAACGGGCTGATTCGCTGGGGCCGATCGTATGGCAGAGCGCGCATTGCCCCTTGCTGAAGAAAATTTTCTGCCCGATGGTCGCCATATCGGTCGGCGTTTTTACCGTGGCAATGTCGAACTTCTCCTCAACAGGCGGCAAGGACGCCATCTGCGGCACCGACAACGCCACAAGCGTGAAGAGGCCGAGGACGATCGCGACGAATCCGATCACCCGGACAAACTGGGCTCGAATCAGGAGGAGGATCAGAGCCCCGCTCCCCACGATCATGAGACCGATCAACTGCAATTTGACAACTTCGCTCATAAGACTCCTCTTGCGAAATCGATCGCCTCAGCTATGCGGCGCCTTCGCCTTATCGCTCATCGTGGCTACCCAGAAGATGAACGCGACAATCATGCAGAAAATAAATGTGTTCAGG
>JAPLLI010000046.1 GCA_026387615.1 Nitrospirota bacterium
TGGAGCGAGAGCGAATGAGCTGGAACTCTGTCGGGGGAGGGGCGCGGTGAGGGAATACGCGTCTCTGCTCGAACGTCTGGTACGTACAGTGACCTCAGAGCCAGACTCGACGCTCATACTTGAAGAGGCATCGGTTCACCAACCAGGCTACCGCCTTGCCACGATCACTCTTGGCCATTGTCATTCCCGACGCGCGTTGCTCACCGCTGGTACCCATGGAGATGAACCGTCCGGGGTTGAGGCGCTCTGCGCATGGCTCGAACAACAACGATATCGACCATGGTTAGACCGGTGGCAGTTCGTGCTGCTCCCCTGTCTCAATCCCTGGGGGTACGAACTGGATGTCCGAGAGAATCACGAGGGCAAGGACTTGAACCGGGAATTCAATGCCCCTCATCCAGTGGCGAAAATCCGGTTCGTCCACGCGAGACTCCAGCCGCCCTTCGATCTCGTGATCGATCTTCACGACGACCGTGACAGCCTTGGGTACTATCTGTACCAGAACGTGGATGCCGGAGCGGAAGCCGTTGGCCGTCAGATTTTGGACAGAGTGGGGAAGGTCGCGAGTATTAACGTGAATTCAGAGATCGAAGGGCGAGCAGCCGATCGTGGCGTGATCGACGGTCCATGCAATCCGGACAGGCTGGCCTGGTGGCCCCTGGCTGCCTATGCCCAGACCCATGGAGTGAAACGGGTGCTGACTCTCGAAGCCCCTGGCAGGCACCCGATTGAGGCGCGAGTGCAGGCGCACCTGACGGCCATCGAGGCCGCGATCGAGTATTGCACACGCCTGGACCACGAATGAGAACGCACCAGTAGGTCACCAATGAAGCAGCTGGTGCCCCCGTTAAGCCCATGATTTTCCTCCTCTTGACTCATCAAGAAATGTTGTTATGATGCAAGCATGACGACGACGATCAAGCGGCGAGACACAGGCGTGAGCCTCTTCCATGCCCTGTCAGACGTCATGCGACTGGAGATCATGGAGCGCCTGAAAGACGGTGAGCACTGTGTCTGTGACCTCACCGAGGCACTCAAGACGGGGCAGTCGCGTCTGTCCTTTCATCTGAAAGTGCTCAAGGATGCAGGTCTGATCACGGATCGTCCAGAGGGTCGATGGACGTACTATGCCCTGAATAGAGAAGGCCTTGAGGAATTGGAATCGGTGGTCCAATCATTACAGGTCTCACGCCCACGGGCGGGTTCCTCCTCCCGGTGTCCTTAGTTTTTTGGTGATGAGTAATCAACATCCGTTGATCCGTAGAAGGAGTGCGCGATGAACAGCCAGGAAGTCAAAGATTTCGTGAAGGCCGAGTATGGGCAGGCAGCGTTGCAGGCGAAACGAGGCGGCAGCTCCTGCTGTGGGTCTGTGTCGGAACGAGCCGCTCCCATTACGTCCAATCTCTACGAGGTGACGGACACAGAGACTTTACCGGCTGAGGCCGTCTTGGCCTCGTTAGGGTGTGGGAATCCCACGGCGCTGGCCGAACTCAAGCCTGGCGAGACAGTCTTGGATCTGGGGTCAGGCGGGGGGATTGATGTCTTGTTGTCGGCCCGTCGGGTTGGACCGACCGGTAAAGTCTATGGGCTGGATATGACGGACGAGATGCTCGCCTTGGCACGCGAGAATCAGCACAAATCGGGCTTGCAGAATGTGGAGTTCCTCAAGGGCGAGATCGAGGACATTCCACTGGCGAATCAACTTGTCGACGTGATCATCTCGAACTGTGTCATCAATCTCTCCTCCGACAAAGATCGCGTGCTGGCTGAGGCGTTCCGGGTCCTGAAGCCTGGCGGTCGGCTTGCCGTCTCCGATGTGGTCGTGCGCGGCGACGTCCCGGCTGAGATCCGCCACAGCGTTGAACTGTGGATGGGCTGTATCGCGGGGGCCTTGGAAGAGTCTGCCTATCGAAGCAAACTCGTGAAGGCGGGGTTCCGTGATATCGAGATCGTCCCTACACGCATCTATCGCGCCGAGGATGCCAAAGACTTCTTAGGTGGCGCGGGATTCAATGTGGAGGCGCTTGCGCCGCAGATGGATGGCAAGTTCATGAGCGCCTTCATCCGCGCCAGGAAACCGCTGGAATCTGAACTGAGACCGACCTAGGGCATTCCCCCTGTGATCGTGCATGGCAGAGACGACGACGCGCACTCGAAAGGAGACGACATCGTGAATATCCTGTTCCTCTGTACCGGCAATTCCTGCCGGTCTGTGTTGGCCGAGGCGACGTTCAATGCGTTGGCAGGCCCTGAGTGGTGCGCCATGAGCGCGGGCAGTCATCCGACCGGCACGGTCCATCCGCGATCCCTGGCGCTCCTGCGTCGCGAGGGCATCTCGACCGAGGGTTTGTATAGCAAGTCGTGGATCGGCTTGCCGTCCATCCCGGATATCGTCATCACGGTGTGCGGCAACGCGGCCGGTGAAACTTGTCCCGCCTATCTCGGTCCGGTGTTGCGCGCCCATTGGGGCGTGGAGGATCCGGCCAAAGCGACCGGGACCGAGGCCGAAATCGACGTCCGGTTCGAGCAGGCCTATCGCACCCTGCGCACCCGCATCGAAGCATTCCTGAAATTGCCACTCGAACGGCTCAGACAGGATCGCGAGCAGTTCACGGTCGAATTAAACCGCATTGCAACGCTGTCGTAATACGATTTCTATTCATTCCTGTGTCACGATTTCATGGAGGTTCAACATGACGAAGATCGACGTGTATGACTCGGCGATGTGCTGCAGTACTGGTGTCTGTGGGGTTGATGTGGATCAGCGATTGGTGAACTTTGCCGCAGATGTCGAGTGGGCGAAGCAGCAAGGCATGACGATCGAACGCTTTAACCTGGGGCAACAACCGTTGCAGTTCGCCAACAACGCTACGGTCAAAGGATTTTTGCAGCGCTCGGGGGAGGCATCGCTCCCGCTGATTCTGGTGGACGGCGAAGTGGCCCTGGCCGGGCGTTATCCCAGCCGGGCTGAGCTGACCCGCTGGGCTGGCGTGGCCACTGGACCAACCCCGAACAAGATAGAAGGCAGCTGCTGCGGTGGCTCATGCTGATGGGTTCGCCACGTCACAGGAGTGCAGCATGAAGTTTCTTGAGCACCCGCCCACATTTCTATTTTTTACCGGCAAGGGTGGCGTGGGCAAAACGTCGCTGTCCTGCGCCACCGCGATTCATCTGGCTCGACAGGGCAAGAAGGTCCTCCTGGTCAGTATCGATCCTGCGTCCAACGTCGGCCAGGTGTTCAGCCAGACGATCGGCAACCACATCACTGCTATTTATGCCGTACAGGGACTCTCCGCCCTGGAGATCGATCCGCAACTGGCGGCGCAGCAGTACCGCGAACGTATCGTCGGCCCGGTGCGCGGCCAGCTGCCGGACTCCGTGGTGAAGAGCATTGAAGAACAGCTCTCCGGGGCCTGCACCACCGAAATCGCAGCCTTTGACGAATTCACTGCGTTGCTCACCGATGCGGTGCTGATTGCCGGCTATGATCACATTATCTTCGACACCGCACCGACCGGCCATACGATTCGCCTGTTACAACTACCGGGCGCATGGAGCGGTTTCATTGAAACGAATCCGGGGGGCGCGTCCTGTCTCGGCCCATTGTCGGGGCTGGAAAAGCAACGGCAGCGGTATGCGGACGCAGTCAAGGCGCTGTCCGATCCCGACCGTACCAGTCTGATCCTGGTGGCTCGCGCACAGAAAGGCACGCTGGATGAGGTCGCGCGGACGCATCAGGAGCTGGCCGCCATCGGCCTGGCCAGACAACATCTCGTCATCAACGGAGTCTTGCCGGAGCGTGAGGCGGCGCAGGACGCGCTGGCCGCCGCCATTCGTCGCCATGAGCGTGAGGCGCTCGCTGCAATGCCTGCCGTGCTGCGCGCCTTGCCCATCGATCACCTGCCACTCAAGGCTGCCAACCTCGTCGGGGTCGAGGCGCTGAGCAATTTGTTCTCCGATCGAGATGAGGCCGCGCCTATGACCGCTGGCGCGTTCGCCAACTCCATCGATCTTCCGCGGCTGTCGACGTTGGTCGATGAGATCGCGAAAACCGGCCATGGCCTCGTCATGATGATGGGCAAGGGCGGTGTCG
>JAPLLI010000135.1 GCA_026387615.1 Nitrospirota bacterium
GCACTCGCCTGAGTTCCTTCACACTCATGATGACCGTGTCCTCTCCGACCATCCAGCCCTCCGTCTGAAAGCCGGCAGTCTAGCAACGAAGAGGACATTTCTACTGTGGTGAAAGCGGACATTATCATTGTGGGATTACAGAACTCGCGACGGTCTGTGTCCGAGAACCGCCGGACGAACCAACAAAGCCGAGAAGGAGACTCGACGACCGGACTTTCAATATCCTAACAGAGCCATTTACCTCGACTCACGTTTCGGTCATAATTTACTATTACCGTCGTCAGGATCATCAGGAAACACAGAATGCTGCAGGACCGTGCGTCAGTTTCTCACGCCGACGTTATCAATAAAATACACGCGCAACTGCGCCCGCTCTTCGATCCGCAAGCCAATTCGATCCCAGTCCTCCGAGCGACCTGTCAGAAAATCCTCAATACCAGCGGGAGTGCCTCGAGCCCCGATGCCCTGGCACAGATCGTCAGCCGCGACCCGGGGTTAACCTGCAAAGTGCTGCAGATCGCCAACGGGATCGCCTACAGCCCGCAGCACACCATTACGTCCGTCACGCACGCCGTATCCTGGCTGGGTCTGGATACCGTCCGCACCCTGGTCGCGACCGTCCAACTGATGGAACAGTTGGAGCAGCAACCGGATCGTCGTCCGCTCCTGGGCCGCTTGATCGCGAAAGCGCTTTTCTCGGCCGCCCATGCCGCAGAACTCGGCCAGGCCATCGGCTATCCTCAACCGGGACAGCTGTTCAGCGCCGCCCTCCTATACTCGTTCGCCGACCTGGTGATCGCCTACCAGGCGCCCGAGCTATTCCAAGCGCTGACCGAAGCCAAATCTCCGGACGCTGAAATCAGAGTTCTCGGTGTGTCACGAGATCATTTTGCAATAGCCTTGGCGCAGACCTGGGTCCTACCGGCCGGTCTGACAGACCTCATCGGCGCCTCAATGCCAGCCGCGAAAGCCAAATGGCAGACCGATCAACAGTTATTCATGGGACTGGTGACAGGGTCCAACCATCTGGTCGATGCCATGGCTGATATGCCGAATACCGGCACCGCCGACCCTATTCGTCGCAACCTCCAACGAGGCACGGCCCTGCCTGAACGGGCCTTGCAAGACGCCTTAACCCGCGCCTTTGATAAGGGCCGGCAACTGTCCCGGTCGGTAGGCATCACCGAGTCCGTCATCTCCCAGGCATCGGCCCTCAGAAGAATCCGCCGGATAGCCCCCAAGCCATTCCACCGATCCAGGCCCGCCCGCTGGAAACCCTGCAACAGTTTCAGACCTCCTTACTGGCGGCAAAAGATCTCAATACGCTGCTGTCGGTCTTGGTCAATACGCTACATGAAGGCGCAGGATTCTCCCGGGTAGCCCTGGCCCTGTTAAATCCTGGCGATACCGACCAATTGCTCGGCCGAGTGGTGGTGGGCGTTGATTTACCGGAGCGATACCTGGCCAGCTTCACCGGCTCACTGAGCGCGCAACATCCGCTGTTCTTACATGTCCTGAAACAACAGGATCCCCTCTTGCTATCGGAAATCACCACCGAGGGACCGCGATCGCTCAGCCCGATGTTTCTCAAGACTTGGAAGCCCTCCTCCGCGATCCTCGCCCCTATCCGCATCGGCATCCGGCCGATCGGACTCTTGTACAGTGACCGCGGACCCCTTCCAGGCCAGGTGTCGCCCCAAGACCTGCAAGCCCTTCAGCTGTTTTTCGGTCAAGCGATTCTTAGCCTCAACCGGCTAGCCGGCGTGCTCTGACCGATCTAAAGCGTGAAACGTTAGGCGCAAAACGTGAGACGAGGGTCAGCCTAGAGGATGCAGCCCCGCTTGCGAAACGGCATATCTTAAAAAGGAAGAAC
>JAPLLI010000145.1 GCA_026387615.1 Nitrospirota bacterium
TCAGCCGGATATCGAAGAGTGGGAGTCGGGATTCAAGAGGAGGAAGCGTCGATGATGTGCGTCATTTGTAAAACCGGGGAAACTCACCAGGGCACAGCGACGGTCACGCTCGAGCGCGAGGGAGCAACAGTCGTCATCAAAGGAGTTCCTGCGCGGGTCTGTACAAATTGCGGCGAAGAGTACGTGGAAGAAAGCGTCACCGCGCACCTGCTCAAGACTGCCGAAGAAGCCGTCCGCGCAGGAGTCCAAGTCGACGTGAGAACCTACGCGGCCGCCTAGCAGGCTGTCCGGTCTTTTTACTTACTCTGGACTCTCTGGTTCCTCTGGTGAGGTTCTCGGTCCGGCCGACAAGACAGACCAGACAGACAAGATAGACCATTCCCTCGTCTCGCCTTTCTCGCCATTCCCGCTCGTCTCGCGATCCCGACCAGAAAGACCCTCCTCATCTCGTTTCACCTTTCACATCTCACATTTCACGTTTTACACCCCCAAAGGGAGCGTGATTTATTACAGGGAAACGGGTAAGCTGCGGCGGCATTCTAAGCTTTCTGTCTGTGGTTACGGCATGATCAACGAAGCTGACACCTGCCGGAAATATGTCCTCCCGAAGCTCATTGCATCGGGCTGGGATGATGACCCACGCTCCTTCACAGAACAGAAAACATTCACAGATGGTCGAATCGTCTTAGTTGGAGAGAAGGTCCGCCGTCGGCCACAGAAACGAGCGGACTATCTCTTACGCTACACTCGCGATTTCGTTATAGCTGTCGTTGAAGCCAAAGCTGCGTACAAATCACCAAATGACGGGCTGCAACAAGCGAAGGAGTATGCGGCGATCCTCGATCTCAAATTCGCCTATGCAACCAATGGGCATGGCATTATCGAGTTCGATTTCCTCACTGGCCAGGAGCAACAGCTTGAAACGTTTCCGACGCCGGATGAACTCTGGAAGCGCCTGTGTGCAGAAAAAAAGCTGAAAGGCGCGACCGCAGCAGACCAACTGCTTACGCCTTATAACCATCTCTCAGGAAAGAGCCCCCGCTACTATCAGGACATTGCCATCCATCGAACTGTGCGAGCGATCCTCCAGAACAAGCCACGCATTCTCTTGACGATGGCGACAGGGACGGGGAAAACGGTAGTCGCGTTTCAGATTTGCTGGAAGCTGTGGCAGGCACGCTGGAACCGGACCGGGGAATATCGCCGTCCAAAAATTCTCTATCTCGCCGACCGTAACATTTTGATTGACGATCCCAAGGATAAGATTTTCACTCCGTTCGGCGATGCGCGTTGGAAGATCGAGAACGGCGAGGCCAACAAGGGCCGCGAAATGTACTTTGCCATTTATCAGGCGATTGCTAAGGACGAGCACCGCCCAGGCCTGTATAAAGAGTATGCACGTGATTTCTTCGATCTGATCATCGTGGACGAGTGCCATCGGGGAAGCGCACGCGATGAAAGCAATTGGCGAGAGATCCTGAACTACTTCCAACCTGCGTATCAGCTGGGCATGACGGCCACGCCATTGCGAGAGGACAATCGCGATACCTATGCCTACTTCGGCAACCCAATCTACACGTATAGCCTCCGGCAGGGGATAGACGACGGATTCTTAGCTCCTTATCGCGTGCATCGAGTGGTCAGCGCATGGGATGCGGCTGGATGGCGTCCAAGCCAGGGTGACCTCGATCGCTACGGGCGCGCGATACCAGACGACGAATATCACACAAAGGACTTTGAACGTGTCGTCTCGCTACGGGCGCGGACGCAGGCTATTGCGCGCCACCTGACGGATTTCATGAAGAAGACAGACCGCTTTGCCAAGACGATCGTGTTCTGCGTGGACCAGGAACATGCCGCCGACATGCGGCAAGCCTTGAACAACCTCAATGTAGATTTGACCAGGCAACATGCCGACTACGTCTGTCGGGTAACGTCGGAAGAAGGCGACATCGGGCGCGGGCATTTGGGGCGATTCCAGGAATTGGAGACCCCAACGCCGGTGATTCTCACGACGTCACAGTTGCTAACGACTGGCGTCGATGCGCCGACGTGCAAGAACATCGTATTGGCGCGAGTCGTCAATTCGATGACCGAGTTCAAGCAAATGATCGGGCGAGGCACGCGCGTGCGCGACGATTACGGCAAACTGTACTTCAATATTCTGGACTACACAGGCTCCGCCACGCGCCTCTTTGCCGATCCGGACTTCGACGGCGATCCGGTGTTGATCACCGAAGAGCAGGTCGATGACGCAGGAAATACCGTGCCAAAGACCTATGAGATCGTCGAAGAGCAGCCGGTCATGGCAGAGGAGGATGGGCAATTTCAGATCTCAGATGACAGAGAAGGGGAGCGCCGGAAGTATTATTTCGACGGTGGGCAGGTAGAGATTGTCGCGCATATCGTCCACGAACTCGATCCGGACGGGAAGCAGTTACGTGTGGTCAAGTTTATCGAGTACGCGGCGGACAAGGTACGAACCCTCTACCCCTCCGCGCCGAAACTGCGTGAAGAATGGGCTGATCCTGAGAAGCGATCGGAAATCATTCGGCGACTAGAAGAGCGCGGCATCGATTTTGACAATCTGGCGGCGGCGGCCAATCACCCGGAAGCAGACCCATTCGATTTACTCTGCCACGTGGCGTTCAATGCGCCCTTGCGGACCAGGCGAGAGCGAGCGGATCGGCTGAAGAAAGAAAAGAATGACTTCTTCGACCAATATGGCCCCGAGGCCAAAACGATTCTCAACGACCTGCTGGAAAAGTATGCCGAACATGGAACGGCACAATTCATCTTGCCAGATGTGCTGCATGTCCCGCCGATCTCTGAACGGGGGAATATTCTAGAGATCGCCAGTCTGTTCGGCGGACCGGATCACTTGCGCCAGGCCGTTGTGGAGTTACAGACTTTGCTCTACGCGGCGTAGGGTATCTCAAATTTCAGATCTCAAATCTCACATGGAGGAACTCTGCGATCTGAGGTTGGTCTCCGGCATTTGAAATTTGAGATGTGCAATCTGAGCTTTCCCTAGGGACGCCATGAAATATAAACGATTCGAAGATCTTCCCGTGTGGCAAGCGGCCATTGAGCTAGCGAGGAGAACCTACGCCTTCACCAGTCACGAAGCCTTCCGTCGCCACGCTGGTTTGCGTGACCAATTGGAGCGCGCCACGCTTTCTATCTCGAATAACATCGCCGAAGGCTTCGAACGCGGCAGCACGAACGAACTCCTGGCTTTTCTGTATATTTCCCGTGGTTCTGCAGGTGAAGTCCGATCCATGCATTGCCTGCTCGAACGCGTCCCTGAGTTTTCTCCGCTGCAATCTGAGATTTGTGATATGAGATCGGCTGCCGAGAACATTTCTCGGCAGCTCTATGGCTGGATCGAGCAACTCAAGAACGCCGATATTACGGGCCAAAGACATCTGAACGACAGCGCCCGCGCCCGCACAGCAGCAAAGAAGGATCAGGACGCCTTTCTTGAAGAACTCGACCGCATCCGCCAGTCAGCCCCAAAGCAATCTGAAATCTGAAATCTATTTTTGAGATTTGAAATATGAAATCGAAGGTCCCCCTCACGACCGCTCAACAACTCGGCAGCCTCATCAAGTCTGCGCGTGACATCATGCGCAAGGACAAGGGGCTCAACGGCGACCTCGACCGTCTGCCTATGCTCACCTGGATCATGTTCCTCAAGTTCCTGGACGACCTGGAACAGATCCGCGAGACTGACGCCAAGCTCGCCGGCAAACGCTTTCGACATACCATTGAGCCACCCTATCGCTGGCGCGACTGGGCTGCCAAGCCCGACGGCATCACCGGCGACGAATTGATCGCCTTTGTGAACAACGAAGAAGCCCGCGGCCCCGACGGCAAGAAAGGCCCCGGCCTCTTCGCCTACCTCCGCAGCCTTCAGGGTGTGAACGGCGGAGACCGGCGCGACGTGGTCGCTACTGTCTTCAAAGGCACCGTCAACCGCATGATCAACGGCTACCTCCTGCGCGACGTCATCAATAAAGTCCACGGCATTCACTTTACCGCCTCCGGCGAAATCCACACCCTCGGCCACCTGTATGAGTCCATGCTCAAAGAAATGCGCGACGCCGCCGGTGACTCGGGCGAGTTTTACACCCCACGTGCTGTCGTCCGCTTCATGGTCACGGTCACCGATCCGCGATTGGGCGAAACGCTTCTCGATCCCGCCTGCGGCACCGGCGGCTTCTTAGTCGAAGCCTTCGATCATTTGCGAAAACAATGCAAGCGGGCCGAGCATTATGCGGTTCTCCAATCCGAAAGCCTCCAGGGCGGGGAGGCCAAACCGCTTCCGTATCTGCTCGCGCAGATGAACCTGCTGCTCCACGGATTAGAAACGCCCAAGATCGACCCGCTCAACAGCCTCCGGTTCCCCTTGAAAGAAATTGGCGACAAAGACCGCGTGGACATCATCCTGACGAATCCCCCCTTCGGCGGCGAAGAAGAGCGCGGTATCCTCTCTAATTTTCCCGAGGACAAACAAGCGTCCGAAACCGCCTTGCTCTTTCTCCAACTCATCATGCGCAAGCTCCGCCGCCCTGGCGCGCATTCTGAAATGCGCGATCTCAAATCTCAGAACTCGCGAGGCGGCCGAGCGGGCGTCGTCGTTCCAAACGGTATCCTTTTCGGTGACGGCGTCTGCGCCCGCATCAAGGAAGAGCTATTGAAAGACTTCAACTTGCACACCATCGTCCGTTTGCCCAACGGCGTCTTCGCTCCCTATACCGGCATTCCAACAAATCTTCTGTTCTTCGATCGCTCCGGCCCCACGAAAACCGTCTGGTACTACGAACAGCCACTTCCTGAGGGGAGGAAGAACTACACCAAGACTCAGCCGATTCAGTTCGAGGAATTTGCCGACTGTATCGCCTGGTGGAACAAGCGCAAAGAGAACGACCGTGCCTGGAAAATTCCCGCCTCCGCCATTCTCAAGAACGGCTGCAACCTCGACATCAAGAACCCGCGCGGGAAAGTAGATTTCGAACATTTGCCTCCCGATGTCCTTGCGGAGGATATCCTCCGCAAGGAATTGCGAATCTCAAATCTCATAGGCGAGATCAAGCAGCTCCTGAAGGATAGCGTATGAGCAAATGGCCGTTAGTACCGTTGGCTTCGGCCATTCAGTACCGCAAAGAGTTTGTTCAAATTGATGATCTCTCAAGCTACAAGCGATGTCGTGTACAGCTTCACGCTCAAGGGATTGTTCTTCGCGATTCCGTCCCTGGTGCGGAGATCAAGACGAAGAAGCAGCAGGTCTGCAAAGCTGGAGACTTCCTCGTTGCAGAGATTGACGCAAAAGTGGGTGGGTTCGGAATCGTTCCAGAGGGGCTAGATCAAGCCATTGTCAGCAGCCACTACTTTCTTTTCGAGGTTAACGAAAAAGTATTGAATCGACGATTCCTCGATTTCTTTATCCGCACACCAGCATTTCATGAGCAAGTAGCTGCACAAGGCTCAACGAACTATGCCGCTATTCGTCCCAACGATGTGCTTGGATACAAGCTCCCTCTCCCTCCTCTCGCAGAGCAGCGACGAATTGTGGCGCGGATCGAATCCCTGGCCGCCAAGATCGAAGAAGCCCGCTCCCTTCGCATTCAAGCCGCCCAAGAAGCCGAGATGCTCATGGCATCTGAAGAACGTAGGGTTTGGCCCGACTCAGTGCTTAGCAAAGCGAGAACACTTGAGAGCGTCACCGCATACCTTGCCCGCGGAAGGCAGTCAGAGCAGGGCGAATCGGACCACTTTCTGATTAAAACTCAGCATGTTCAGCAAGGGCATTATGTCCCATCAATGATGTGCCTTGCGGCGCACATTGCTCAAAAGGTGCAACCAGATGCTTTTGTGCAACCTGGGGACATTCTGATCGCGTGCTCAGCAGCCGGATGCCTTGGGCGCGTTGCGCGCTTTCGGGACGAAGGCCGTGTTGCTTCGACCGACACACACGTCGCGATCGCCAGGGCGAACTCAGCCCTCGTTGATGGTGATTACCTTTACTCCTACTTGCGTGGGGCGCAGGGCCAGCATCAGCTACGCAGTCGAGAACGAGGAGACTGGCAGCGTGAAAAGATTAGCTTTCGTCTAACGGAATTGAACTTGAATGACCTTCGGCAAGTTCCGGTCCCAATACCGCCTCTGGCAGAGCAACGTCGAATCGTGGCCGACCTCGACGGCTTGCAGGCCAAGGTGGATGTGATCAAGAACCTCCAGTCTGAGACCGCTGCCGAACTCGCTGCGCTCCTGCCCTCCATTCTCGACAAAGCGTTCAAAGGAGAGCTGTGAAAAGGCATCCATGAGCGTGGGGAATAAGGGGTCGGGAGTCTTTTTTGTCCACGCATGTCATCGCCCAGGAGATCGTCGATGACCTTGAGGCCGCGTTGGAACAGTTTCGCCTGATTGCGAACGATCTAGGGGGGAGACTCCGACAGAATCCTCGTGAAAGCATCATAGATTGCGCGATACGGAACAGAGGTCTTGAGCAGGATGAACACGATTCCCTCTTTCACGGCTAGTCATGCGGCGCTTTTGGAGCGCTTTCTGTCGTCGCCGCAGCGCCCGAATGACACATTGAACTATCCGCAACTGGCGGGGTTCTTATTCGCGATGGCGAATGGGCCGGAGATGATCCCCCCTTCAGAATGGATTCCGATGGTCTTCAATGACCAGGAAGCCCGGTACGAGACCCGAGGTGA
>JAPLLI010000209.1 GCA_026387615.1 Nitrospirota bacterium
GAGGACGAGGATCTGCTTCGGGATGACGTGCCCCGAGGGACTGTGTTTTTCGACAGCATGTCTGGCCGTGACAAGGTAGCCCTCGCGCAGGTGAAAGCCGGTGCCGCGAATTTGGATCTTGCCTGGTTTCTCAGGTGTGCGAGGATCTTGGGTGTCTTCTAAGATGCCGACGGTGGCGCGTTTGGCACGGTCGAGGGAGTCATAATGATTCGGCTCGGCCCATGCGATCGAGAATGGCATGACGAGCAATAGGCATAGGGTAAAGATGGTCATCCGTCGATGTGTCGCATGGGTCGCTGGTTGGGCGAGCTGGTTCCTGAAAAGGCCTTTCGTGATGAGAATGCCGGATGGAATCATATCCTTCGTTCTAGTGCAAGCCGCTGTTGCGTTGTACTGCCGGGGTTGGTTGGCTATAGTAGTTTCACTGTGACGCACCCACTTCGTACCATCGCATTCAATAAGCCCTATGGGGTCCTCCCTTGCTTTACCGACCCGGATGGACGGCCGACCTTGGCCGACTATGTGGCGATTCCCGGCGTTTATGCAGCGGGCCGTCTCGACTTGGATAGTGAGGGGCTCCTGCTTTTGACGTCGGACGGGACGTTGGCCCATCACATTACGGACCCGCAGCATAAGTTGCCGAAAGTGTACCTCGCGCAGGTCGAACGCATTCCGAGCGAGGAAGCGTTGGAGCAGTTGCGGCAGGGACTGTTGCTGAACGGCAAAAAGACCAGGCCTGCTGGCGCGCGGCTGTTGCCGGAGGATCCGCAGCTGCCTGAGCGATCCATCCCCATTCGTTTCCGTAAAAATGTGCCGACTGCCTGGGTGGAGATCACGCTACGCGAGGGGCTGAACCGGCAGGTTCGCCGCATGACCGCCGCAGTCGGGCATCCCACGCTGCGACTTGTGCGGGTGGCGATCGGGCCGGTCTTGTTAGGTGATCTTCCGTCAGGCCAGTGGCGGGATGTGACGAGCAGTGAGATCCGGCAGATTTATGAGGCTGCGTCTCGCCGGTGAGTCCTGGCAGGATGCTGGAAAGGGCTGGCGGCGGCGTTCTGATCTGTCGGAGGGGTGAAGGTTGATGATTCGAAACGTCTCTTATCATGTGATCGTTATCGTCATGGGTCTGGTGATCGGTCTTGCCGGCTGTCAGGCGAGAGGTGGGCAGACGATGCAGGGGCAGCCCTGTTCGGTGATCGAAGGGGGACTCAATCTTTCGGACAGGATCGATACCCTTAACCGGTTGGCCGATGCCTTTGCTGGGCGGTGCTATGAAGCTGTGATCGTGCATGGCGAGAGGGCCCGGTCGGAATTCCGGCACAAGACCTTCTCCTTCATGAAGGAGGCAGGGAACGTTTTCGTGCCGGAGGGCTCCTTCATTGATTACGTATTGGAAAGTTATGAGCGAGGCTATCTCAGCCTCTTGCTGGCTGCGAGCTATGCGAACGTGCAGAAGCCGGAGGAGGCGAAGGTGGAGCTCCGGCAGTTGGATCATGAACTTTTTACGCCGCTCTATAATTACGGCGAGGACCCGGTAAATCTATTGTTGTCCGCCGTGTTATGGGAGCGAGTGGGGGAGGTGAACGAATCGCGCGTGGATTGGCTCAGGCTGAGAGACCTGGGCCTGATGTGGAAGGGGCAGCAGGATGCGGTCCGGCTATTTGCCGCGCGGCAGGTGGATCGGATCGATGAAGGGCAGGCAATCAGCGAGCCCTGGCACGTCTATGGCATCCGCCGATTTCCTGAACTTACATGGGATCTGCAATTTTTTGGATCTACGAGCGGATATTTTTCCGTGAAGTCGAGCAGGGAGTTCCTGCCCGCCTGCCAGTCCGACACTGGCGTGAGGCTGTCCACGGAAAGTTGGTTCGAGAAAATTGCGATTCGCCATAGTCATGGCTATCACCCATTGCTCAACATGCAGGCCTGGATCCGGTTGCCGGTCGGGTTGACCTATAGTCTGGTCCCCTTGGCTGCAGGCGCAAGCGTCATAGTTGGAGGCTGCGCGCTCGATGCGGCAGCGAAGGGCAAGGGAGCGCTCTGCCAGCTCTCTGTGGTTGGGGGAGCGGCCTTGATGAGCACTGCGCCAGCGGTGATGGAAGGCGCGCTACAGCCTGATCTGCGGCATTGGGAGCATGTGCCGGCAGCCTTTGTGGTGACCAGAGCGGCAAGGCCTGAACTGGAGCCCTGCCTGCCTCAGCTTGAAACTGTCGTTCAGCGGCTTTGGTAGACCGTTCGCACCTGCGCCGTTGCTCAGTGTGCGCCTGCCTGGTTAGGGCGTATGCGCTTCCATGTAGGCTCTGAGCAGGGCATTGATCCGCGTCTGATAGCCGGGGCCCTTTGCTTTGAACCAATCCTAGACTTGACGATCCAATCGAATGGTAACGGAGGTCTTCGCTTCGGGAAACTTTAAGACCGCACGCTTGAAAAAG
>JAPLLI010000151.1 GCA_026387615.1 Nitrospirota bacterium
CGCCAAGCATTGCCTCGGCCAGGGACCTGGTGCTCCCGGAGGCACACCCGCTGCAGCTCTGCATTGTGGATGATAATCCCATCAACCGGCGAGTGCTGGAGCTTTATACCCAACGCTGGGGTGCGCATTGCCTCATGGCGAAGGATGGCCGAGAGGCGCTAGGGCTCTTGCGCCAGGCGGCGGCGCAGGGCCACGTCTGCGACCTCGCGATCATCGACATGCAGTTGCCAGGCATGAACGGCCTGGACCTGGCCCGCGCCATCAAGGCCGATCCGGTGCTGGCGCCGATGAAGCTGATCATGGTGACGTCACAGGGCTTGCGCGGCGATGCCAAGGCGGCGCAGGAGGCTGGCTATGCTGCCTATCTTTCCAAGCCGGTGCAGGCCGAGCAACTGTACCAATGCCTCGCTACGGTGCTCCACGCCCCTGCTGCGCCCGCGAACTGAGTTGATCACGCGGCATAGTCTTGCTGAGCAGCATGCCCAGTCCAGCATCAGGATTCTGTTGGCAGAGGATAACGTCATCAACCAGAAGGTGGCGGTTCGCATGTTGGAAAAGTTGGGCTATCGAGTGGATCTCGTGGCCAACGGTCAAGAAGCCCTTGACGCCTTGTCGGACATCCGCTATGCCGCAGTGTTGATGGATTGCCAAATGCCGCACATGGACGGGTTCGCAGCCACGACTGAGATTCGCAAACGGGAAGGGACGGATCGCCATACGCCGATTATTGCGATGACGGCGAATGCGCAGCAGGAAGATCAACGCCAATGCCTGGCCTCCGGCATGGACGACTACGTGAGCAAGCCCGTGCAACTCAAGGTATTGGCCGAAGTTCTGACTCGCTGGATCGGCGCAGGGCCGTCAGCCGCTCAATCGCCAGATGGCCTTCCTCTAAAGCGTTCTCTGACCGTGAGTCCTACTGATGACCCGAAAGACCTTGGCGCGCCTCACGGGTAAAACGAAGGAGCCTTCCCGCTAGATTGAGTGGAAGGCCGTTCATCATTCTCGCGGAGTTCACGTCGGTTGGCGCTAACTACATCGGCCGCAGCCCACTCATGCGTTTCCTCTGTTGGCAGAATGCCCTTCCGTTCTTCAGGCAGGCTAGGCCGCTCGCCTTGACCCGTCGCGCCACTCAGAAACGAACCCCGACGCCAATAGACACATTGTCGTATCCGGGATTTGCGCCTTTGGCATTTGAAAACCCGAGTCCGCTACGTTCTCCATTGGAATTATGCTGATACGCAACAGAAATGAAATATTGATTGATGATATACCGGCCCGTCAGGCCCAGGTCATATGTATGTTTGGTTTGTCCCGGTTGAGAGCGGCTCACGGCTTGGTGGTCACCGATACGCTCAGTCGCATAGGCGATTCCTGTATTGACCAGGGCCTCGTATGGTCCACGCCGGTATCCCGCCATCACACCACCGGCAACCTGTGGAATATTCATTCCGTCAAGCAACGCACCTTTTGCATACGGTCCGATCTCCACGACGCCATCCTGAACGGCCCAGACAGGGAAAAGTCTATCCATCACAAGCTGCGCCGTCGGCTTCACTCTCCAGGGCAGTCCATCCTTTGGGCAAAGCCCGCACAGGACGCCCCCGCCGACACGAAACTCTACGTCAGTCTTCGCAACATACAATTCTGCGAACGCATTCATCCTGTAGGGGATGGTCACCAGGAGCAGTATCCCTGCGGCGAACACGACGAGTCGACGCGCCAGACCAAGAGCTGGAGCCCCCTTGCTGCCGCGTGCGACCACCCGGACGTTAGGCCAGATCGTCACCCCTTCTCCACGCCGTCGAGTCAGCACTAACATTACAGCCTTCCTTGGCCCTTGCCGTCATTCCGTACCGTACGTATCGGATATATCCAGCCACGACTAAAGTCTGCGGGCTTGTATATCGAGAAAATCACGAGCGAGGTTTTGGAAATGTTATTTAGGAGGAACTGGGCCGGTTCATGGAACATGAACACTATTGCTGCGCTGTTGCGCCGCTCGATCACGGCCTTAGTGAAACGGTTCGCATATCTCAACCAGTCCCACCTGAAGTTAGCGGTTGAAGGAGTTGCGGGGTTCGGGAAGGCACCGGCAGCGGTGCCAGGGAGTCAGGTTCCAGCGGAGGAGTCTAGGCCAATTCAGAATGGAACCGTGCCAGAAACCGGAATGGATGGTTCTGTTGGAGGGAGGTGCGGTGTGCAAGTGGGCGAAAAGGTTGGTGCCCCCGACCCGAATTGAACGGGTGACCTGCGGTTTAGGAAACCGATGCTCTATCCAACTGAGCTACGGGGGCATGGCGGCTACGATACTGAATGGGCGGTGAAAAGTCTAGGAGCCTGTTCGACGTTGCTGGGTGTGATGAGGCGACGAACCTGCGGCCAGATGCGAGAGCGAGGCCGATGGCGGCGGATCGCAGGGGCTGTGTGGGGCTATGGGCGAAACATGTGGAGAATTTGCTAGGCTTCGAGGGGCGCGGTGGGCAGACAAGGGGGACGCGTGTGTCGTCTCACCCCTCCCGCCGTTCGTTAGGGGATGATGCCGGTCAGCTTCTCTTGGTCTTGTTGTATATGCTTTGCCGCGTTGGAGACTGTGTGCATGATGTGGGGGGTTTGGTGCGCGAGCGTGTTAAGC
>JAPLLI010000091.1 GCA_026387615.1 Nitrospirota bacterium
CTGGCAGGGAGGAATCCTGGCGTTGGTTGATGAAGGCCCTGGCTCTCAGTAACGATGCGACCAGGCAGAAGGACGGCCGGGTGATCGGGGATCCGACGGAGGTTGCGCTCTTTCATGCGGCGGAAGACAGGGGCTACAGAAAAGCGGAACTGCTGACACAATCGCCGCGGCTGGCGGAACTGCCGTTCGATTCGGATCGCAAATGCATGACGACTCTCCACCGGGATGGTTCGGATGTCGTCGCCTTCACCAAGGGGGCGCCCGAACAGGTCCTGGCCCTCTGCGAGGGGCAGTTAGCCGGCGATGTCCTGATTGCACTCAATCCGGTCGAGATGTTAGCGCGAGCCGACAGGATGGCGGCGGCGGGGTTGCGCGTGTTGGCCGTGGCCTATCGGACCTGGCCGGCTCTGCCGGAAGAACTCACGCCTGACCGCGTCGAGCAAGGGCTGACATTCCTTGGCTTGGTCGGCTTGATGGACCCGCCGAGGGAAGAAGCGAGAGAGGCGGTGGCCCTCTGCAAATCGGCCGGCATTACGCCGGTGATGATTACCGGGGATCATCCTGCGACCGCCCGCGCGATTGCGCTGCGTCTCGGCATTATTGAGGATGGTGGGACGGTGATGACCGGGCAGGAACTGGCGCAGTTGCCGCTGGATGAGTACGAAGAAAGAGTGGAGGGGATCAGGGTCTATGCGCGGGTGTCTCCGGAGCAGAAGATCACGATCGTAAAGGGGCTGCAAGATCGTGGTGAATTTGTCGCGATGACCGGCGATGGGGTGAACGATGCCCCGGCGTTGAACCGGGCCGATATCGGTGTGGCCATGGGGCTGACCGGCACCGATGTGGCGCGCGAATCGGCCCATATGATTTTACTCGACGATAATTTTGCCACAATTGTGACGGCAGTGGGTGAAGGGCGGCGGATCTTCGATAACATCCGCAAGTTCATTAAATACGCGCTCTCCTGTAATACGGCGGAAATCTGGACCATTTTTCTGGCGCCATTTCTGGGCATGCCGATTCCTCTGTTGCCGATCCACATTTTGTGGATCAACCTCGTGACCGACGGGTTGCCGGGGCTGGCGCTGGCGGTCGAGCCGGAAGAGAATGGTCTGATGCAACGGCCGCCCAGACCGCCGAATGAAAGCCTCTTCGCAGATGGCATGTGGCAGGGCATCGTCTGGATTGGTCTGCTCATGGCCGGGGTGGCGCTCTTGACCCAGGCCTGGTCCTACAGAACGGGCCATGCCCATTGGCAAACGATGGTCTTCACTGTTCTGACTCTGTCGCAGATGGGGAACGTGCTCGCGCTTCGATCCGAGCGTGCGTCGTTCTTCCAGCTCGGTCCCTGGACCAATCTGCCTCTCCTGGGGGCGGTGATGCTGACCGTGGCCCTGCAGCTGGCGACAATCTATATCCCGGCGTTGAATCCGATCTTCAAAACAGAGCCACTCGATTTTGAGGAGTTGGTCCTCTGTCTCGTGCTTTCGTCGATCGTGTTCATCGCAGTGGAGATCGAGAAATGGTGTATCAGGCAAGGCTGGTTGAGGTGGTCGTCATGAGTTCCTCTGGGGAGTCCCTTGTGAGAGAAGCCTCCGTAGCCCCGGCAATGTCGCGGCGGACCTTGCTGGGACGAATTATTCAGGGGCTGGGCCTGTCACTCGTATTGAGTCCTGCGATCCCTGTCGTCCAGGCCAGGGAGCAGGTTGTCGAGATCAGCGAGACCGACCGCCTGATCGTGCGGGTGGCGCGGCCGTTGGATGCGGAAACGCCGGTGCAAGAGTTTGTGTCCTTTCTCACGCCGAACTCCCGTTTCTTCGTTCGCAGCCACTTCGGCCCCCCTCCGCAAGAACAGCATTCCGAGGAGAACTGGCGGTTGCGCGTGACTGGTCTGGTCGATCGACCGTTGACTCTCACGCTGGACGATCTGAAACAATTCGAAACCGTCACCATCACCGCCGTTGTGCAATGTAGCGGGAACGGCCGGGCCTTGTACCGGCCCAAGACTCCCGGCGTGCAATGGGAGCGAGGCGCGGTCGGCAATGCGCGCTGGACCGGGGTGCGACTGTTGGATGTGTTGAGAAGGGCCGGTCTCCAGACGAACGGTTTGCATGTGCAGTTTCAAGGGGCAGACCGTCCAGTCGCGGCGACGGTTCCGCTCTTCGTACGCAGTATCCCGGTTGAGAAGGCCCTGCACCCAGATACAATTTTGGCCTATGAGATGAACGGCCGGCCCTTATCGCTGCTGCATGGGGCGCCGTTACGGGTCGTGACGCCTGGATGGATGGCGGATTCCTGCATCAAGTGGCTCACCGACATCACGGTCCAGCAGGACGAAGCCCAGGGCTACTATATGCAAACCGCTTATCGGTACCCCACGAGGCAGGTCACGCTGGGCGAAACCATTGCACTCGACGATCTCAAGCCGGTGGAAGCGATGATCGTGAAATCGCTCATCGCGCAGCCGCAAGCCGGAGCTGTACTCGTGTCAGGTCCTGTCATGATTCAGGGCGTGGCCTGGACCGGCGAGGGCAGGATTGCGGGTGTCGACGTTTCGCTCGATGAGGGCCGCACCTGGGCGCAGGCCCGTTTGATCGGTGAAGATCAGCCCTATGGCTGGCGCCAGTGGCAGTATATTTGGGAGGCGACCACAGCCGGTCCACGGACGATTCTTTGTCGTGCGACTGATGACCGTGGGAATAGGCAACCGGAGAGGAGCCCCTGGAACCCCGGCGGGTTTCTCTGGAACGGGTGGGATCGCGTGAGTGTAACGGTGGCAGGATGAGACTCGCGACAAGAGTCGTTGCCGTCTGTTTGCTCGGACTGGCGACGTTGTTGCTTGGCAGGGCAGGGGCGGTGCCGGAAGGTCGAATCGGGAGTGATGCGCGAGCGGAAGGGTTGGTGCTGGCTCGCTGCGGCACCTGTCACAGTACGGATTTGATTATGCAGCAACGATTGGACCGGCCGCGCTGGCAGGCTACGGTCGGTAAAATGATTCATTGGGGGGCGGAACTGTCAGACGAAGAAGCAGACCTGCTGGTGGAGTTTCTTGCCGCACGGTTTCATCCGACCGCATCGGGGTTGGTTCCCCTCAGCGAGATTGGCGAAGCTGAACCGTTACAGGCGGAGCCTCTCTCCATGCAAGAACGGCCAAACGGAGTGGCGCAGCAGGGCGCAGCGCTCTTTGCCACGAATTGCCAGGCTTGCCATGGGGCCGGCGCCGGAGGAGGATTCGGACCCAAGTTGGCCGGCAATCCTATTCTGCATGCGGAGGCCTCGTTCTGGGAGACCGTCCTGTACGGGCGTGGCTCGATGCCAGCGTGGGAACATGGGTTGAGCCGGCAAGATATCGCGGATATTCAGGCCTGGTTAAAAACGTTGTAGCGTGGCGCGTGGCGGGCGTGATCTCCTGTGCTCGCGCAACGCGCGGCCTCCAGCGTCGTTCGTCTCTCGTGAAGTGTGAAGCGTCCGAATTCGAAACGAGATACGCTTCACGAGGGACGTTTCACGAGACTCAGGAAAACGCGCGCAGTGGGAGATCGCGCCTGCCACGCGCCTGGAGGAGAGACGTGTGAGTGTGGAGAGAATCATCCCGGCACGACAGAGTTTCTGCTAGTTTGGATGTTTGAGGTGGGAGCAAATTTGCAGGATGCTCAAAAAGGCTGCCAGCGTTGGGAGCGATGAGCGAGGAACAAAGAAGCCTCTTTCACTTCAGCGTTCCGCATTCATCGTTCTGAGTTTGCGCAGTGCGGCCTTGCTGGACGGACTTTTTGAGCATCCTTGCCCCGTTGTTTGGTTAGGCGATGGAAAAGTCCATCCTCGTCGTCCGTCGTTCGTGAAGCGTCGTTCGTAACTGATTTTGCTACAGAGAGGACCAGCGGATGTCGCCACATCAAGTTGAGCCCCACGTCTTTGTCATTCTCGGCGCGACCGGCGATCTGACGCGCCGGAAGCTCCTGCCCGCTCTGTATCATTTGCGGGATCAGGGGGTTCTGGAAACTCGCAATACCTTAATTGTTGGGGCGGCTCTGCCAGAGTTAGGGGAAGAGGGGTTTCGGCTCTGGGCCTTCGAAGGCCTGCAACAGGCCGGCTGGCGCAACGAAACAGAATTGCGCACCTGGTGCGAGGACTGCCTTCACTACCAGACTGTGCATGAGGGGGGCGTGCAAGATTATGAGGCGTTGGCTTTGTATATCCGGCGGTTGGAACTTACCCACAAGATGCCGGAGAACCGGGTGTTCTACCTGGCGTTGCCACCGGACACGGTGCCGGTCGCGATGGAACGACTTGCTCAGGCGGGACTGCTCAAAAGCCATGGCTGGGTTCGCGTCGTGTTCGAGAAGCCATTCGGCCACGACTTTCACTCAGCCAGGCGGCTGAATACGACCTTGCATCAATATATCGAGGAATCCCAGATTTACCGCATCGACCATTACCTCGGCAAAGAGACGGTGCAGAACCTCCTGGCGTTCCGCTTCGCGAACCCGATTTTCGAATCGATCTGGAAGCGCGATATGATCGAGAACATCCAGATTACCGTGGCGGAGGATCTTGGCGTCGAGCATCGCGGGGCCTATTATCAGCAGGCCGGGGCGCTCCGCGATATGGTGCAAAACCATCTGACTCAACTCATGACCGTCGTGGCGATGGAAGTGCCGGTGTCTTTCGAGGCCGCGGCGATCCAGGATGAGAAGCTCAAGGTGCTCCATTCCATTGCGCCGATTACGTCTCAGGATGTCGTCTTCGGCCAGTATACGTCCTGGCAGATCGCAGACGAGGCGATTCTGGGCTATCGCGAGGAACCGGGGGTCCCGAAGGATTCGACCACGGAAACTTACGTGGCGTTGAAAGCAGAGATCCACAACTGGCGATGGAAGGGCGTGCCGTTCTATCTCCGGACGGGCAAACGCTTTCCGCGCAAACTGACCCAGATCGCGGTGACCTTTCGTGAGGCGCCGACTCAAGTGTTTCGCTCCCTCGCTCCCGGCAGCATTCCGCCCAACAAGCTGCTGATTACGCTTCAGCCCAATGAAGGGTTTTCGCTCTGTTTTTCCGTGAAGAGTCCTGGGCGGCCGTTCCAACTGAGCGACCATGCGCTCCAGTTCGACTATGGCAAAGCGTTCGGCCCCCTTCCTGAAGCCTATGAAACCCTCCTCCGCGATGTGATGATCGGCGATCAGACCCTCTTCGTCAGCGCGGATTTTACTGAAACGGCGTGGCGCCTCTATGACCCCCTGTTGACCGGCGAGAAATCCGTTCGCTTTTACAGCGCCGGGAGCTGGGGCCCAAGCGAAGCGGATGCGCTGCTGGAGAAGAATGGACATCGGTGGGCGCTAGGTTGGTAGGGGAAGGGACCGGCCAGGTGCCCTCCTTGCTCGCGGAACGCGCACGGGCTTGTCTGTCTGGTTAGATGGTCTTTCTGGTCTATCTGATTTTTCTGGTGAGGTTTTCTGTCCGGCTAACCAGACAAACGAGACAGACAAGATAGACCAGACAGACCTTCCCCGGTCCGGCCGACCAGACCGACCAGATAGACGAGAGAGACCAGATGAACCAACCTTCGTTGGACGCGCGCAGTGGGAGATCACCCGGGCACCCTCCTGTGAGGAGAAGTAGGCGGAGAGAGCGTGTGCCTCGCTCGACGGCCGCAGTCGAAAGCTCCTCACACCCTTGCTTGATTAGAGATGAATTGAGAGAGAGGACGACAGCCCTTCAATGATGAGTAGCACGACGGCCCATAGAGTCCGGCGGAACTTTTCCCTCACGGCGCTCGCCTTGATGGTTTTTGCTGTGGCGGCGTGCAGTCAGTTCGAGCCTCGGGACAAGCGGTTCTACTATCGGGCGTTCTGGAACTTTGCGCTGCGGGAGGATCTGGCGGAACTGGACAGCGAGTTCAACGGCGTGGACTTCGGCCATTCCAATCTCTACGAGAATCTCCTGCTCACTGGCGGGACGGACGTGGCGGCCATCGAAGACCGGGCTCGCAAGGAGACGCTCGCCTTCATCGCCTCAAAGCCAAGGCTCAATCCCAACGAGGAGGCCATCGCCCCGACCTACATGAAGCTGGCTTGGCGCGCGCAGAATACGTTCGATGAAGCGCATGCCCTGCATCGCGCCACTTACGACATCGTCGTGTCGGACGAGCCGGATAAAGACCGCGCCATCCGGAATGTTCTGGTCTATTACCAGGAGAGCGCCTACGCCATTACCGCGAAGAAGCTGAATCATCATCGTCTCGATGCCTTTCCCTACTCGCAATCGTTCCGCACCAGGTTCCCGCTTTTCAACGCCACCATCTGGGCCTATCACTACCTGCAAGTGGCCGTGTACGATCCGTTGCAGGCGGCGCACGCGCTCGCGGAGAAGACCGAGGCCGTGCGGCCTATTCTTGCGACCTATCGGCATTATCTCGACCAGCCGCAGATACAGTGGACCTTCATGCCGCTCACGGCAGAATTGAGTCCTTTGTTCGCGGCGCGCTATCCGGAGATCGCCAACATCTTCGATAATCTCCACATGTTGCACGACAACATCAGCGACATCCTCGCGAGTGAGCAGCTGTCGGCCTGGGAGGCCAAGCGAGAAGAGATCTATCGCATCCTGGATGCCTATTATTTGGCGACGGCGGATGCGACGAATCCGATGATCGTGACGCATGCGGAGCATCGCCATTGAGACGCGTCATCCTGCGAGCCCTTCGCCTCCCGTTGCTTATGCTGCTGGGCCTGTTGCCGACGCCACTCCTCGCCTTGGACCATGACAACCTCGATCCAAACCGGCCGATCGGGATGGAAGATGCCTATGCGATTCCGAAAGGGGAGATCGGGATGGAGGGAGGGGTGCGTTTCAACGACCGGCGGGAGGGCCGCACGCGGGTGACCTTTCAGCCGCAAATCATCTATGGCGCCTTCGACAACGCGCAAATCGAAATTCAGGGTGACCTCTTCACCGAGCCGAACAGCCTCGTCGGCGCGAGCAAGTCCGGCGACCTGCATCTGGGCCTGCTCTACAACTTCAATACGGAAACCCTGGTGTTGCCAGCCCTGGCCATCCGAGTCGAAGCGGACCTGCCAACAGGCGTGAATTCACGGGGCGTCGATACGCAAGTGACCGGCATCCTTACGCGATCGTTCGGGCGTCTGCGCGCGCACCTCAATGCGGGCTATACCGTTCTCGGTTTGCCGAAGGGACAGGAACGGCCCGGGGCCTACCGCGCAGTAGCGGCAGTCAGTTATCCCTTGGGGTACCCCGACAGTTTTTGCGACACGCTGATCGCCAGCGTATATACAAGAGAGTCGGATCTGCGGGGTCAACGGAATCACACGGGCGTCGAAGTGGGGATTCGCCATCAACTGACGTCGCGCCTGGTGGTCGACGCCGGTCTCGGCACCGAGTTCGCCGGACCAGCCGATCGGGCGGCTATATTGGGAACGGTCGGTCTGTCAGTGGGATTTTAGAAGGATGCGGGAATAGTCTGCCAGCGCCGAGACTGTGGCGCGTGAGGCGCGAGGCCTGCGCGATCCGACGTTCGAAGTTTCTGGTTCGACGTTCTCAAGGCCTCGAACCTTCGCTCGTCGCGGCACTCCCGCTAGTCTCGTTCGGCTCGCGTGCTAGTTGTTTGACGATCAGGCGACCGCGACTTGAGCCATTTTCGGTTGGGCAACTAGGCTGACGACGTAATAGCCGGGCTGCTTGAGCGTGAGACTCACCAGACCGTCCCGCCGTAAGCGATTGATCTCGATAAACACCTGGATCCATGTGAGGTCGGGACATTCCGCGACCAGCTGTTCGATGGTGCAGTAGTCTGAATGGGTGACGAGGTTCATGATCTGAGCAGTCGGTGTTTCCTGTTGAGCCATTGACGTTCCCCTTTCTTCGATGTATTGCCTACGCGAGTCATTGCAATGGCGGTGCCAGAGGTGACATGACGAGGGCCGATGAAGAGTTCGTTGCAATATGCCAATGATTTCAGAATTTTTGCACTGCTGGTGCATTTCAATCCAGGCGTTGAGGCAGGATAAGGCGGAGAGCTGTCAAACTCCTGACATCTTTTTCCCTGGTTAAAGTTGCCAGGTCACGGCAAGAACTGCCTACCGGCATCCGTTAGCAGTCGCTGATCGCTGAGGCGGGTGTTGGCTTTGGCGCTGTTTCTGAGGTGAGCGTGCTGAGGTGCCTGATGATGAGTTGTGCATCGGCAACCGGGTTGGTTGTGAAGGGGGCTAGGTCACGGCGGGTTACAGGGGTATGCAACCGTTCGGCTGCTTGGCGGATGGGAAGAGGGAAGGATGCGTCCTGCTGAATTTGTCGGAGCTGTGCCATCGCATCTCCGGGCGTTCGCGGACGAGAAAGTCTGGTCGCACACGCATCGATAGCAAGGGCTACGGCTCGTCTGGCACAGACTCGCGCCTTCCCCTCGTTGCGGTTCTGCTGCGCGGTCTCGGCTGCCGCGAGTTCTTGTTCAATCGGCGAGGGTGGCATGGTTTGAGGTTTTTCCGGTATGAGAGCGAGTCGCTGGTTATTGTGCGCAATTGCGGTTAAGATCCGCAAGCCGCGTTGTGTCTGTTCTCGAGTGACCGGCGGTGTCAGAAGATTAGACGGGGCCGGGAGTGTAATCCATCAAGAGGAGTGAGAACAATGGCAGCCAAGGTAGTAAAAGGGAAGAGTGCGAAGACTGCGGTGAAGAAGGCCACGGTGAAGAGGACTGTGGCGAAGAAGACTGCGGCGAAGAAGAAGCCCATGACCGTGCGTCGGGCGAAGAAGACCACGGCAACATCGGCCGCAGTCCTGATCCTGTCCGGTTCCACGCCGCTCCGCCGGAGGAAGGCCGCAGAGACGTTGGCCGAAACATTGAAGGTGGATTTGTTCCGGGTGGATTTGTCGGCGGTGGTGAGCAAGTACATCGGCGAAACCGAGAAGAATTTGAACGATGTGTTCGATAAGGCAGAAGCCAGCGGCGCGATCCTCTTCTTCGACGAGGCCGATGCGCTATTCGCGACAGGCCGTAAGGCGAAAGATGCTGGTGATCGATTCGAGAATGCGGAGCTCGCCCATTTCCTGCAGCGGATCGAGGGGCACTGCGGGCTGATTATTCTCACGAGCAACGGGAAGCAGCGCATTGATCAGGCTTTTTCTGACCGGACGCAAGTGGTCGTCATGGCTGGGACGACGAAGGCCGAGCGGCCGAAGAAGATGTAGGGGGAGGAGGATGGGGGCTGATGATCTTCTGTGCTCGCGCAACGCGCGGCCTCAGAAGGCCCTCGTTGA
>JAPLLI010000080.1 GCA_026387615.1 Nitrospirota bacterium
GCGACGCAGATCCATCAAGCCGTGAGAAACCTCTGCACCGTGGCCTGGCATGCGTTGGGGGGGCAACCAGGGTCCATCATGATGGACCTGGCGCCCGTGACGCTAACTCAGACGAAGTCCGGACTCTATACGATCCTGCCACCTGGCCACTATGCCCGCCTTTCCGTCCGTGACACCGGTTGCGGGATGGGTTTTGATGGGAAGATGCGCAGAGCCAACCCCTTCTTTGCCAACAAGCCATTGGGGCAGGACATGGGACTGGGGGTAGGCCTGGTTCGTGGCATCCTCCGGGGGCACGAGAGCTCCCTTGTCGTGGAGAGCGAGCCGGGCCTGGGCACGACCGTGCACCTCTATTTTCCTGCGGCGAAGGCGCCGCTTGGGACCTCGAGCCTTCCGCCTCAGGGTCGGCGTTGCCATGTGCTCTATCTGGATGACGAGGCGATGGTGGTGGAGCTGGTCCGGGCCAGGCTCGAATGGCTCGGTTATCAGGTAACGGGCTGCACTGGGATGACAGAGGCCCTCGACGCGCTGCGCGCTGGTCCGGCCGGGTTCGATGTGATGGTGACAGACTACAACATGCCGGAGCAGTCAGGTCTGGAGGTGGCGCGCGCCTTGTCACAGATACGAACCAATCTACCGGTAGTGTTAGCGTCGGAATATCTGTCCCCGACCCACCAGGCGATCGCCCTCGCAGCCGGCATCAGTGAGATTGTCTATAAGCCCGCGCTCTTGCAGCACCTGGGGTCGGTGGTCGCCCGTCTGAGCGACTTGTCGCTCCACGCATAGCCGAGCAATTCGTTTCCTCTCAAAGTTTACGTTGGGCCTGTGCCACCCTCCTGTCCGTCGAGCGACGAAGGGTCTGTTCGCGCTTTTCCTCTACGAATCTCTCCCCGTTTCCTCATCGTTCAATAGCCGCAATTCGTCCGCATCGTCGCTAGGTATAGGCTCGCCCGCCGTCACATCTGCCTCAGGGCGAGCGTTTTCGACAGCAGATCCATTCCTGCCTGCTCGAAGTTGTATCGTGTCTGCAAGCCGCCTGGCTCTCATGTCGTCAGGGCTCATGGGGCAGCGCCGCGAAGGTGCACAGCGAACATTGTTCGACGGGTTTGGTCGGACGGTGCGACAGTTATCAGGGCAACAGGGCTGCCGCCGGATAACAGACCGCCACACATTTTTCAGGGGGTCAGCTATGAAGCGGAACAAGCGACGGGCATGTCGATGCCGCTACTCATGGCGGAGTAACGATTGCAAGAAAGCGCATCATGAAAAGCTTGGATGCGCGGGCAATGTCAGCACTGCTTGCACAGGGGCGATAAAAGGAGCAGAGGCTGATGGGCGTAAACATAACCGAGTGTAAACATTGGAGCGGGAAACGAGATTTGAACTCGCGACCCTCGCCTTGGCAAGGCGATGCTCTACCACTGAGCTATTCCCGCTCACTCACAAGTCGGCACGAAGGAGCGATTCTACTGAGCTGATGCGCGACTGTCAAGAGATCAAATGGTTCGATCTTATTTCGTAACGTTCGTTACGACAAGGCTAATGGCGCTACTAAAAGGTAACGCGATGTAATTTTGTTCAAGTTGTTGATATCGCTATAATTTTCACGTGACAGGCGGTTTAGCAAAAAAGAGTGCTACGGCAAGTACCCATGGAGAGAAGTTTTCGGTAATCGAACGAAATCGCATATGGCATTTTTTTAATTATATATCAATATGTTACGATGTTTTCTTGGAATTTAATCGCATGGCAGATCGTGGTGCGTATATTGCGTATATCGTGGGCCATGATGCGTGGCAGGCAAGATAAATTGACGCGATTAGCCAGTGATGAATTGGCTGATGGCTGCTCCAGTTGCCCTGTTTGCTCGCAGCTTTTCCAGGAAGGGGGGTGGTCAGAACGTTCCGCTGTGCGTCAGTGAAGTCGCGTGGGCTTATTGAAGCCCTCAACTCTTAGGAGGTGTCACCAATGTTTTTGTCACGTAGGCAGTTCTTAAAAGTCTCCGTGGG
>JAPLLI010000042.1 GCA_026387615.1 Nitrospirota bacterium
GCGCCCGGTCACGCCGACACGCGCGCATCCGTGGCGCAAGCGCCTGCTGCCGGAAGGAACACGACACGCGGCGGCGGGCATCACATAAACCGGACATTTCTACTATGGGAGAAAGAGGACATTTCTACTGTGGTTTGACACAGACCGTCGCGAGTTCTTGACAGGCGTGAAAAAGGAGTGCAGTCTGTCCGCTTCCTTGTACCGAAGCCAAGACTATTCACTATTATTTCCCAGGAGGTGCCTATGCAGAAGTTGATGATTGCGGCGTTGACCGCATTGTGTCTGGCCGGGGTCAGTTCGCTGGTCATGGCCGATGAAGCCATCAAGGGCGAGATCGGGACGATGAAGTCCGAGGTCGCGGTTGAAAAAGAGTCAGTGAAAGCCGACTCGAAGGGCAAGAAGAAGGCCCACAAAAAGAAGATGAAGTCGAAGCGTCACGCGGCGAAGGGCAAGATGAAAGCGCAAAAAGAGGAAGCGCCGGTCGCCGCTCCAGCGGCTCCGGCTCCTGCAGCCCCAGCCGCGGCTCCAGCCGCAGGCCACTAAGCTCGCGTAGTCGCGTCAGTCTTGTGCACGGCCCCCGGGAGGCTTTCCTCCCGGGGGCCGTGCTTATGTGAGGAGCCTCTTCCCTTGCTTGTTCCCTCAGAGCCCGTTTGCTAGGATGCGCCGCCTGAATATCCAAGGGGTCTTTGCATGAAAATCGCCACGTTCAACGTCAATTCGCTCCGCAAACGTTTGCCCATCGTGCTGGACTGGCTGGCTCAGCAGAAGCCCGACGTGCTGTGCCTTCAGGAAACCAAGGTTCAGGATAGCGAGTGTCCGCTGCTGGCCCTGGCGGAATCCGGGTACGAAATCACGTATCGGGGGATGAAGTCCTATAACGGGGTTGCGATTTTGAGCCGGGAGAAACCGGAGGCAGTGGCTTATGGGTTCGATGACGGAGGCGATGTGGAGGACGCGCGGCTCCTGCGCGTGGTGATCAAGGGGATTCCGATCATCAACACCTACGTGCCGCAGGGCTTCGAGATCGATTCACCCAAGTATCAATATAAGCTGGGCTGGTACGACCGGCTCCGCAAGTATTTCGAGAAGCATTTGTCGCCGGACAAACCGGCCATCTGGTGCGGCGACATGAACGTCGCGCCACGGCCGATGGACGTGCACAGCCCTGAAAAACATCTCAAGCATGTCTGTTACCACGAGGATGCGCGGCGGGCTTATGAGAAGACAGTGGCCTGGGGATTTCAGGACGTGTTCGTGAAGCTCTATCCGGACCGGCAGCAATATACGTTTTGGGATTACCGGGCTCCGGCATCGTTGGAAGCGAATCGAGGCTGGCGCATCGACCATATTTTGGCAACGGCCCCGCTGGCGGAGCACTGTGTCAGAGTAGAAGTGGACGTCGAGCCGCGGCGAGCGAAAGACCCCTCAGATCATACATTCTTATGGGCGGAGTTTTCGGTCTAACCACGAGCGCGACGTCCACGTCTGCTCAATTCGGTTGGTTCGGCAAGTCGTCCGTTCCAACCGAACTGATCCATGATGTCGAACAAACCAGTTATGCCGCATCCAGAGCCGGTTGCTTCGCACGCAGCGAAGTGACGCGATTCTGTGCGATGAGCGGATCCAGGACTAGGCCGCAATTGAGACAGCGGAGCACGGCCACGTCCTGCGAGAAATCCGGTCGCGACTCTTTCACCATCAGCCCATTGCATTTTTTACAGGTCATCGTCTCCACCTCCTGCGGTCATCTATTCCAGTATCGATGAAACGGCCATGCACGAGGCAGACTGTAGCATTGCAAGATTAACGGGGTGTTAACTGGCAGTTAAAACCCTCTAATGTCCGGAAGTGAGGCACGGCAGGCTCGCCGGGGAATTCAGTCGCTCCGTGCCAGGCCCGATCTTGCCGGTCAGAAGCTTTCTGCAACGTCGGATGCTTTCCCTCGGGGAATCGGTTATTCTGCGCGGCCCACACGAGACCAATATGCTGGCACCACAACGCTGGATTCCGCTCCCGCTCTATACGCAAGTGCTCATCGCCGTGGCCTGCGGGGCGTTGCTCGGAGCCATCTTCGGTCAGGAGTCCTATCTGGGCGGTCTGCGTAACGAGCATCTGGGGCGGATCGGCCTGCTCGTCGTCACGCTGCTCAAGACGCTCGCTATCCCGCTCATCTTCTTTGCGATCCTCGACGCGCTCATCCGCACCAGCCTCCCGCTGCGTCAGGGGGCCAAGTTGCTGGTCATCTGTTTCGTCAACGTTTCCGTCGCCATGACGATCGGTCTCGTGATCATGAACACCTGGCAGCCGGGCCGGGCCTGGGTCGGCCACGTCGACGAGTTGCTGCACCTCGTGCCGGGCTCCGCGCCATCGGCGGGCCAGCTCTCGGCAGTGCAGACCGGGGCACAAAGCCCGTTTGAGTACCTCGCGTCCTATATTCCCCGCACCATCATGGCGCCGTTTTCCAGCAGCAACATCATTGGCGTCGTCCTCCTCGCCCTGGTCCTTGGCGCCACGCTTCGCCGTCTGCGGGGAGCGGCCAAGCAGGGGAGTGGGGTGGTCCATGTGTTGGTGGGCAGCATCGAGCGAGTCTATGGTTGGCTCGTGCAGATGCTCGGGTGGATCATTCTCGCGGTGCCGCTCGCCGTCTTCGGCGTCGTCGCGCAGGTCGTCGGCAAGGCGGGCATCGGTGTCTTCACCGTCCTCTGGATCTTTCTCGCCGCCATGCTCCTGGGGCTTGCCGTCCATGCGCTCGTCTACTATCCGCTCGTCGCCTGGCTGGTGGGGAAGAAGTCGCCGAAGGTCTACCTGGGGCAGGGGGCCGACGCGATCATGACCGCCATGTCCTGCAACAGCAGCCTCGCCACCGTGCCGGTCACGCTCCGGTGCCTTGAGCGCATGAACGTTTCGCCGCAATCGTCGCGTCTCGCCGCCTGTATCGGCACGAACCTCAACAATGACGGCGTCACCCTCTACGAGGCGATGGCCGCGCTTTTTCTCGCTCAGGCGCTGGGGTTCGACCTGCCGATGGCGAATCAGATCTTGATCGTGGTCGCCTCGATCATTGCGGGGGCTGGCGTGGCCGGCATTCCAGAAGCCGGGCTGATCGTGTTGCCGCTCGTCCTTTCAGCCGCGGGTCTGCCGGCCCATGTCATCGTCGCAGCCATTCCCCTCATCATGACCGTGGATTGGATCATCGCGCGAGCCCGCTCCGGCGTGAACGTCATGAGCGACATGCTCGTCGCCATTCTCCTCGATACGGGTCGTCGCGTTGGGTGATCTGGTTTCTCTCGTGGGTGTCCTTCCGGGGACCGTGACCGTTGGTCCTGTATGTAGAGCCGGACGGCCTGCGGACAGAGCGGGAACCGTTCGTGAGCAGGGGGACCGACGGTTCACGGAATTCCACAGAGTTTTTTTACTATTCTGTTAGAGGAGGTGTTGCGATGCCAGGAATGGATTCCCTCATAGGATATGTCATCCACTACGGGTTTCAAGTGCTGGGCGCGGCGATCGTGTTTGGGGCTGGGGTGCTGGTCGCCCGCTGGGTTGGCAAGCTGACGCAGCAGTGGCTCGAGCACCAGGACATGGAGCCGCCAGTCCGGATGTTGTTGGCCAAGGCCGTGCAGATCGTGATTCTGCTCTTTGCCACTATGGCATCGCTGGGTCAGTTGGGCGTCCAGATTGCACCGCTGCTCGCCGGCATCGGTGTGGCCGGCCTCGGCGTCGGGTTGGCCTTGCAAGGCGTGTTGAGCAACCTGGTGGCCGGGCTCTCGATTATTTTCACTAAACCCTATCGGGTGGGGGAACAGATCTCGCTCCTGGGTGTGCAGGGGGACGTCGTCGCCATCGGGATCTTTTCGACGACGCTCCTGCATCCCGATCGTTCAAGCATCGTCATTCCCAACCGCAAAATCGTGGGGGAGATCCTGCATAATTTCGGAACCATCCGCCAGCTCCATCTCCAAGTCGGCGTGGCCTATCGCACGAACCTGAGTGAGGCGCTGGCGCTCGTGCGAGAGATCCTGGTTCAGAATCCCGGCGTCCTCACGGATCCCGCCCCTCTGGTGGGAGTTTCCCAACTGGGCGATTCTGCTATCACGATCTCCATTGCACCCTGGACGTCGGCCGTCAACGTCGCGAGGGTTCAAGGGGAATTGAACCAAGCCATCGTCGAACGGTTCCTGGCGGCACAGATTGAGATTCCCTTTCCGCAACATGAAGTCCGGATGCTTTCGACGGTCTAATCGAGGCATAAGGATCGGGGGTCTCTTCTCGCTGGAGCGATTAGATCGAAGACGGGCGCAAGGAGGGTCTGTTCGGTTGGGGAGAAGGGGAAAACGATCATAAAGGGGGGTGAGCGGGGGGCTTGTCCTCCCTCCCTAAGTGGGCTTTCAGGCGGATAATTTTGCAACTCGTTGATTATATGGAAATATTCGTTCTTCTTTCGTGGGATTGTTCATGATATGATTTACGGGCTGCTTTCTTGGTCGCCATGGGCTCTCCCCCGGCGTAGAGAAAGTCGGGGAGGTGATGTGGCCATCACCTCCCCATTTTTTTGCCTGCTGGCCATCTTATTTCGGTAATCGTACCCTGCCGTTATCTGCTTCTGCATGGGTTGAGTTCGGATCTGGACCGCGAACGCGTGGCTCTCTCAGGACAAACTTGTCCGTCCTGTACCGATGAAGATCTGGTTGTGGAATACAGGGTCTGTCTCGTGACAGATGATCGCTCGGATAGTAGAGCGTCTCAAAAATTCTGCGGGTGAATATGTTGCTTGGTCGCCGTCTGTGACGTCTGTGAGCTGCGGCGTTGGTCGGAGGGATATCGAGAGAGAGGGAAGGTGAGGAGGCGACGTGGCCGCCGCCCCCTCAATGGCACTACTTCTTCTTCTTGGCCGCCTTCTTCGCTGGCTTCTTCGCGACCGCCTTCTTCGCTGCTTTCTTCGTTGCCATGAAATCTCCACCCCCCTTCGATGTCAAAATGTGAATTGCTGTGTGTATTGTATATCAGAGTTTGAGCAGCGAGTAAAATTTTGTTTGCGAGATTTCTTCGGTGGGCATGAGCGACATAGACCCGCATCCTCTCGCGATGGAAAAAGTGTAGGGGTTTTGAAACCGTAGAAAGAACAGGAACGGGATCGAGGGGGCCTCTTCTCCTCGCGTTCTCGCCAGCCGCGTCGTTGATTGAATTGTAGGCCAGTTGCCGTGATACTCTCTGTCGGGTTGCTGGGTGCGACGGGATCGTTGAACAGGAGCGGTGGCAGATTCGTGGAAGAGGCACCAGTCGATATCTGTATTGTCGGAGCCGGGGCTGCGGGCCTGGCTGCTGGTATCTTTGCAGGAGAGGGGGCGGCGGAGACGGGCCTCTCCTGCCAGGTTGTGCTTCTCGACGGGGCCAAGACCCTCGGAGCCAAGATCCTCGTCTCAGGCGGCGGTCGCTGCAATGTCACGCACGACGTCGTGACGCCGACAGACTTTTTTGGCAATCGCCACATTATCAAAAATGTCCTTGCGGCCTTTCCAGTCCAGGCCACGATCGACTGGTTTGCCTCACTGGGTGCGGATCTTACGTGTGAAGAAACCGGCAAGCTGTTTCCCGTGACGGACAAGGCGCGGACGGTTCTGACGGCGCTCGTCAATCGTTGCCAGGAGCTGGGCCTGGTCATCCGTCCGGATCATCGCGTGACGGACATTGTCCGCCTCACTGGCGCGGAGTCCGGTTTCCTCATTCACCATACCCATGGAACCCTGCAAGCCAAGAAGGTCATTTTGGCCACCGGTGGCCGCTCCCTTCCCAAAACGGGGAGCGACGGATTCGGGTATGAGCTGGCCCGGCGTCTGGGCCATCACGTCAGCGCGACCAGTCCGGCCCTGGCTCCGTTGGTTCTGGACGAGACCCTGTTCCATAAAGATCTTTCGGGCATTTCACAGGAAGTGGAGCTGACGACGACGGTGAACGGCTCGGTCGTGGACCGAAGGACCGGTAGTTTGCTCTGGACCCATTTCGGCATCAGTGGCCCGGTCGTGATGGATGCCAGCCGTTTTTGGGCAAGCGCGCAGGAAGCGGGCCAGCCGGTTGATCTATGTGTGAATTTCCTGCCGGCGCTGACCCAGGAGTCGGCCCGCCAATGGTTCATGGAGCAAGCAGCTAGGGCGCCCCGTCGCTCCCTGACCAAGACCCTGGCGCATCTGGCCACGGAACGATTCGCCGAATCCTTCTGCCGTTATGTCGGGATCAACGGACAGACGGCCATGGCCCAACTGCCGCGGAAGGATCGGGATCGCCTGTTGGTGGCGCTCACGAAGTTTCGGCTTCCGGTGCAGCAGGATCGGGGCTGGAACTATGCGGAGGTTACGGCTGGAGGTGTGCCCCTGGAGGAAGTCAATTTTCGTACGATGGAATCGAAGCTGGTGCCGGGCCTGTATTTGGCGGGTGAAATCCTCGATTGCGATGGGCGGATCGGGGGCTTCAACTTTCAATGGGCCTGGGCCACGGGATGGCTCGCCGGGAAGGCGAGCACGAGACCTGTTTCGAGTGATGAGAAGGCTCGCCCATGAACGGCCCCTGTCTTTTACCGGGGTGGGTGCAGGGAACCGGTGTTTTCTTGACAGAGTGGGGGAGATCATCTATCCGTGGACAGGAAGGCTGGTATGTCGAATCATCCGAGCGGGGGGCAGAGGGACTAGATGAGATGGGACGTATATTAAGCTGTCCGCGGTGCAAAAAAGATGGCCCCTTGCGGTCCCATCCGCAATCGCTCGGGGAGCATCTCGCCGCCCTTCTTTTCGTGGCGCCTTTTCGCTGCCGTTCGTGTAGTCACCGCTTTCTGGCGTCCCGTTTATGGCTGGACCATTCCACGCATCCGACCGATCGCCGCGAGCATCTCCGCATTCCTGTGCGCTTCGTTCTCTCCTTCTCCGGGGACAAGGTCCGGGGTGAGGGAACGGTGCTGGACCTCTCGATGGGCGGCTGTATGATCAAGAGCGAGGCCTTGGTTCACGTAGACGATATTTTCTATCTGCAACTGGCGCTCGGTGAAGATGAAGCCCCCCTTGAAGTGGCCGCCATGGTTCGTGGGGTGACGGCACGCGGTATCGCCTTCAAATTTCTTCGAGCCGCCCAGGAGGACAAGCGCTTGTTTGCCTTCGTCCAGGCGCAGGTCGAGCATTCCGGTAAATCCTCGCAGCACACCATCGTCGCCGCCTGAGCCGGCCGGCCTGTGACCTGTACATCGTGAACCATGAAAGGCGTCTGAGGCAGAGCGTCCGGCAGCCCTGCATGTTCAGCATCCTGTTAACCCGGCGTTTCCCAGGCAGAATGAAGGGGATGGTCGTTGATCAGCTCCTCATGAGCGGCGAGATCATAGGGTTCTATGGCGAGCTCCTGCTCTTTGAGCGGTTCCGGGCAGGCGGGGGAACAGAGGTAGGCGCGATAGGATTCCGCCTTCTCCTGTGTGGCGAAGCGGCAGAGTCCATATTCCGGCATGCCGGACGAGGGATGCCAAAAAGCCAGTTCAATGGCACTCCCCTGATAGATGCCCAGGGTGCGGTGTCGGATCTGAAATCCGCCGGGCAAATGTGAAGAAGGTTCAAGCGACATCGGACGTTCTGCCTCCGTATCATATTGGTAATTCTCATGATAGCATGATCGATATTCTGCGTTATAGCGCCGCGTATGTTGAAGGAGGACGACCATGGGTAGTCGCATCTCGATATTCGCCACTCTCGCCATCACTGTTGTGTTCGCCGGCCTTTCAGGCTGCGGCTACAACGATCTTCAGGGGTTAGACGAAGACACCAAGGCCGCCTGGAGCGAAGTGGTCAATCAGTATCAGCGGCGGGCCGATCTGATCACGAACCTGGTGGCCACCGTCAAAGGCTATGCGGCACATGAGCAGGAGACGCTCGAAGGGGTCGTGCAGGCGCGTGCGCAAGCCACGGGGATTCAAGTGACGCCTGACACGTTAAAAGACCCAGCTGCGTTTGAGCAGTTTCAGAAGGCGCAAGCCAGCCTCACCACGTCGTTAGGGCGCCTCATCGCCATCGCAGAGAATTACCCGAATTTAAAGGCGGACCAGAACTTTCGTGATCTTCAGAGTCAACTCGAAGGGACGGAGAATCGCATTGCCGTCGCGCGCAAGCGCTATATCGAGAAAGTGGCGGAATATAACAAAGGCGTTCGTTACTTCCCCACGAACCTGACGGCCAAGTTCCTCCTCCATCTGGAAGAGAAGCCGAACTTTACCGTGGCGGATGAGAAGGCTGTGGCCAAGCCGCCAGAGGTGAAATTTTAGCAGGATGCTGAAAAATCCTGCCAGCAGGGGGGAGATGGCCCGATGAGTCCCCTGTGCTCGCGCAACGCGCGCCCTCGGACGGGTGAGGAGGGGAGCAGCCAGGCACCCTCCTTGCTCGCAGAACGCGCACGATGAAACGGTGCTCGTTCGATGCGCGCAGTAGAGGGCAACCTTGGCCACTCCCCTGAAGGGATATGGCGGGAGGGACGGGGAGCCCTCGTGGGACGCGCGCAGAGGGGGACTTATCGGGCCATCAGCGCAACGTAACCCAACAATCGTAGAAGACCATCGCTTCTGTGGCTTTGCCGGATGGCTGATTGGATCGAGGTTGAAGAACAGAATTCGACAGCAGTCTGTTGGTTTCATCCTTGCTTGTATCTTGTCTCTAGTCTCGGCCCTCACCTCTCCGTCCTTCGCGCTCGATGTGCCTGCACTCACGGGCCACATCGTGGATCTGGCGCAGGTGTTGCCGGCCGATGTCGCAACCTCTCTCACCAATGATCTTGAAGCCCACGAGACGAAAACCAGCAATCAAGTTGCCGTCCTGATTCTGCCCTCACTTGACGGCGAACCGATCGAGTCCTTTTCTCATCGCGTCGGCACGACCTGGAAGCTTGGGCAGAAGGGGACCGATAACGGCGTGCTATTGCTCATCGCTCTGCGCGAGCGCAAGGTCCGTATCGAAGTGGGCTATGGCCTCGAAGGCACCTTGACGGACCTCCGCACCGCCCACATCATTCGACAGGAGATCGTGCCGCGGTTTCGAAGCGGAGATCTGTCGGGCGGTATCGCCGCCGGGGTCCGGGCCATTCTGGGCACGATCGAAGGCACGTATCAGGCAGAAGACGTGTTGTCAGGTCACGCTCGTTCAGGCCAGGAACCGACCGGCTTGCAGTTTTTGATTGTGGGGATCGTGGTCGGAACTTTGGCCGGCCTCATTCTGAGCCATGGCCTGCAACGTACCCGCGCGCTACTTGGAGGTTTGCTCGCCTTCTTCGTCGCGCAGTCCGCGGGCGTGGGGCTGGGTCTTGTGGCAGCCGGCGTGACGGCTTTGTTACTGTGGCTGATCCTGCTAGCGAGCCGGGGCCAGGGCGGCGGGTGGGGCGAGGGGTTCATGATGGGACCGGGCGGCGGGTTCGGCGGTTCATTTGGCGGAGGCGGAGGATTCAGTGGCGGGGGCGGCGACTTCGGCGGAGGCGGCGCCTCGGGAGATTGGTAGATGAAACAGTTCACGGACGCAGAGCGGGAACGGATTAGACAGGCGGTTCAAGAGGCTGAGTTGGCCACGAAGGGCGAGATTGTGCCGATGATCGTCCCGGCCTCGGCCCTGTATCGCGAAGCAGGCTATCGAACGGGGCTCATTTTTGCCCTGCTGGCGCTGGCGCTCTTCCTGACGGCGGAGCGCGACTGGCTGTCCTGGGGCTGGCATGCGGGCAATGCTGGCTGGCTGCTGTTGGCAGTCGTGATCGCCTATGGGCTTGGGCAATGGCTTGGCAGGATTCCGCTGGTCATCCGTCTCGTCACGTCCCGCGAGCGGCTGGCGCACAAAGTGGCCCTGCGCGCCGAGCAGGCTTTCTACAAACATGGGCTACACCACACGCAAGGTCGTACGGGCGTCCTGATTCTCGTGTCGTTGCTGGAACGGCGGGTGCATGTTCTGGCGGATAAGGGCCTCAACGACCGTGTCCCGGCCGGTACATGGGAGGGACTGGTCGAGGGGATCACCGAGGGCATCAGAGCCGGACAAGCGATCGATTCCCTCTGTGCGGCGATTGCGACATGTGGAGTCCTTCTCGCGCAGGTCAGTCCTGCCGGTTCCGGCGACAACCCCAACGAATTGTCCGATTCGTTGATTCAGGAATCATAATCATCGGCTTGATAGACTGCCCGTCGTCGTTCCGCTAGAATCCCGATCCATGGCCGATCCTACGGTGGTGTCCCCAGCTCCCATGACTGCGCAGGACGAGACTCGCTCGGTGGTCAAAGCGGCCGGCGTGATCGGCCTGGCTACCTTCTCCAGCCGCATCCTCGGGTTCATCCGCGATATGGTCTTGGCGGGCCTGTTTGGCGCGACGCCAGCGGCAGATGCCTTTTTCGTCGCCTATCGCGTGCCCAATCTGCTGCGCGAGTTATTTGCGGAAGGATCGATGTCCTCCGCCTTCATTCCGGTCTTCACGGAATATCAAACGCTGAAATCAAAACGAGACGCGTGGGAACTGGCAAGCGCCGTGTTTACCACTCTGCTCACAATCGTGACCGGCATCACGATTCTGGGTATTGTCGGCGCCTCCGGAATCGTCTGGCTTCTGGCGCCGGGGTTTCATGAGGATCCGGCGAAGCTGGGCATGACCTCGTTGCTCACGCAGATCATGTTCCCCTATCTGATCTTTATCAGCCTGGCCGCCCTGGCCATGGGTATTTTAAATTCCATGCGCGCCTTCGCGGCGCCGGCTTTCTCGCCGGTGTTCTTCAATATCGTGATTATTGGTTGTGCGTGGTTTCTGTCGCCTGTGATGTCGGAGCCCATTCTTGGCGTGGCGATCGGGGTCGTGGCGGGAGGGATGGCGCAGTTTGCCATGCAGTTGCCGGGTTTGCAGCGGCGCGGCATGTTGTTCGGATTCCGGTTCGAGCCGGGCCATCCTGGCGTGAGGAGGATCGGCCGGCTGATGGTGCCCTCGCTCCTCGGCCTCTCCGTGACGCAGATCAACATTACCGTCAGTACGATCCTCGCATCGTTCTTTGCGGGCGGGCCGACCTATCTTTTTTACGGGATGCGGTTGATTCAGTTTCCGCTCGGAATTTTCGGCGTGGCATTGGCCACAGCCATTTTGCCGACCCTCTCGGCGCAGGCGGCGCGCGGGGCCCTGGATGAATTGCGCACGACGGTGGGCTTCGGGCTGCGCATGATCCTCTTCATCATCCTGCCGGCGATGCTGGGCCTGATTCTTTTGCGTCAGCCGATCGTCCATCTGTTCTTTGAGCACGGGACCTTTACCTCGCACGATACGGCCGAGACAGCCTTGGCGGTACTGTGTTATGCCGTCGGCCTCTGGGCCTTTGGAGGCGTCCGCATCATTGTGTCGGCCTTCTACTCGCTGCAAGACACGCGGACGCCGGCCATTGCCGCGGCGATCGCCGTGGCATCCAACCTCGCCTTCTCGCTTTTGCTGATGGCCTCGCTTGGCGCGGCCGGTCTGGCTCTGGCCACGGCTCTGGCGGCGATGGTGAACGGAGGCATCCTGGTCGCGGTGTTGCATCGCCGGTTGGGCGGCATCGAGTGGGGCTCTGTGGGCCGGTCGTCGCTGCGGGTGCTTGTCGCCTCCGTGCCCCTGGTCCTGGTCTGTGCCTGGGTGGCAGCGGCGCAGATCTGGACTCATCCCGGTGAATGGACGGCGAAGTCGGTCATGCTGTTCGTGGCGATCGGAATGAGCGTGAGCGGCTATCTGGGCGTCCATGTCTTGTTGGGGTCAGAGGAGCTCGGTTTAGTATGGGGCATGGTGCGGAAGAAACTGGGCCGAGTCATCGGCCGGTGAGGTCACTCATGCGGCGGGGGATTATTTTCAAATCGCCATGGGGCTGGATGGCCCTGTCAGAAACGGCGAAGGGAATCGATGCCCTGGTGTTGCCGAAGACCTCGCGCCGGGCCGTGCTGTCCGAGCTGCGAGCAGGCTCGATCGCATTGCTGGGCGAGCAGGCCTCTCCACGATTGCGGGAGGCGCAGGCGCAATTGACCGACTATCTGGCGGGAACACGAACATCGTTCGATTTGCCGTTGGACCTGTCACGAGGGACCGGTTTTCAGCGGAAGGTTTGGCAAGCCCTTCGCCTGGTCTCCTATGGCAGGCTTCGATCCTATCAATGGGTGGCCCTCCGCGTGGGAGGGAGCCACTATGCCCGCGCCGTCGGCAATGCCGTGGGAGCGAATCCGGTGCCGATCGTGATTCCGTGCCATCGGATCGTGGCGCATGATGGATCGCTCGGTGGATTCTCCGGCGGCTTGCCCACGAAACGAAAACTGCTCACCCTCGAAGGGACTCTGGCGCAACTGAGACCGGCAAAAACTGATCGACGCTCAAGTCTGTCTTGTGAAGACCGATAGAAGCATCAGGGGGAGCGATCGGCAAGTCGAGCCACATCTGCTATAATCACACCGTCTTCCGAAGATGTGAGAGGTGGAAATGGGAACGCACGTTTCGCCACGGCATCCGCTTCGTCAGTTATTCGGCAGCCTGACCGAGAAAAGTTTCACGGAACATCTCGGGTGGCCCGACCCCAACGTCACGAACTACGTCTCCAATCTTCTCGTCGACTTCACCCATACGGACCATCTGTACAAGATTAAGGATCAGCAAGACCGGCCGGTGGATACGGTCGTGGACCTCTTGTTTGAATCGGAAGTGTTGTTCGGCGCCCAGTCGATGGATCGGGAGCGGGACGTGCATCAGCACATCGGCGATTTTACGCTCTTCATGGCGGGTCTGTTCCCGGAATATCTGCGCCGCCTCAAGACGAGCGGACTGATCTACCATAAGGATTTTCTCGTGGACTATATGAAGACGGGAAAGCGTTCCTATGGGATTGTCGCGCAAATGGCGGATAGCCCGTCAGGAGAAGAGCCCCCTCTGTTCCGGACCCTCTCCGACAACTTCGAGCTCTGCGTCACCGGTCTGGGGTTCGTGCGGTCAGATCTGGATCGTCTGAAAGATCCGGCATACCGGCAGGCCCGGGAGCTGCTTCTCAATTGATCAGCTCCCGTCCCGTCATTCTTGCCCACGGAGGCGCCGGGTCCAAACGGTTGACGCCGGCGCAGGCCACCTGCCTGGCCGATGCCTTGGTCATCGGCTATGCCATCCTGGAGCAGGGAGGCTCTGCCGTCATCGCCGTCGAATGTACGATCGGTCTCCTGGAACAATCGGGTCTGTTCAATGCCGGTCGCGGCGCGAATCGTCAGCTGGACGGGGTGCAGCGGATGGACGCCTCGATCATGGAGGGGGAGCGCCTCGAAGCCGGAGCGGTTGCCTCAATCGAAGGGATTCTGCATCCGATTACGGCGGCTCGCCTGGTCATGGAAGAGACAGATCATGTCTTGCTCGTGGGACCCCAGGCCACGACGTTTGCGCAGCATTATCAATTGGCACCGCTTTCTGGGGCGCGTTCACCTCGCCGGCATGCCGGTCGTTCTCCTGTCTCCGCTGCGGCCGCCAGGACGATCGCGCTATATCGAGCGATGTTGAAATCGAAGCGGCCACAGAAAGATCTACATGGGACTGTTGGCGCAGTCGCGCTGGATCATTGTGGGACGGTGGCGGCAGGGGCCTCGACGGGAGGCGTTGACTCGATGTTGCCGGGGCGGGTGGGGGACAGTCCGCTCATCGGCTGCGGAGTCTACGCGGATAATCAGAGCGGCGCCGTGTCGATGACCGGTATCGGCGAAGGCATCATTCGTCTGGTGATGGCCAAGACCATCTGCGATCGTCTGGCGAGGGGGACGAGCCCTGCGGTCGCGGCTCGACAGGTGTTGCGCCTGCTCCTGTCTCGAATCAGCGGCTCAGCCGGGGCCTTAGTCCTTGCGCCGGACGGGCGATTTGTCATCCGGCATGTGACACCTCATATGGCCGCCGGTTGGTGGAAGGGGATCGGTCGGCCGACTGTTCGAGATCGATTTCCCTGAAAGGTTTGCTGCTTACCGGCCATAGCTGCGACCATCGGGTCTGTTACGGGGCGGGACGGGTAGCTCTCCGAGTGATCAGGTTGAGGATCCGGTCGTGGCGGCGAGTCAGGGCGGGCGTTTTCCGTATCGGGTCGTAGCGGCGCGGCGACGGCAGGATGGCTGCCAGCCAGGCCGCCTCGTCGGCTGTCAGATCCTGGGCGGACTTCTTGAAGTGATGGCGGGCCGCCGCTTCCGCGCCATACACGCCCTCTCCCCATTCGGCAACGTTGAGATAGAGCTCGAGAATGCGCTCCTTCGTAAGCTGATGTTCGAGGGCGCGTGTGATCAGGGCTTCCCGTGCTTTTCGAAATAACGACCGATCGGATGAGAGATAGAGATTTTTGGCCAGCTGTTGCGTAATGGTGCTCCCGCCGCGTTTCAGCTCTCCGGCCTCAAGGTTATACTTGGCGGCGTTCTTGATCCCTTCCCAGTCGAATCCTTCATGCGTAAAGAACGCGGCATCTTCCGCTGCCACAACCGCCTGGCGGAGGTGGGACGAGATGCGTGAGAGCGGGACCCACACCCATTGACGTCCGACGGCGTGGCCTTGTGCCTCCGCCTGGGTCTGCCGCGCAGCCATCAGGGCTGTTACGGTGGGATTGGTCGTGCGTAAGGTCGAAACGTTCGGCATGGTGAGCAGCCAGACGAACAGGATCGCTCCGATCGGGAGGCCGAGACCGATAATGAGGAAGGCCGCCAGGCGGTGGCGGGATTGTGAGGTTGACTTCCGCATTAGAGGCTGCGTATCACAGAGGCGATGCGGTCTTGGGTTAATAACATGCTGTTCAATCGGTGGATGGGTAGGGTATGAAAATTCTCAAGGCAGAGTTTATCAGAAGTTGTGCAGGGCCAGAACAGTTTCTGCGAGGTGAGCTTCCGGAAGTCGCCTTCATCGGGCGGTCGAACGTCGGCAAATCCTCGCTCATCAACTCCCTTCTGCAGCGCAAGGGGCTGGCCAAGGTGAGCCGCACCCCGGGAAAGACCCGCTTGGTCAACCTGTTTGAGGTCACCAGCGACGATCCGGGGTTGGCGCGATTCGTTCTGGTGGATTTGCCGGGGTATGGATATGCCCGGGTGTCGAAATCGTTGCGGGCGGAGTGGGCCCCGTTGATCGAACAGTATCTTGACGGTAGCGAACAGCTGCGCGCCGTGGTGGTTCTGGTGGAAAGCCGGGTGTTGAGCGAGCAGGATCGGGAGACGATCGCCTGGCTGTTGTCCGTCGGACGCCCGCCCATTGTGGTGGCGACCAAAGTCGATAAGTTAAAAATGAGCGAGCGAATCAGCGCGCTTCGCCGGTTGCAGGAAGGCCTGGGGTTGGACGAAGCGCTGATTCCTTACTCTTCGTCGACGGGCGAGGGGCGGGACCGGTTGTGGGGAGCGCTGAAAGAGCGGATTCAAACTTGATCTCGATATAGGCTTTGTTCTTGAGGTCTGCCAGCCACTCTTGAAAGACGTCCTCGCTTTTTCGTTGGAAGACGAGTCCCTGGATTTCAATGCGGACCTCCTCAAGCGGCCGAAACTGTTTCGGTTGTTTGTCTTCCAGGTGAACGATATGGAAGCCCTCGGGCGTTTCGATCGTATCGGAGATGCCGCCCGGCACGAGCTTCGCGATGGCTCGTTCAATGCCCGGCAAGAGTTCTCCCTGCCGCACCAGGCCGAGTCGCCCTCCGTGTGAGGCGGTCGGTCCATCGGAAAAGCGCAGCGCCAGATCTTCAAAGGACTCCCCGCGTTTGAGCAGAGCCGTGATCTCCGCTACTTTGGCCTTGGCCTCAGCCGTATCCTCAGGTGAGCGAGGCTTGATCAAAATCTGGCTGAGCGTGTATTCCTCCGGGAGCGCAAACCGGTCGCGGTGCTCCTGGAAGTAGCGTTTGATGTCGGAGTCTGAGACCATGACCCCGCTCCGTACCTCCCGGTCGACGACCTTGAGTAGCGTGAGTTGTTCCCGGACATTTTTGAGGTTGGCCGGGTTCGTCTCGTCGATCTTTTCCCCCTGTTGTTTCATCTGTTGCAGCGCTTGCCGGACCTCCTGGTCGGTCACGTCGATGCCTCTAGCTTTGGCTTCCTGGAGCTGTAACGTACGCTCGATCATCGACGTCAGCGCCATGAATTCCGCCGTCTTGAGCCGGCGCGTGAGGGCCTCTCCGCGATATTCCTTTTGAATCCGTGCTCGCTCCGGGGCCAGGTCCCGTTTGATCTCGGACAGCATGATGAGGTCCGAGTTGACGATCGCGACGATCCGGTCTTGCATTTGCGCCGCGGAAAGAAGCGAGGCCTGCGCGATCAGCACGAGCAGGAAGACGACCATGCGTGACAGTCGGGACAAGGTCATGGTGATGAGTGGACGGAGCATAATCATGGTTCTGAGTCTCGCGGACTGCGCCGGACAAGATCGGGCAGTCGATGAAATGCTGGAGGGATTGTACACGAATTGTGGCTGACGTGAGGAGTTTGCGTGAGGGGCCTGCCGAGCCGGGAGACTCAGCGCGTGCCGACGTCGTCGGCGACATAGCGTGAAGCCTCGGCCAGGCGAATGATGGCCTTTGCGCGGATGTCGGCGATCACATCCTCAAAGCGCTTTCGGCGCTTTTCGTTGAGCAGTTCTTGTCGGAGGCGTTCCCGAATGGCCAGGTCCGCCTGCACCATTTCCTTGTCGAGGGCGGTGACCCTGACGAGATAGTACCCGGCATCCGTCTTGATCGGCGCACTGACGGTTCCGGGTTTGAGGGTGCGCACGACCGTGTCGATTTCCGGGAGGGTGGCGTCTTTGCGGTAGGGGCCGAGATCGCCTCCGTTGGCTTTGGTCTTGCCGTCGAGGGAATAGCGCTGGGCCAGCTTCGCAAAGTCTCCTCCCCGGTTGATCTGGGCCTCGAGATCTTTTGCGGCAGCAAGGCTGGGGAGCAGCATCTGCGAGACCTGGACCTTCAATGAGGTCAGGAGTTCGTCGGCATGTTTTTCGTAGAAAGCATCCAACTCGCCCTGGGAGAGTTCGATCGTCGCTTTGATCCGGTCCTTGAGGAGTTCGTCAAGAATGAGTTGCTCCCGGTAGCGCTGTGCCCGATCCCGGATGACGTCGTTCTGGTCGAGTCCCTGTCTGCGCGCTTCCTGCATGAGCAGTTCGCGGGTGATGAGTTCGTCGAGGAAACGGCGCCGCCCCCCTTCTTTCTCGTAGCGGGCTCTGGTGGCATCGGACAGTTCCGCCCAGCGGACTTCGAATTCGTTCTGCGTGATCTGTCGGCCGTTCACGAGGGCGAGCACGCCTTCTTCCGGCGGAGGCGCGCAGCTGGTGAGGAGCAGGAGGCTGCCGCCGCCGGCAGCGGCCAGTAGAGCGAAAAGGCGGACGGCCATGAATTGTCTAGGTCGATTGGATGGTCGAGTCATAGGTGCGCGAAACCTTGTTAGCGAGACGAGTGCGGAGACATCGTTGTGTTGGTATCACAGACTCCCAGGCTTTGCAAGGTTGCGGTGAGTTCTTGAAAGATGGAAGGCCAGTCTTGATGCGGCATTTGGAGCTCAAATGCGAGGGGGGACAGGAAGCAAATCCGCTTTTTGTACCGGTCCATCAGTTTGTGAATCGCCTGGCTGGCGACCCGGCTCTTGGCGTCGAGGGTGACGACGACGGAGTGGGGCTTGAGCTCGATCGACGCCAGGCGCAAGGCTTTGGCCTGGAGCCGTACCTGCATGACCTCAAAGAGCCGTTCGACGGAATCCGGGGCCAGTCCGTATCGGTCCTGCATTTCACCATGCAGCAGAGCGAGGTCGCCGACTTGGGCGCAGGAGGAGAGCCGTTTATAAAATGAGAGGCGCTGGTGAGGATCGGCGATGTATTCATCCGGGATGAAGGCGGAGATGTTGAGCCGGAGCACCGGCTCCGGTTCTTCTTCGACCACCTGGCCTTTGAGGCGCTGGACGGCCTGTTCCACCATCTGCATGTAGAGGTCGAGTCCGATCGCGGCGATATGACCCGATTGCTGCTTCCCGAGGAGGTTGCCGGCGCCGCGGATTTCCATGTCGGCCGCGGCGATGCGAAAGCCGGCCCCCAGCTCGGTAAATTGCTGAATGGCCGTCAGGCGTTTCTGGGCATCTTCGCTCAGTTGTCCCTCGTCCGGCACCAGGAAGTAGGCGTAAGCTTGGTCGCCGCTCCGGCCCACGCGCCCGCGCAGCTGGTACAACTGCGCGAGGCCGAACATGTCGGCGCGATTGATGATGATGGTGTTGGCCGTGGGGACATCGATGCCCGATTGGATAATGGCCGAGGCGATCAGGATATCCGCCTCCCGGCGAAAGAATTTCAGCATGACCGCTTCGAGCGGTTTGGCGTTCATCTGCCCATGGGCCATTACGATGCGCGCGTCGGGCACCAGTTGGTGAAGCCAGGCGCCCGTTTTCTCCATCGTTTCAACCCGGTTATGGACGAAGTAGACCTGCCCGCCCCGCCCGAGTTCACGCAGGATCGCTTCCCGGACGAGTTTGTCGCTGGATCGGACGACCTGGGTGCGAATGGCCAGGCGGCCGGCCGGAGGCGTCTCGATGATCGAGAGATCTCGTACGCTGGCCATGGCCATCTGCAACGTGCGTGGAATGGGAGTGGCCGTGAGGGTCAAGACGTCGATTTGGGTGCGGAGTTGTTTTAAGCGTTCCTTGTGTTTCACCCCGAACCATTGTTCCTCATCGATAATCACGAGCCCCAGGTCCCGGAACACGACATCTTTCTGGATGAGCCGGTGAGTCCCGATCACTACATCCACGTCGCCGCTTGCCACATCTTTGAGAATGGCTTTGGCTTCCTTCGGCGATTGGAAACGGGAGAGGAGGGCCACGCGAGCCGGGAAGGGCGCGAATCGTTCCGAGAAGTTGTCGTAGTGCTGGTGGGCCAAGAGGGTGGTGGGGACGAGCACGGCCACCTGGCGATTGGCTTCCACTGCCTTGAAGGCGGCCCGCATCGCCACTTCCGTTTTTCCGTACCCCACGTCGCCGCAGACCAGGCGGTCCATCGGCTTATTGGATTCCATGTCGCGGGTAATGTCTTCAATCGCCTTGAGTTGATCCGCCGTTTCTTCATATTCAAAGGCGGCTTCGAACTCGTGGTACATGGTGCTGTCGAACCCATAGGCATTGCGCGTCACGAGTTCGCGGTTGGCGTAGAGATCGACCAGTTCGTGCGCCATCTCCTCGATGTCCTTCTTGACGCGCGCGGTCGTTTTGGCCCAGTTGGTGCCGCCTAACCGTTCTAAGCGAGGTCCATGGCCCTCCGCCCCGCTATAGCGCTGCACATGGCTGAGCTTCTCCAGCGGCACATAGAGCTTGTCGCCCCCGGCGAATTCCAGGATCAAGTAATCACTGTCGAAATCCTGCACGGAGAGGCGTTTCAGCCCTTGATAGCGGGCGATGCCATGTTGGACATGGACGACATAGTCGCCCACGTTGAGATCTTCCAGGGAGGAAAGGAACGTGGCGGCTTTACTTTTGGCCTGCGGCTTGTGGCGCGCGCCTTTGGCGAACAGTTCTTCTTCCGTCAGTACGGCTACACGTAAATCCGGTGCGAGAAATCCCGCGGACAGATCGCCCTGTAAGACGTAAAAGGGGGCTTTGGTTTTACCCGAGGAGGTCCAGGTTCCCGTGGTCCATTCCATCGCCGGCACATCGTGTTCGCGCAAGAGCGCCAGCAAGCGAGCCACTTGGCCCTGACTCCTCGCGACGAGGACGACGCGGCAGTCTTCTCGTAGGCGATCCATGATGGCCAGGGTCTGGCTGAAGGGCATCCCGCGGGCTCCGAGGCCGGCGCTGGCCGGGGCCTGGGCCGGAAAGGCTTGAACCGGATTCCAGGAGGCATCGCTTTCGGTGAGCGGTTCCAGCGCGAGGGTGGGCCAGCCCTGCGTATGTTCCACCAGCTCAGGCCAGGCGAGAAACAGCCGTTCCGGTGACGGGTAGGGGACGGTGGTTTCCCGATCGGCATGGCGGAGGTAGCCGTCGTCGATTTTGCTCCAGAGGTCTGCACAGGCTCCGGTCAAGGCAGAAGGCTGATCCAGGACGAGGAGGGGCTGCTCGGTAAAATAATCGAAGAGGGTCTCCATGGCGGGATAGAGATCCGGCGCGCGCCACTCTGCATCAGCGGGAATGGGGGCGAGGGCATCCGGCGAATCCTCCGCCCGCAGATATTCACGCGCGGGCAGGACCACCGCGCGATCCAGTTTCGCGGTGGATTTTTGCGTGGCGGGATCGAAGAGGCGGAGGGAGTCGATCGTTTCGCCCAGAAATTCGACACGCAGCGGCTCGGCATAGGCCGTTGAAAAGATATCCACAATGCCGCCACGAATACTGAACTCGCCGGGGATTTCCACCACCGAGACCCGGCGGTAGCCGAGACGCAAGAGCCTGCTGGTGAGAACCTCCCGCTCGATCGTCCCGCCCCGTTTAAATTGCAGGGTGGTGCCGGTGAAAGCTTCGACGGGCAACAGTCGTTGCATCAGGGCCGCGATGGAGGTGACCAGACAGGTCTGGGGCGCGGTGCGGATGTGATGCAGGGTATTCATCCGGCGCGCGATCAGACTGACATGGGGGGCGCTGCTCTCGTAGGGCAGGGTTTCCCATCGCGGGAAGAGGGCGAGGGGCGCCGTCGACAGGCCGACGAGGTCATGGAAAAAATGGAGATCGTCGAAGAGCCGTTCGGCGGCCTCATCCGATCCCGTGACGATCAGCCAGGAACGGTTGCCCAGTTTGCCCGACTGAGGCTGCATGAGCGTGGTGAGGGCGAGGCCGGACGTGGAGCCGTGCAAGCCGGTGACAGAGGGACGCCCCGCCTTGGCTGCCAAGGCGGCAGCGACAGGCACGAACCATTGGGATGCTGTAGGGGGATGGATAATATCGGACACTGCTATGGCTTATGTGGTGGTTGAGCGAATACGTTGGATTAATGATGTAGTGGACATGCCCGGGACCAAGGGAATGGTGCGAACGACTCCGCCGCGCGCTTCGACGATGTCGCGCCCGACGATTCGTTCTACCGCCCAGTCTCCGCCTTTGACAAGGATATCAGGCTGCAGGGCGGCGATCAGGTCCTGGGGGTCCGGTTCGTTGAACAGGATCACATAATCGACCGAGCCGAGCGCCGCGACGACTTCAGCCCGCTGAGCGTCCGGGACGATCGGCCGGTCCGGCGCTTTGTTCAAGCTCCTGACAGAGGCGTCACTATTGATGGCGACGACCAGCAGGTCGCCGAGGTCCTTCGCGGCCTGGAGGTAGCGTGTATGGCCGACGTGCATGAGATCGAAGCAGCCGTTCGTGAACACGATGCGCTTGCCAGCCAGCCTGTGAGCCTGCAACAGCGAGGCGAGTTCTTGGCGTTGTTTTACTTTCGAGAGCATCAGAGGCGTTTCCACTTTGAACGAGTTGCATCATAGGGAGATGAAGCCTCCGAATCAATGGCCGGCCGTTTCATAGGGGTGTCCGTCGAGAGGGACGGTGTGGTTCCCCCGGTCATCACGAGGGGGCCGCCGCGACAGCCGGGTGGCGCAAAATCCCCCGAATAAGTTCTTCGCCTTACGTTGTGCGTCGGTTTTTTCCGGTCAGTGCTCCTCGCCCTCTCAGCCCAGAAGGCCAGGCAGGCGAGACGATCCTGCCTCCATCGGAACGGTGACAGGTTAGAGCATGCCATGATCTAGGGTTTTCACTCAAGGGTTTTCTAAAGTTCCTACAGGAATGAGCCGACCTAGACAGGAGGGCATAGAGTCATCTGGGCCTGCTCTCGCGAAGAATAGTCGTGGGAAGGCGTCGCGGACCTGCCAGGAACGACGTGGGCTCGGTGTCGGGCATTCGTGGAGAAAGAAGGAACGCCTGTGTTGGAGACCCAGCCCTTCAATGCATCGATGAGTGATCGGAGGGGCCGAAGGCCCTATCGAGCCCGATTCCTGTTGATCGTGCTGATGACGGTGGGCACGCTGATCGTGGGCATGGTTGGCCTCGTGCTGCTCAAACAGCGTTTCATCTCGGCGTCCGGCGAAGCGGTCGCGGTGGTGGCGGCAGATATTGCAGACAGTCTCGATCTGTTCATGGTTGAGCGGTACGGGGATATTCAGATTCTCGCGGATGTGGCGAGCCCCGAGGTGAACAGTGGATCAAGGCAGGGCGCGCTCTTTGCGACGGTCAAGCGCGCCTATCCCTCCTATTTGTGGATTGGCGTGGCCAATGCGGATGGACGGATTGTGGACGCCTTAGATCGAGCGACCGTGAATAGGAACGTCAGAAACGAGAGTTGGTTTGAGGAAGCCAGAAAGACCAGGGCCATTCACCTTGGCGACGTGTCCCCAGACCGCCTCATCGGGGGACTCGACGCGGTATCGTTCAGCAAGTCACTGTTTGCACGGTCTGATCACGGTCGGCCCGGCGACTTCCTTGGTGTCGTGACGACGCGGGTTGGGCTTCCGGCCTTGGAAGAAGTGGTCACGAGAGCGATTCGGACCTTTCAGGATGGACGAAGGGTCTGGGGCACCGTGGAATATCAGGTGCTGCGAAGTGATGGCCAGGTGTTCATCGACTCAAACCTGTCGCACCAGGGGCACGTGAATCTCGCGCAGGCCGGGTTGCCGTCCGCAGCACTGAGTGCGTTAGGTCAGTCAGGCTATATCGAAGAAGAGCATTGGCGCCGGCATGTGCCGGTACTGACCGGGTACGGGCGGACGAAGGGCCGTCGCGAGTATGACGGGTTCGGGTGGACTGTCTTGATTCGTGTCGATCGGAGCGACATTCTCGATCCGATCCTGGGCCTGCTGTGGAAAATCGGGCTGACGGGAGGCCTCGTTGTCGTGCCGCTCATCTCGATGTTGTTCTGGACGACCTGGCGTGTGCAGCGGGAGTGGTCTCATGCGCAGCAGGAGACGGACCTGGCTCTCGCAAACGAACGGCATTTGCAAGCGATTCTCACCACGATTCCCGAATGTGTGATGCTGGTGAGCCGGGAAGGTGTGGTGCGCGATGTGAACCCGGCCGCCTGTACCCTGTTCGATGTGCAGGAAGGGGCCGAGTTGATCGGTAAGCCGGTTGTCCAATTAATCTGCCTCGAAAACTTCGCCGCATTTCAAGAGATCGATCAGCATGTCTGTGTTTGTGAGGGACGGCTTTTGCAATGTGAGGTGTCCCAGTTGCCGGCGGTGCGGCGCTGGGTGGAAGTGACGGGCTCCTGTCTGCGCGATGGCCAGGGCGCCCCGCGGGAGTACCTCTACGTCCTGCGGGATCTCACCGAGCAGAAGCGGGCGGAATGGCGGATTCGAGGGCAGCACGAGGTGACGCAGGTTCTGGCGGAGTCTGATTCGCTGGCCGAGGCAGCGCTCAGGCTCCTTCGTTCGATCGGGACCGGCCTCGATTGGTCGGTCGGCGCCTTGTGGGAAATAGATCGTACGGGCGGCGCGCTTCGATGCACGGAGATGTGGGAATGCATGCCCGATACCATGGTTCCGTTTGTTGAGTTGAGTTTTAACGTGAGTTTTGCTCCTGGCATCGGTCTTCCGGGGCGGGTCTGGACCAGTGGGCAGGTCCTGTGGATTGCTGATGTGGAGCAAGACGAAAACTTCCCTCGGGCGGCGAAGGCCGTCAACGATGGTCTGCATGGCGCCGTGGCGTTTCCGATTTTCCATGACGGCAAGATTCTAGGGGTTATGGAGTTCTTCAGCCCGATGGTCCGGTATCCGGACAACGACACGTTGAGCGCGATGAGCGCGTTCGGCATTCAGATTGGCGCGTTCGCGCACCGTAAACAGGCACAAGAGCGCGAAGTGAGTTTCGGCCGCATTCTGGATGACATGCTGAACGAGATCTACTTGTTTGACGCGGAGAGTCTGTGCTTTTTGCACGTGAATCGCGGCGCGCAGACCAACCTCGGCTATAGCAAAGAGGAGTTACTGGAACGGACCCCGCTGGACCTCATGCCGGAGTTTACCGGCCAATCTTTTGCAACCTTGATCCAATATTTATATCGCGGTGAGCGGCCTTCGCTGCAGTTTACCGCCGTGCATCGGCGCAAGGACGGGTCGACGTATCCGGTGCGCGTCCACCTGCAATGCAGCTTATTTGGCGGTCACCCGACCTTTGTGTCGGTCGTGCTGGACATGACGGAGCAGTATCGGGCGGAGCAGCAGCGGTCGGCGCAATATGCGGTGACGCGGGTGCTGGCCGATGCCTCGACGATCGAGGAGGCCATGACGGGTGTGCTGGAGGCGATTGGCAGTAGTTTGAATTGGGACCTGGGTCTCCTGTGGCAGGTTAATCGCCAGAGTTATCTGCTCAAGTCAGGCCATCTTTGGAGGAAGGCGCCGGATCTCTGTCCGAACATGGTAGAGGTCAGCCAGCAGGAGACTCTCGCGTTCGGCATCGAGCTTCCCGGGCGTGTCTGGGCGACAGAGGACGTATGCTGGATTTCCGATCTCGCGAAGGAGACGGCCTGTCTCCGTCAAGCGGCGGCGGAACAGGATGGTTTGCGCGGCGCTTATGCATTTCCCATCTGGTTGCGAGGAGATGTCTGTGCCGTCATGGAGTTCTTTTGCCGTGAGTCGCCGACGCAAGAAACGAATCTATTGCTCCTGTTGGCCGAGATTGGCAAGCAGGTCGGGCTCTTCATGGAGCGGGTCGAGGTCGAGTCGGCATTCCACGAGAACGAGGCACGGACCAGGCTGATGATCGATACGGCGCTGGACGGGGTCATTACGATGGATGCCGAAGGTCTGATCAGGGAATGGAATAAACAGGCCGAGGTGATGTTCGGCTGGTCTCGCCAGGAGGCCGTGGGGCGGGTCTTGTCAGACACGATCATTCCTGAACCCTATCGAGCCGCGCACGAACAAGGACTGAAACGGTATGTCGAGTCGGGGCAGGGGGCCGTCGTGAATAAGCTGTTGGAGGTGACGGCGATACATCGTGACGGCCATGAATTCCCCGTGGAAATCGCCATTGCGCCCCTTCGGTTCAATGGAGGAAACATCTTCAGCGCATTTATCCGCGATATTTCCGCCCGTAAAAATGCGGAGAGGTCGCAGACTGCCTATGCGCAGAAACTTGAGCAGATCAATCAGGACCTGGATTGCGCTCTCGTCCAGGCGCAAGCCGCCACGGAAGCCAAGTCGGCGTTCTTGGCAACCATGAGCCATGAAATCCGCACTCCGATGAACGGGGTGATCGGCATGACCGGTCTGTTGCTGGAGACCGACCTCAGCCAGGAACAACGGGAATATGCGGCCATGGTTCGCAGCAGCGGGGAGCATCTTCTGACGATCATCAACGACATTCTCGATTTTTCAAAAGTCGAAGCGGGCAAGCTCAGCTTGGAGATCATCGACTTCGACCTTCGTAGCGCGATGGAGGAATGTCTCGACCTGTTCAGCGAACGGGCCTCGACGAAGGGGCTCAACCTGGCCTGTTTGTTTCATGCGGAGGTGCCGACGGCCTTGCGGGGGGACCCGGGCCGGCTGCGCCAGATCGTGACGAATCTGATCGGCAACGCGATCAAGTTCACCAAAGAGGGGGATGTGGCCCTGCATGTAGGTCTGGTGGAGGCGGGGCCGGAACAGGTGGTGGTGCGCTTTGAGATTGCGGATAACGGGATCGGGATCGCGCCTGAAGCCTGCGCGAACCTGTTCCAGTCCTTCAGTCAGGCCGATGCTTCGATGGCGCGCAAGTACGGGGGCACCGGGTTGGGCCTCGCCATTTCGAAGCGCCTTGTCGAGTTGATGGGTGGTACGATCGGGGTGGAGAGTGAACCGGGTCAGGGGAGCCGCTTCTGGTTCACCATTCCTCTGGAGCCCCAGCCCATAGCCTACCAGGCGCCTTTGCCCGAGCTCAGCGATCTGCGGGGTCTGCACGTGTTGGTGGTGGATGATCGGGAGATCAACCGGCGCGTGTTCGAACTGAATCTGTTGAAATGGGGGATTCATAGCACGCTCGCCGAGAGCGGGGAGGCCGCGTTAGGGCTAATGCGCGAGCAAGTCCTGAAGGGCCTTCCCTATGATGTGGCGATCATCGATTCGGACATGGCGGGGATGAACGGCCTGCAAGTGGCCCGGGCGATCCAGGCAGACCCGGCTTTGCGCAGCACGCGCCTGGTGTTGTTGAGCGCGGCCGGGCTACGGGGCGATGCGAAGGCAGCGGAAGCGGCCGGCATGGCGGGGTATTTGACGAAGCCGGTGCGGGAGTCGCAGCTCTACGACTGTTTAGCTGCGGTCATGAGGCGGCATCAAGGCCAGCCGGGCGTCGATGATGCAGGACAAGCCGGGCTCTCAGGCCAGGGGCTGGTGACGCGCCACATCCTGGCCGAAGCGAAACGGAAAACCGGCATCCGGTTGTTACTGGCCGAAGACAGCATCATCAACCAGAAAGTGGCCGTTCACATGTTGGAAAAGATGGGCTACCGTGTGGATGTGGTCGCCAACGGAGTAGAGGTGATGGAGGTGACGGCCTGGATCACCTATTCCGCCGTGTTGATGGATTGCCAGATGCCGGAGATGGACGGGTTTGAGGCGACACGTGCGATCCGTCAACGGGAGGCGGGCTTGGCCGCAGGCGGCGGCCTGCCCGCGCCCCACCTGCCGATTATCGCCATGACCGCCAACGCCATGAAAGGCGATCGTGAACGGTGCCTGGAGTCCGGCATGGATGAATATATTTCGAAACCGGTCAAATCGCAGGATCTCGCCAAGGTCCTGGCGAGCCTGCTGGAGCCTCTCGAGACCTCCTCTCCCTCCCCATCCTCCGTCGTCGGCCGGGAGCAAGACCCTGTACGCGATGTCCGGCTGGTGAAGGTTGACGGACAGCATTGACAGGCATCCATGCCCTTGTCTGTCAAGGGAGAATTGACTACACTGTGATGGACGAAGACGATCTGAAGGGACACCAGCCATGGCCGAGAGCACGGACGAACAAAACGGAAAAGCCTATGGTCTCTATACATCCATCAGGCGATACTTTGAACCGCTCAAGCAACATTGGGATAAGTTGTCTGCCGAGGAGCGGGCCATCGTCATTCAGGAGGTGGAAGCCTTCCTGAATTCAGTCCGTCCGTCTGACAGTTCACACCCTAACTGATCTTGTCTATTCTTCCGGAATCCCGCCGAGCCGAATCATCCGACTGCCATATCGTTCGATTAATCCATCCAGCGCGGCGATCGCCTGATCCTGGCGCCGGGTAAAGAGGGATTCAGTCGCAGGCAGGAGACCGGAAAACGAGAGACCGACCAGCCGATAGGCTGTCCGTGGGAGGGCCAGGCTGTGGAGCGCCGATCGGATGGCCGGCCACATGGCCGGGTCATAGTTGAGCGCTTGCCGGAACTGCTGCTGTCGTGTGGTGATCTGGAACGTGTTGTCTTTCAGTTTGACGGTGAACGATCCTGCCGCCAGGCCCTGCAAGCGCAGGTCATGCGCCAAGGTGCCGAGAAAACTTCGAATCGTTTCTTCCAGAACAGCCAGATCACTGGTGTCGTGCTCGAACGTCGTTTCATGCCCGAGGCTTTTGGATTCCCGATCGGCGACGACCGGATCGTGATCGACTCCCCGCGCCACTTCCTGCCAGGCGAGAAGCCGATGGCCCCATCGCTGTCGCAGAAACGGCTCGTGCCGAGGATCCAGCAGGTCGCTGACATAGTGAATGCTGAGCGCATGCAACAGGGCCGCGGACTTGGGTCCGATGCCCGGCAGGTCGCGCACGGGCCTCGGCGCGAGAAACGACGCTTCGGTTCCCGGTTCGATCACCGCCAGCCCGTCAGGCTTATGCGCATCCGCTGCGACCTTCGCCACAGTTTTTCCGCTGGCCAGGGCCACCGTGCAACGGAGCCCCGTGGCCTCGAAGATTGCTTCCTTCACGCATCGGCCCAGTCGGGACGGGTCTGGATAGAGCGACTGCATGTCCGTCGTCTCCGCATAAAACTCGTCGATGCTGGTCCATTCGGTGACGGGGAGCAGGCGGCTGATGACGGCCTGCATCTGTTCATGGAGCCGTTGATAGAGCAGCCGGTCTGGTGGGACGAGCATGAGCTGGGGGCAGAGGCGTGTGGCTTCACCGGTCGGCATGGCCGAACGGACGCCGAAGGCACGGGCCTCGTAACTTGCGGCTGCGATGATGCCGCGCGGGGAGGATCCTCCGACCGCCACCGGTTTGCCTGCAAGGCTGGGGTCTGCCAGGACGGCTGCCGAGGCGAACATGGCATCGATGTCCCCGAACAGGATCTGGCGAGACCAGCGCATGGATTATCTCCGTCGTTCGTGAAGCGTCGTTCGTCTCTCGTTCCCGAAAAGAGCGTATAGCCAATAGCGTATGGTTCGGAACGAAGAGAGGGAGGGAGGATTATTGCTCCCAGCTATACGCCATTTGCCATATGCTCTTCTCCTAGATGAGATACGTTTCACGAGATACGCTTCACGGTCTTTGCGTTGGAGGCCGCCGCATCCGTTAAATCGTAAAGGACAATTGACCTGGCGGCAAGGGTGCAGGAGGCTCGTGCTGGAGCTGGCCTACTGACTCCAATTCCTGCAGGGAGCCCCGGCAGATGCCGCAATGGTGGCGCCGGGGCTGAATCGTCCGTCGCTGGCGCCGATACACGTGGCCGCATTGCCGGCAGCGCCAGGCAAATCGTGTCAGCGCGAGTACTTCTGTTCGCAGCGAATGGTAGAGGGTGATGGCCAGGGTACCGTCCCGGTTGATGTCGGCCATTTTGCGGAGAAAGTCTGCTCCATGATTCGGTCGCCGCTTCAGGATATCGAATTGCCATTGATGAATCATTTCGTGCGCCAGCGTATTCAGGATCTCCTGCTCGCCGTACTCGCTCGTGTGCGTGGCTTGCTGGAGCAAGGGCAGGGACAGGCGAATTTCGCGTGTCGTCGGTGGGCGAAGGCCATCCTGATCCAGTCGCGGCCTCGGTCCACGACGACTGACGAACAGGCCGACCGAGGAGGTGAGCCGGCGGCTCCAGGTGAGATCGATGGGAGGCAGCAGGCCAGCGAAATAGCGGCCATTCAGATCGTGCCACATCTGGGTCAGATGTTGTGCCGTGACGGGTGGGGCTTGGCGTGGAGCCATAGGACGCGGGTTACCCCAATTCTTCGTGGACCGCCGCCGCCAGCAACGGCACCATGATTTCGTGGTGGCCGATGAGGGAGTAGCCTTTCCCGCCCTTTTGGGTCGGTCGCCGCACCACGTTGGTGAGGGGGCGGTAGTGAGCCATGAAGTCCATGTTGACGGTCGTAATATTGGTCAGTTCATGACCGAGGTTCCGTCCCAGCGACACGGCCTTGAGGAAGACCTCCGGTAAAATGACGGCGGAGCCGAGATTGAGATACACGCCCCCCTCCATTCCGGAGACGACGGCGGCCAGCCGTCGAAAGTCCAGCAGCGAGGTTGCGCCAATGGCGGCTCCATCTGCGGCAGGATGCATATGGATGATGTCGGTGCCGATGGCCACATGCACGGTCACGGGAATGCCGAGTTTCGCGCCGGTCGCCAGGATGCTCGTCTCGCGATGGGGGAATTGTCCCTCGCGCCGGTTGATGTAGTGCCCGACGGATTCGCCGAGCCCCTCGCGATCATGAGACCCGCGAACGATCGCTTCGTTCAGCATGCGGCCGGTTTCTTCCGCCATCCCGAAACGGCCCTCGTCGATTTCCGCATCGACTTCCTCGGACGTATGGCCCATGAGCGCCAATTCGAAATCGTGAATGATGCCGGCCCCGTTCATGGCCACCGCCGAGACGATCCCCTGCTGCATGAGGTCCACGATAATCGGGCTCAATCCGACTTTGATGACATGGGCGCCGATGCCCAGGATGACCGGTTTGCCTCTGCGATGGGATTTTGCGATGGCTTTGGCGACGGCGCGCAAGGTGGTGACGCCGAGGATGTCCGGTAGGGAATGGTAGAACTGGGTGAAGCTGCCTCCGCGCTTCCAGGGGCTGGCAAAGTCGGAGACGCGGACTTTGCTGTGCCGTTTCTTGAGCGGATAGGTCGTGAGATCTGTCACGTTGATCGGGGGGATTAGGCGCGGGGTCGTAACGGGAGGCCGTTGCCGGTCAGGAGATTTTGCCAAGGAGTTGCTCCTCGATGAGTTCACACAGGACGTGGCCGAGTGTGATGTGACTTTCTTGAATGCGGGCTGTGACCGCCGAGGGGACGACAAAGGGATAGTCCACCAGACCGGCCAGTTTCCCGCCGGTTCCACCGGTCCAGCCGATGGTGATGAGGCCACAAGCCTTCGCCGCGTCCACGCCCTTTAAGACGTTGGGGGAGTTGCCGCTGGTGCTGATGGCGATGGCGACGTCGCCTTTCTGGCCATGGGCGCGGACCTGTCGGGCAAAGAGTTCGTCGTACCCGTAATCGTTGGCGATGCAGGTGATGGCGGCAATGTCGGTGGCCAGGGCGAGAGCCGGGAGCGGCGCCCGCTCGCGCTTATAGCGGCCGACGAACTCGGCGGCGAGATGGGCTGCATCCGTGGCGCTGCCTCCGTTGCCGAAGAGCAACACTTTATGTCCCTCGCGAAAGGCGGCAACCATCAGTGTTGCGACCTGCACGATGCGATCGGCATGGTCGCGCGCGAACTGTTGCTTGACGGTCGCGCTTTCGGCAAAGGCGCTGAGGGCAAGTTCTTTCATGGGGCGATTCTAGGCAACCGGCTGCCACCTGTCAAACGCGATCAGTCGGAGGGTTTGTGCGTGGCCTATGGTATAGTTCGCGCGAAATGGCACAAGACCAACCAGTCAAAGCATTAGTGATCGCGCTCACCGACCATGCGGCGGCGGCGATCTATTCCATCAATCGTCTGCAGCCAGATTCCCTCTGCTTCGTGTTGCCGGCCGGGGCGAAAGCGCTGGTGGAGTCCGACGTTCAGCCGAAGATCGCACAGATGCCCAGGCGGTGGGATTGGATCCTACTGGAGGAGACGGGCGAATTCGTCGGCTGTTATCGGGCGCTGACGCATACGCTTCCGGAGATGTTGCGGACCTGGGATGTGCAGCCGGGCGAGCTGGTCGTCGATGTGACCGGGGCCACTCCTGCCATGGCCGGCGCCCTGACGTTGGCGACCCTGTCCCATAGTTCGCGAATCGTGTCGCTCGTGCCGGCGCGAGAGGGGCAGGACGAGGATCGAATCGATATCGCGGGGAAGCCGTTCCTCTGGACGCAGGGGAATCCCTGGGATGAGGCCGCCTCCGTTTCGCGCCGCGAGGGTTGCGACCTGTTCAATCGGGGACTATTTGCCGCGTCGGCGAAGCTGTTCCGTGAAGTCGAAGCCAGGGTGAGCGGCGGGCAGAAGCCCCTGTATCGGGCCTTTGCGGACCTGGCCGATGGGTACGATCTGTGGGAGCGGTTTCACTATCGCCAGGCCTGGGAAAAACTGAAGAATGCCGTGAAGGCCTTCGACATGGCGTTGGTCTGGGGTGGCCCGCAAGGACTCAAAGCGGTTCTTCCGTTGATTAAAGCGAACGCGGGATTTCTGGAACGGCTGGTCCTCGATCCTGCTCCCGTGAAAGACCTGCAGGCCCTTGATGTGTTGGCCCATGCCGGTCGACGTCTGCATGGCATGCATGATTCGGAAACCGCCATGGTCTCGTTGGTTCGCGCGCTCGAAGCCTTTGCCCAACGGCAACTGTTCACCCGGTACCAGATCAAAACCTGGGACGTGCAGCCGGAGCAATTGCCGCAGGCGCTGCAAGAAACCTGTCGATCCTGTTGGTTGGAAGACCTTGACGGCAAGTACAAGCTACCTGTGCAGGCGCAGTTCCGTGCGCTGGCCGGGTTAGGCGATCAGATGGGCCAAGCCTTTCTCCGCGAGTGGCCGACGATGAAACCGCTGCTCGACGCCGCCAATCAGGCCATCCTCGGCCATGGCTTCGAGCCGGTCAAATCCGAACGGGTGCAGCAGCTCTACGATGTCGTCGTTAGGCTAGCCGGCGTTAACGTCACGTCGTTGCCGAAGTTTCCGACGCTGAACGTTTGAAGAGCGTCGTTCGTGAAGCGTGAAGCGTATCTCGCTGGAAGGCGAATCGGTGCAGCGACATGGACAAGATACGAAACTTTCGTGATCTTGAAGTGTGGAAGCTAGGCAAGGGAATTGTGCTCGACGTATATCAATTGACCAAGGGTTTTCCTCAAGAAGAACTCTATGGGTTGGTTTCGCAAATGCGCCGAGCCGCCGTGTCAATCGCGGCGAACATCGCGGAGGGGTTCAATCGAAAGCATAATGCAGAGTATCGCCAGTTTTTGTATATCGCGCTGGGCTCCTGCGCAGAACTGGAGACCCACATTGAAATTGCTCATGATCTGGGGTTCATTACGGGAGACTGGCAGGGTAATCTTTTAGAGAAGCTTGACCACGAATCGAAGATGCTCAGAAACCTCATCAAGCGTCTTTAGCGAACGACGCTTCACGAGATACGAACGACGAGCTTTCATGGAAGTTAGAATCTACTACGAAGACACCGACTGCGGCGGGGTGGTGTATTACGCCAATTATCTCAAATATTTCGAGCGAGCGCGGACGCAGTATCTCGAGGCGCGAGGGCTGTCGGTGGCCGGGCTCATGACGGAAGGCTCGGTGTTCGTGGTCGTGCGGGCAGAATTGGACTACCGATCTCCCGCCCGTTATGGCGAGACGCTGGTCGTCGAAACGGTCGTCTCCGAAGTGACGGCCGCCTCGTTCACGTTTTCGCATGTGATTCGAGAACGGGAGAGCCAGCGTGTGGTGGTGGAAGGCTCGGCCCGTCTGGCGGCCACAGACGGCAATGGCAAAGTGACGCGCCTCGACAAGGCGATGGTTGCCGCGCTACAGTCCGGCGCGCGCTCTGCTTGAGCGCCGTCGTTCGTGACGCGTGAAGCGCACGACGGAAGCAGCCGTCATGTTTTTCGAGATACGAGAGACGCTTCACGAGAGACGTGTGAAACGAAGGAGTCATTAAATGGACAAACTCGGAACCTGGCTTGCCGTCACCGGCGTGGCGATCGGCTTTATCGTCCTCGGATGGTTGTTGTTTTCTGATAATCCGCCCGCAAAGAACAAAAAGAAGCCGTAACTCACCAGCGAACTGTTCGCCTCACATCCGTTTTCACCCTCACCAGCGTTGTGCCGCGCTCGGCGCGTACCTGTGCGGCCGGCTGCGCGCGCGGTTCCATTTTTTGAGATCCTGTTGCCACGCAGAGCGGAACCCACCTTTTTTTGATAAGTCCTGTCTGATGGCTCACGCAATCAGAGGCCTCGTTGCCGGGGGTCGAAGCCATGACTTGTCGTAGATTCGTGTTCCTATTGGTTAGGGTGCCGCGAGTCATGCGCAGCGTGGCGTCACTGTGGGGAATGGGACTTCTGGATCGATGCTTGCATGGCAGGGCTAGTAGGGGTTGAGGGAGGTCGTTCTCCTCGGTTACGCCTCAAGTTATCTCAAGGTCAAGCCGAGTTAGTTAGGAATGCACAGGATGAATAGGGTCCCGTTGCTTGAATGAATCGAGCCGGGAGCCGGCTTCTTGCCTGCGCATCAAGTCATGGAGCGTCCTCGCATGATGATGCATCAACAATCGGATTTGCCGTTGGTGCGCTCTTCGACCCCCTTGCGACCAGTATCGCATCCTGCGGTTTTTTGGTCTTACCGCTGGCCGCTTTTCTTTCTTCTGCTGCTCGGGCTGCTTGCCCTGTTCTGGAACGTGAGACTTGCCGGGGGATTCCTCGTCGTGCCGTTTCTGGTTATGCTGCTCTGGCTCGCGCGTCGCGTGGATCAGGCGCGGATGTTCGCGCGTCCGGCGAGCGGAGGGGACGGTACGAGCGCACAGCCGATACAAGGGATGGTGAACATTATTCCTGAGTGTGCCCTGGTGGTGCATCGCGCAGGCATCGTGCGCGATGCGAACCCTGCTGCCAGCATGCTCTTCGACGTCCGTACGGAGCTCGAATTGATCGGTCAGCCGATCCTGCCATTATTCTCTGACGAAGATCGCCCCCTGTTCCAGGCGATGCATGAGCGGGTCAGTGCCGGCGAGTCAGGTGCGGGGCCTAGTCAGGTGTTCCGGTTGCTGAATAAGCGTTGCTGGGTGGAGGTGACCGCCTCCTGTCTTCGTGATAGTCAGGGCGCCGTGGAGGAGGTCCTCTATCTGCTCCGTGATATCACCGAGCGGAAGCGGGGTGAGTGGCGGATCCAGGGCCAGCATGAGGTGACGCGGGTCTTGGCCGAAGCGGGGTCGACAGCGGAAGCGGCGCAGGGGGTGTTGCAGGTGATCTGCACCAGCCTGGGCTGGACGGTCGGAACTCTGTGGCTGGTGGATGGTGAGGCTGGTGTGTTGCGGTCAGTCGAACATTGGCCTGAGGGGGCGGGGCCATTCTTCCGGATGAGCCGTGACATTACCCTTCTGCCAGGGCGGGGACTTCCCGGGCGTGTGTGGGCGTCCGGCGAGCCGGCCTGGATTTTCGACGTGGTGTGCGACGACAATTTCCCCAGGGCGCAGGTCGCGTCCCAGGATGGTTTGCATGGCGCGATCGGGTTTCCCGTCCAGGCAGCCGGAGAGATTCTGGGGGTGATGGAGTTCTTCAGCCCGACCGTCCTGGTCCTCGATTCGGACCTGTTTGCCATGATGAAGGCGATGGGAGCCCAATTCGGCACGTTCATGCAGCGCAAGCGCGCGGAAGAACGGGAGGCGGGGTTTGGACGGATCCTCGACGAGACATTGAATGAAATTTATCTTATCGAAGAGGAGACCTTTCGGTTGGTCCATGTGAATCGGGGCGCGCAGACCAACTTGGGGTACAGTGCGGACGAGTTACTCCGGCTCACGTCCCTGGACCTCATGCCGGAGTTTACCAGGGAATCGTTCGCCTCCCTGGTCGAATCGTTGCAGCGAGGTGAACGGGCCTCGCTCCAGTTTGATGCCGTGCATTGGCGCAAGGACCGGTCGACGTATCCGGTGCAAGTCCACATCCAGCGAGGCTCGTTCGGCGGTCGCCCTGCTCTCGTGGCGATCGTGCTGGACGTGACAGAACAGCATCTGGCACAGCGGAGGACAACGACTCAGCATGAGGTGACGCGGGTTCTCGCAGACTCGTCGACAATTGAGCAGGCGGTGATGGGTGTGCTGGGGGTGATGTGCGGCAATTTGAAGTGGGATTTGGGCCTCCTGTGGCAGGTCGATCGTCAACGGGGCCTGCTCCAGCTTGGCCATCTCTGGAGAAAAACCTCGAATCTCTTTCCCGAGATGGTGTTGGCCAGCCAACGGGAAACTTTCGTTTCCGGACGCGAGCTCCCCGGGTGTGCGTGGGTGAACGGCGACGTATGCTGGATCTCGGACATCGCGCTGGAGACGGCCTGCCTTCGCCATGGCGCGGCGGAACAGGATGGCCTGCGCGGCGCCTACGCGTTTCCAATCTGGCTCCGGGGCGAGATCTATGGCGTGATGGAGTTTTTCAGCCGTGAGCCGCAGTATCCTGAGGTGGACCTGCTGGAGACGCTGGGGATGATTGGCAGCCAAGTCGGGCTGTTCATCGAGCGGATGGAGGTCGAAGCCGCGTTACGTGAGAATGAAGAACGGATTCGATTAATTATTGCGACCGCGCTGGATGCGGTGATCGCCATGGAGGCCGACGGGACGATCACGGAATGGAATGCGCAAGCGGAAACCATGTTCGGCTGGTCCAGTCAGGAAGCCGTCGGGCAGAACCTGGCGGCGGTGATCGTGCCGCCCCAGCATCGCGAGGCGCATACGCGCGGACTGGCGCGGTATCTCAAAACCGGCGAGGGGCCGGTCCTCAATAAGCGGATCGAGATTACGGCGTTGCGGCGAGACGGGCGTGAGCTGCCCGTGGAGCTGACCATCACACCGTTGCGGTCGAGCGGGGCGGTTGTCTTCAGCGCGTTTCTTCGAGACATTACGGCGCGAAAAGAGTCGGAGCAGGCCATCCTTGCCTATGCGAAGAAGCTTGAACAGATCAATCAGGACCTGGATTGCGCCCTCGTCCAGGCGCAAGCGGCTACGGAAGCGAAGTCCACATTCTTGGCGACGATGAGCCACGAGATCCGCACCCCGATGAATGGCGTGCTCGGCATGACCGGCCTGTTGCTGGAGACCGATCTGACCCATGAACAACGGGAATATGCGTCGATGGTCCGCAGCAGCGGGGAGCATCTCCTGACGATCATCAACGACATCCTTGATTTCTCGAAAATCGAAGCCGGCAAGCTCAGCCTGGAGATCATCGATTTCGATCTTCGCAGCGCCATGGAGGAATGCCTCGACTTGTTTAGTGAACCGGCTTCGGCGAAGGGGCTCAATCTGGCCTGTTTGTTTCATGCGGAGGTGCCGACGGCCTTGCGCGGGGACCCGGGTCGGCTGCGCCAGATCGTGACGAATCTGGTCGGCAACGCGATCAAGTTCACCAAGCAGGGGTATGTGTCCCTGCATGTGGGGCTGGTGGAGGCGGGGCCGGAACAGGTCGTGGTGCGCTTTGAGATTGCCGACACCGGGATCGGCATCGCGCCGGAGACCAGCGCCTGTCTGTTTCAGTCGTTCAGCCAGGCGGATGCCTCAATGGCGCGGCGGCACGATCGGGGTGGAGAGTGAGTTGGGTCAGGGGAGCCGTTTCTGGTTCACCGTTCCCCTGGAGCCCCAGCCGGTGGCCCATCGGGCGCCTGCGCTGGAGCCGAGCGATCTGCGCGGCCTGCACGTGCTGGTGGTGGATGACCGGGAGATCAACCGACGCGTGTTCGAACTGTATTTGCTGAAATGGGGGCTTCACAGCACGCTCGCGGAGAGCGGGGAAGTCGCGTTACAACTGATGCGCGAGGCCGTCGCACAAGGCATTCCTTATGACATGGCCATCATCGATTCAGATATGGCAGGTATGAACGGGCTGCAAGTGGCCCAGGCGATCTACGCAGGCCCGGCCTTGAGAAGCACTCGCATGGTGCTATTAAGCTCTGCCGGGCGGCGCGGCGATGCGAAGGCCGCTGAGGCGGCTGGCGTCGCGGGGTATTTGACGAAGCCGGTACGGGAGTCGCATCTCCACGATTGTTTAGCCGCGGTCATGGGGTTGCGTCGAGGCCAGCCTGGATCTGGCGGCGCCGGCGCCGTTGGGGCACCAGGTCAGGGGCTGGTGACGCGTCATGTTTTGGCCGAAGCGAAACGGAAAACCGGCATCCGGTTGTTGCTGGCCGAAGATAATGTCGCCAACCAGAAAGTGGCGATTTATATGTTGGAAAAGATGGGCTACCGTGTGGATGTGGTTGCGAACGGGATGGAGGCGCTGGAAGCGACGGCCCGGATCGCCTATTCCGCCGTCTTGATGGATTGTCAGATGCCGGAGATGGATGGGTTTGCGGCGACACGTGCGATTCGTCTGCGGGAGGCGGGCCTCGGAACGGGTGACGGATATTCGCCTGCGCTGCGCCTGCCGATTATCGCCATGACCGCCAACGCGATGAAGGGCGATCGTGAACGCTGTTTGGAGACCGGTATGGACGAGTATATTTCGAAACCAGTTAAGCCGCAGGATCTCGCCCAAGTTCTGGCGAGTCTGCTGGAGCCTTTCGAGGTTCCTCATTCTTCCGCTCCGTCATCGGCTGAAAGAAGGGCTCATTAAGCGATCGTTGGTTTCTCTGATCGATGGAGCGCGCGAGTGCCCCTGCCGGCCCGCGAAGACGTTTGGCTGGGGCGACGCGGAGAAGCCACTCCTATTTGTGTTTGAGCTCCTCTAGCTTCTTGAGTTCTTGTTCCAACAGTTGATGCTGACGCTCGAGGTCCTTGGGTTCGTAATATTGCGGGTCGTAGCGAAAGATCGCGCCGACAAAATAGCGTGTCGCCAACATGGCCAGTGCTCCGAGGATCGAGAGCAGCACGACGATCAGGATCCAGGAACGATTGCGGCCGCGCCAGGATGTCGGAGTATGGCGGGGGGGGGCGGAGATGGCGACGCGTGATCGGGATCACCACCGTCGATCGAGCAATCTGCTCGACCGTCCCGGAAAATGAAAACGCTGCTGGTCGAGGAGAGCCTTCTGTTGTAGCCTGGTGCCCTTCTTCGGGCAACGGCGGTGGTAGCGGTCCATTCCCGAGGCGCAATTGTCGTTGGACAATGTTGCTGAGTTCAGGCTGTCCGTCGAGCCCGAGCATGATGATGTCATCCAGGGTCAGGATCGATACCAGCCTGCCTTCTTCATCGACGATCGGTAAACGGCGGATGCCATGGAGGCTCATGAGTTCGATGGCAATGCGGAGTTCCTGGTTTCGAGGGACCGTCACGGGCGGGGCTGACATGATATCGCGGACCAGGACGGTGTTGCTCTCCAGCCCGGCCGCCATGACCCGAGCCACTAAATCACGATCCGTCAAGATCCCGACCGGCTTCTTCTCTTCCACCACGATCACATCGCCCACCCTCTGCGTCACCATGAGGGTCGCTACCTCGCAGGCCAAAGCCTCCGGCGTGACCGTGTAGACCGTCATCGTCAACCCCTGTGCGTCAATGCTCATGTTGGACCCCGTTTCATCGGAGGTATCCTGCCAGGGTTGGCGATTGAAGTCCAAGGATGTTTTGTTGGTATTGTGATGACTAGGAGTGGGGTTTCGCGAAGCCTTCCATCCGGAGCCTTTCCGCGACATTCTGCCCATCCACGAAGACATCGGCCACGAGGCGATTGTAGACATCTCGCCCATGAGGGACGATGTGGACCAGCCCGTTGTGCAGCAACTCTTCCAGCCGTAGCTTGGCTGCCGGTCCGCCTGGCTCGCTCAGTTCCGGCGTGTCGATGCCTTTGAGTCTGACTCGCTCGGCTCCGTAGTGAAAGGTGTCGCCATCGACCACGTAGATTTGCCGTCCGTCGACCGTGCGCTCTGCTCCGCCGAGTCGCGCGAAGCTTTGCCGCCGAAGCAGCGATTGCAAGCTTCGGCTAGGGGATCGGCGCAATCCGTTGCGTCTCTTGTGAGGATGGAGTCCCTTTTCACGGTGCAGCCGGTGGGGATGGATGGTGCTCCCCGCTTGGGGGGCTGGTTTCCGGCAGAGATCACAAGAGGGGCGAAGTTCCGATTCTGGTGCACCGGGCCTTGTGGACAAGGATGAGGGCGGGGCCGTTGATGGTTGGGCCAAGATTTGAGGGGAACAGATCAGGATAAAGCCGATAGCGACATATGCAGCAAAGGGGGCTCGATTTTGCGTCATGATCCTCGCGGAAAAGCACAGTCCATGCCAGAGCGGTCGGTTGACAACGGAAAAAGCCGCATGCTGGAATGACGCTCGTTGTAGGGGCTTAGGGCTGATGGTGCCTAGCAAGAACTCAACGGGTCGCCACGGGCTCCAGCGTTCGTGTTGCTCGCCATCCGCCATTCGTTCGTTGGCCGGTCTACGATTTACGGAGGATTTTCATGGACATGATGGGACGTGTGGGGCTGATCGAGGTGCCGATCTTGATCGCACCGGATCTAAAGGTCTGGATGGATCGCATGATCAAGGAGGGCAAGATTGCCATTCCTCCTGGCGGGACGCTGGAAAAAGGCTCGCTCTATTCAATGTTTATCCGCATGCTCCTGCATAACGCGATGGAAGAGCAGAAGCGGCAGGAAGTGTTGGATATGGAGGACGAGGACGACGAATAAGGAAGCTGTTGAAAACGGCCGCCAGCATCGTTCTCGCCTCGAAAGCAACCTCAACGTAGCCAGGGGCTACGCCTCCGGTGCTTTCTTCGGCTGCGGCCTTGCTGGACGGCCGTTTTGAACAGCTTCCCGGGTTGGAGTTTTGCAGGGGAACCGTTTCGCTCAAGGGCTCAACGTATGTAACGTACGTTGAGCCCTTGGGCTATCTGTGACTTTGCTGTATCTGAAACGATTAAAGTTTGTATCCCGCAGGATACGAGAGACGCTTCACGAACGACGCGATTAAAGGCTCTTGAATGCGGAATGAGCGGCTTTGATCGTGGCTTCGATGTCGTGGGTTGAGTGAGCGGTCGAGAGGAAGGCTGCTTCGAATTGCGAGGGAGCCAGGTAGACGCCCTGCTCCAGCATCTTGTGGAAAAAATGCCCGTAGCGTTTCGTATTCGCCTGCTTCACGCTATTCCAGTCGGTCGCCGGACCGGACATAAAGAACGAGGTGAGCATGGAGCCCACGCGCGTTTGCGTGAGCGGCACGCCGGCTTTTTTGGCTGCGGCACCAATGCCTTGGGCCAAGGCTGCCGATTTGTCTTCCAGTTTTTTGTAGACTCCGCGGGCCTTGAGCTGTTTGAGCGTTTCAATGCCGGCGGACACGGCCAAGGGATTGCCCGATAAGGTGCCAGCCTGATAGACCGGCCCGGAGGGCGCGATCAGATCCATGATCTCTTTCCGTCCTCCGTAGGCTCCGACCGGCAGGCCTCCGCCGATGATTTTCCCCAGCACCGTCAGATCCGGCGTAATACCGTAGAGCGTTTGAGCCCCGCCATAGGCGACGCGAAAGCCGGAAATCACTTCGTCGAAAATCAGCAGGATATCGTGTTCTGCGGTCAGCCGACGGAGCGAGCGCAGAAAGTCCGGCGCAGGCGGCACGACGCCCATGTTGCCCGCGACCGGCTCCAGAATGATGCAGGCCAACGAGCCCCGCTGTTCCTTGATGATCTGTTGCACCGCCCGGATGTCGTTGTAGGGGACGGTCAGGGTGTGTTTCGCAAAATCGACCGGAACGCCCAGCGAGTCGGGAATCCCTAACGTGGCCAGACCGGAACCGGCTTTCGCCAGCAAATAATCGCTGTGGCCGTGATAGCAGCCTTCAAACTTGAGAATGTTGTCCCGTTTCGTAAACCCACGGGCCACGCGAATCGCGCTCATGACGGCTTCGGTGCCGGAACTGACCAGCCGGACCTTCTCCATCGAGGGGAAGGCCTGGTTGATCATGCGGGCGAGGGTGACTTCCAGTTCGGTCGGCGCGCCGTAGCTCGTGCCGTTCGCGGCAGCTTTCTTGATGGCGTTGATGATGGCCGGGGCTGCATGGCCCAAAATCATCGGGCCCCATGACAGGATATAGTCGATGTAGCTGTTCCCGTCGACGTCGTAGAGGCGAGCGCCTTTGGCGCGTTTGATGAACCGGGGTTGGCCTCCGACAGAGCGGAAGGCCCGCACCGGACTATTCACCCCTCCGGGAATCAACTGCTGGGCGTCGGCAAATAGTTTGGCGGAACGAGTCGTTTTCATAATGGGGGCGCACAGTACCATGCAGCGGGTTGTTGGTCAAGAAACCACAGTCGGAAAACGCTGAGCAGTGAGCGATGAACGATGAAGGGCAAAAGGACCGAAACTCAGCGCTCTGCGTTTATCGTTCACAGTTTGTTTGAGGGGAGCTTGCGTGGTGCGCTTGGCTCTGCGCTGATCTCGTTCATTTCCCAGCGGGCGCGTTGGGACTTCTCCCGCTCCGATACGGCGAATAGCACGTGAAAAGGCGTCGCTCGGCGCGTCCCCATGCCGGCCTGTCCGCTTCCCCAGGCCTCTCCCGCATCGCTCAAGATCTCAAGAAACGTTTCATACTCGTCTTCGTCGTCAGGCAGGACCTGCGCCGCCTCGGTGATCAGTACAACATAGCCCTTGGCCGGCAGCCACTCCAGGTCGGCCAGACATTCTTCCAGGGCATCCCAGTTGTGGCCGAAGTAGTCCGGGAAATCCAAGGCGCGGGCAAACTCGGTCAAGAGGCCGGCGGTGGTTCGGCACTTGTTACCCTTGATGACTTTCAGTGTATAGCCGGCCGGCGCATGCACGAGGGACTCAGCTTTTTGTCCGGCTTTCACGATCAGCAAGGAGGCCCAGGGAGCCTTGGTCGACTGCAGGTAGGCTGGTAATATGAGCTTGGTTGTCATGGTCTGTTATTTAATGGCGTAAACGTGCGGTAATGGTCCCCGCTGTAGTAGGCCCTGCCGCTGTCTTGCTCGATGACGATCCGTTCCGCATCACGCGAGCGGCCTCGCATTTTTGGATTTACATCATACTCGTGATAGTGACCGGAGGGTAGGCGCCGTTCACGATTGTGAAACTCACGTCCTCCGATATAGCCTGGGAGGGGTTCCCCATGCCTGGCTTGGAGTTGGGTCAGGAGGTCCTGCGCCTTCTGAGGCGCGGTTATCGTGGGATTGACCGATTCCACCGCCT
>JAPLLI010000210.1 GCA_026387615.1 Nitrospirota bacterium
AGGCGCAGCGGGCGAAGGAGTGGATGCACGGTCGGACCCAGTCCCGCCCCGCCGATCCCGAACGACAAATCCTTCTTCTTGTTCTGCGCTCATAGGCCGTTCCCCCGCTCCAGATGCAGCGTCGGTACCCTACCATAGGCCCTGAAGCGGCGCAAGACAGGCGAGCCGATAACGACTCAGGTCGATCGGCTGAAGGCTTTTAGGGGAAGACTTCTTGCGCAACGAGAATTCATCTTCTGAATGAACCTACGGTCGTAGGAACCGAGAAGACGTTGAGTGTTGTGAGCGTTCGCTGTGAGATCATTGAGAGTCTTTACACGTTAGCCTTCAGCCTGAACACCTGATAGTAGTGAGCCTCGCTAGAACCGGGTATAATGAGCGCGCAACTCTGCGTCACGAAAAGGAACCCGATGTCTGAACGATTTCACAAACTGGTCAACTTGATGGCGTCACTGCGCGCCCCGAACGGATGCCCCTGGGACCGCAAACAGACACACGAATCGCTGAAGCCCTACCTCCTTGAAGAAACCTACGAAGTCCTGGAAATCCTGGACCGACAGGACCGGACGAAACTGCCGGAGGAGCTCGGCGACGTATTGCTCCAAGTGCTCTTCCACAGCCAGATCGCGTCAGAAGCCGGCCGCTTTACCATCGAGGACGTGCTGGAGCAATTGACTGACAAACTGATCAGACGACATCCCCATGTCTTTGGAAATGGCTCGACCGACACCACCCCGACGAATGCCGACCAGGTGGTTGCGAAATGGGAAGACATCAAACGCACGGAGCGCCAGGTGTCCGGTCGGCCTGACTCGGTGTTGGACGGCGTCCCCCAAGCATTACCGGCCCTCCTGAGGGCCTACCAGATTCAAGCACGCGCCGCTCGCGTCGGGTTCGATTGGAGCCACGATACGAAGGGCTTCGAGCAGATCCTGGGCAAGATCGAGGAGGAGATCCAGGAGCTCCGCGACGCCATCCGCCCCCTCGCATCGAACCAGACAGAGTCGGACGCAGGAGCCGGGACAATGCGGCAGGAGCAGATTGCCTCGGAACTCGGCGATGTGCTGTTCTCCCTCGTCAATCTCGCCCGCTTCATCAAAGTGAACCCGGAAGACGCCTTGCGCCAATCCGCAAACCGCTTCACCCAACGGTTTCAATTCATCGAAGCCCAGGCTGCTGCATCCGGCCGATCGGTTGGCGAGCTCTCGTTTGCGGAAATGGATCAACTATGGGACGAAGCCAAAAAACAGAATCCCTCCACCCTCACCGAGGACACACTGTCATGAGCGATGAGTCGCACCCCTACGAAGAAGGTAAACGGGCCGGAGTCCATCCCCTGATCGTCATCTTCGGCATCCTGTTCGGGCTCTGGCTATTTGTGGCCCTCATCGTGCCCAGTTCCAAGAACAAACAAGCAGCGGGAACGGAAGGACCGGCAGGACCGGTCATCGAAGATCCCGAAGCCGCGCCGGTCCTGTTCAAAGTCCACACCACCGTCCCGGACATGAACGCGATCAGCCTCACGGTCCCGCCGGAAGCGACCGATAGCCAAGTGGCCGGACTCTTGAAACGCTTCAAAAAAGACCGGCTGGCCGGCACCTTAACCGAGCTCCTGCCTGCCACGACAGCAGGCCATACGCTCGGGGACCATGCCGTCGCCGATATCTACATTGTGTCCGACGCCCAATATGCGCAGGCCGACGTGATCCGCACCCTGACCCGCGGCGCCCATGCGCCTGGCGACCTCTATCCTCAAGCTGTTCCGTTTGAAGTGGCGATGGAGCAAATCCGCGGGCACTATCGGATCGATCTGAACAACACCAGCAATCCCGACAGCGCCTCTCTTGGCTTTGCCGACGAGTCGGGCGTGCATTCGAAGCAGTATCGAAAAATCTTTTAACAGGCTACTGAAAAAGGCCCCCAACTTCGTTCTCGGCTCGACAAAATCCTCAACGTACCCCAAAGGGTACGCCTCCGGTTTTCTCTCACCTGCGGCCTCGTTGGCGGCCTTTTTGAGCAGCCGGCAGCCCCGCACAGCCCAGCTAAAGTCTAATCCGTGCTTTGGTTCTTGCCCGCAATAATCCCTGCTGTTCATCTGCCCAGGCGTCGAACCGCAGGTGCAAGCGCAGGTCGTTCCATCACACATTTTGCCGTTTCTGGTGAAGCCCAGCATTCAGTCAGCATGTGAGTCCTTCCCTCCTGCGACCTGAATAACCGACGAAATATTTTCGTATACTGGCTCACGTTGACAAGTGAATGACGGCACGCGACAATCCCGCATCAATTTACAGTCAGTGTCGCACTAATTAGGATTGTCTATGATTCGCGATCGGCCGCAGAGAGGGAATCCACATCGGCTGACCATCAATCAGCACGTATTCCCCAGTCGAAACATTGAACGATTCGCCGATATCGACGGCACCATATCCGTTCAGTTGGTCTCTCAGGATAAGCGTTTCAAGTTAAGGCCAGATGATCCACTATTCTGCGCCAATAGGAAATGGGACCAGCGTGCCGAGGAAGGTTACATGAAGGAGATCGAGGATCAGTTCCAAGATCTCGCGGAGAACATCGTCAACAGCATAAGCTCGATCAGCCCGAGCGAGTACCCGACCGTCGCGAATTTCTTTTCCCTCTGGCATCTACGCGCGAGGCTTCGCGATGAATCGTTACCTCCACAGTACGCATCAGGAATGTTTGCCGAGAATCTGACGAAGGATCAAGAAGAGATCTTGGAGCGAAAACATTGTGCGTTCGTTTGCCAAGACCAGACGTTTCCTGAGCGACAGATTCTTGGGCTACGCATCCAGATGGAAATTGACTGGCTAGCGAGTCAATTGAAGGGCGTTCACTGGGGAATCCTTAAGGCAATGGATGGCGAGTTCATGGCCCCAGACACCTTTGGCATTATGCCTATTGTTCCCTTGAGCCCCAGCCTCTGCTTGGTCGCCGATCACGGTGACTCTGAACTGCCAAAGTCCGAGGTCGCAGCGGAGCGTGTCAATGACATTGAGACACCGGGTTGCATGAAATTACTGTCAAAGGATCGGGAGTGTTGGTGGTGGCCTCCTGTTTGGGTGGATTGATCCAGGCCGCGGTTGGCAGCCTGGGCGGTTGAGGGGCCCTTCCCTTGAAGCGCTTGGGGTGAGCCAGGAACGCGACATTGAGGGTGTCAGCGCGTT